>DAORJJ010000039.1:0-23192 GCA_035439005.1 Polyangiaceae bacterium | reverse complement strand
CTTCCCGCCCAGCGGCGGCGGCGCCCCTCCTCCCCAGCGCAAGACCTTCGACGACCGTCGCCGGAAGCCCGGCGGGGGAGGCTCCGAGGAGGGACGGCGCCCCAAGCGCGAGCGCGACGAGCCCCAGGCGGATGACTGGGACGACGAGTAGACCCTTCGACCCTGAACCCACGAGCGGACGGCGCTAAGCGCGTCCGCTCGTTCTTTTTTGTGGCCGATCTTCTCCGCCGCTGGGCCCGAGCGCTCATCGAGCCGGGCTTGACTCCATGAAAGTCGCGGGATAAGTCACCGGCTCCCTTTGCGGGTGCGACTTCGCTTCTAGGGTGTTCATGGCGACACGTCGCCTTCGGCTCGGGGCCGCCATAGACCTTCGTTCGCCCTCCGGGGCTCACTTTCCAGGTTCGTGCGACTACGCGACTACGCGCCCCTCGGCGCTCTTCGGTTCAAGGATTGGCCATGCGAGACCTCATCAAGATGACCTGCGCGAACTGCAACCGCGCCAACTACACGACCACCAAGAACAAGCGGACGATGTCCGAGAAGTTCGAGATCAAGAAGTTCTGCTCGGCGTGCCGCGCGCACCACCCGCACAAGGAAGGCAAGATCTCGAAGGGCTGAGCCCTGCGCTGCCTCTTCTTTTCTTTCGCCCCTCGCCCCTGCGCGGGTGGGCGCCGCGCTTCCTTTCCGCGCGCCAGCATCGGTGCTGGCGCGCTTCCAGTGACCACGGGCCCTCGCGCCCCGAGAGGAGATTGGACCGCGCATGATCTTCGACTGGCTCCACGGCCTGTTCTCGAATGATCTCGCCATCGACCTCGGGACGGCGAACACGCTGATCTACGTGAAGGGCAAGGGCATCGTCTCGTGCGAGCCCTCCGTCGTCGCGGTGCAGCGTGACAGCCGCGGAGGCAACAAGGTCCTCGCGGTCGGGCGCGAGGCGAAGGAAATGCTCGGCCGCACGCCGGGCAACATCCGCGCGGTGCGTCCCCTCCGAGACGGCGTCATCGCCGACTTCGAGATCACCGAGGCGATGCTCCGGTACTTCATCGCCCGCGCGCACAACCGGCGCACGCTGGTGAAGCCCCGCATCATCATCTGCGTCCCGTTCGGCATCACCGAGGTCGAGAAGCGCGCGGTGAAGGAGAGCGCCGAGAGCGCCGGCGCGCGCGAGGTGTACCTGATCGAGGAGCCCATGGCCGCGGCCATCGGCGCGGGCCTGCCGATCACCGAGCCCTCGGGGAACATGGTGGTCGACATCGGCGGCGGCACCACGGAGGTCGCCGTCATCTCGCTCGCTGGCATCGTGTACTCGCAGAGCGTGCGCGTGGGCGGCGACAAGATGGACGACGCCATCAGCGCGTACCTCAAGCGCAAGTACAACCTGGCGATCGGCGAGCAGACCGCCGAGCGCATCAAAATGCAGGTGGGCAACGCCTACCCGCTCGAGCAGCAGAAGACCACCGAGGTCAAGGGGCGGGACCTGGTCGCCGGCGTCCCCAAGACGGTCGTCGTGAACTCCGACGAGATCCGCGAGGCCCTCGCCGAGCCGACCAACGCGATCGTCGAGGCGGTGCTCCTCGCCCTCGAGAAGACCCCGCCGGAGCTCGCCGCCGACATCGTCGACAAGGGCATCGTCCTCACCGGGGGCGGCGCGCTGCTCGCGAACCTCGACGTGCTCCTGCGCGAAGAGACCGGCCTGCCCGTGATGGTGTGCGACGACCCCATCAGCGCGGTCGTCCTCGGGAGCGGCAAGACGCTCGACCACATGGAGCTCCTTCGAGAGGTGACCATCGGCTAGCGCGCGGGCGCCGCCGAGAGTCATCCGAGGAGCGCGCCGTGTCGTCCTTCAAGCGCTATCGCGACGTAGGCATCGTCATCCTGCTGCTCGCGGTCCCCTTCTTCTTCTTGCGCGCCAACATGCGCAAGCCGGAGAACCTGAACGCCATGGATCGCGCGGTGCTCCGCGTGAGCGCGCCCATCGAGTTCGGCGCCTCGAGCCTGGCGCGCGGCGTCTCGAACGTGTGGGACAGCTACGTGTACCTGGTCGACGTCAAGACCGACAACGAGCGGCTCGCCTACGAGAACGCGCGGCTGCGCGAGACCGTGCACCGCCTCGAGCAGACCCAGACCGAGAACCAAGACCTGCGGCGGCTCTTGCAGCTGCGCGAGGGCATCCCCGGCGATCTGGTCAGCGCGCAGGTGGTCGCGAAGGACTTCAACGCCTTCTTCCGCGTCACGCGCGTCGTGCTCGATCGGGGCTCGCGCAACGTGCGCCCCCACATGCCCGTCGTGTCTCCGGACGGCGTCGTGGGCGCCGTGCTCCGCGTGGCGGGCGACGCGGTCGACGTGCAGCTCGCCGCCGACGCCGGCTTCGGCCTCGACGTCTCCAACGAGCGCACGCGGGCGCGCGGCTACATTCGCGGCACGGGCGATCCGTCCCGCTACTTCTGCAAGGTCGAGAACGTCGACTCGGCCGACGACGTGGAGGTGGGCGACCTGCTGGTGACGAGCGGCAAGGGCAAGTGGTTCCCCAAGGGGCTGCCCGTCGCCAAGGTGACCAAGGTCGTCAAGCGGGAGCCGGGGCGCGATCAGGAGATCGAGGCCCAGCCCACCGTGAACTTCTCGCGGCTCGACGCCGTGCTCATCATCGTCACCCCGCCCGACGAGGAGGAGAAGGCGGAGAAGACGGAGAAGGGCAAGGCCAAGCCATGAGGTTTACTGCGTTCTTCGGCGCGGGCCTCGGGCTCCTCCTCCTCCAGTCGAACTTGTTCCGCGCGATCGTGGTCGCCGAGCGGGTGCTCTCCTCGCTGCTCCTGTGGGTGCACCTCTCCGACCACGAGGTGCACGTGCCCGGGTTCGTGCCGGAGCTCGTGCTCCCGCTCGTCATCTACATGGGCGTCCACGAGTACTCGCTCGCGCGGGGCGCGGCGGTCGCGTTCGCGCTCGGGTACTTCACCGACCTCGTCGGCATCGCCCCCGTGGGCCTCTACACGTTCACCTACGTGGCCACGTTCGTGCTCGCGCGGGCGGCCGGGGTGCGCTTCGCCGCCCAGACCCGGTGGATGCAGGTCGTGCTCGCGCTCGTGTTCTCGCTGGTCCACTCCATCATGGTCGTCATCCTGGTGGCGATCTTCTGGAAGGAGCGCGACGGCTGGATGCCGCGCATGATCGCGCCCATGGCCCTGCCGCACGTGCTCGCGACGAGCATGACGGCGCCCATCGTGTTCCGGCTCGCGCAGCGCATCCACGTGGGCACGCAGAACGCCCTGCGCGAGGGCGCGCCGCCATGAGCGATCGGCTCGTACCGCGCTCGGACGTCGGCGAATTTCGCAAACGTTACCAGTACATGGCCCTGTTCGCGTTCCTCGCGTTCCTGACCATCGCCGTGCGCCTCTTCCAGCTGCAGGTGATCGAGGGCAAGGACTACGCGGCGCGCGCGCACGAGAACGTGATCCGGCGCGTCACGCTCCCGACCACCCGGGGCGTCGTGCGCGACGCCAACGGGCGCGTGCTCGCGTCGAGCCGCGGCGCCTTCAACGTCTACATCGTGCCCGGCCGGGTGATGCCGAGCGCCCGCCCTCCCCGTCGCTGGGGCAAGGACGAGCGCGACTCCTTCCCCCTCATCGCCGACACCCTCCGCCTGAACCCCGACGAGCGCGCGCGCCTCACCGCGCGCATCCGGGAGGCGTGCAAGACCGACGAGGACAAGTCGCCGTGCTGGCACAGCATCCTCGTGCGAGAGGACGTGCCGCGCGACATCGTCGCCGAGCTCAAGCAGCACTCGTGGGAGCTCGTCGGCAGCAGCGTGCTGAGCGCCCCCGTGCGCCTCTACCCCTACAAGAACCTCGGCTCGCACCTGCTCGGCTACGTGGCGCAGGTCGACGCCGAGACCCTCGCGAAGTTCCGCCCGGACGACTACAAGTCGATGAGCGCCGAGGATCGCGCGAAGGTAAACCCCCTCGGCTACGCGCCCGGCGACACGCTGGGCGCCACGGGCATCGAGCGCAGCTGGGAGGCGTACCTGCGAGGGCAGCGCGGCTGGGAGAAGCGCGTGGTCGACGCGCGCGGTCGCTACCGCACGGGCCCGGACGCCGAGCGCCTCCTCGACGCGCCCAAGCGCCAGGAGCCCCTCGCCGGCCGCGACCTGCGGCTCACGATCGACATGGAGCTCATGGAGGGCATCGAGAAGGCGATGCGCAACGAGGTCTCGGGCGCCGTCGTCGTGGTCGACGTCCGCACGGGGCGGCTCCTCGCGCTGTACTCGAAGCCCGACTTCGATCCCAACGATCTCTCCGGCGGCGCCGGCCGCGAGCGCGTCCGCGAGACCTTCAACAAGCTCTACGCCGACTCGCTCCGGCCCATGCTCGACAAGACCATGAGCGGCGCCTTCCAGCCGGGGTCGACCTTCAAGCCCTTCTCCGCGCTCGCCGCGCTCGAGGCGAAGCTCGTGAACCCGGCGGAGAGCGAGCGCTGCGACGGCTACCTCCTCTACGGTCGCCGCGTCTTCCGCTGCTCGCACGTCCACGGGCGGGTGAACATGCACGGGGCGATCGCCCAGTCGTGCAACGTGTACTTCTACAAGCTCGGCGAGACCGTCGGCATCGATCGCCTCGCGCACATCGGGGCCGAGTTCGGCCTCGGTCAGAAGACCGGCCTCGGCATCAACCCGGAGGCCCAGGGCCGCGTGCCCACGCGGTCGTGGTATTCGCTGCGGTACCACGGGCAGTTCCGCATCGGCTACACGCTCAACTCCGCGATCGGGCAGGGCGCGACCACCGTCACGCCGCTGCAGCTCGGCCTCGCGTACGCCGCGATCGCGAACGGGGGCACGGTGTACACGCCCCAGGCCGTCCGCGCGATCGAGTCGTCCGACGGCGCCGTGCTGCAAGACTTCCCCCCGCGCGTGCGGCAGCGCGCGCACGTGACGGCGGCGAACCTCAAGCGCGTCACCGAGGCGCTCTACGCGGTGGTGAACGAAGAGCACGGCACCGCCTACCCCGTGCGCGACACGGCGCTCGACATGGCCGGCAAGACCGGCACCGCGCAGACCGGCTACATCGCGACCGGCAAAGACGACGCGAAGAAGGCCTGGTTCCTCGCGAAGGACCACGCCTGGTTCGCCTCGTTCGCGCCGTACAAATCGCCGGAGGTCGCGGTCATCGTGCTCGTCGAGCACGGCGGCTCCGGCCCCACGATCGCCGCCCCCATCGCCGTGAAGGTGGTCCGCGAGTACACGCGCCTGCGCGCCCTGCGCTCGGGCAAGCCCGCGCTGCCAGGCCCCACGGCGCCGAAGCCCCGCCCCGCCGCCGCGCCGACGCAGCCGCTCACGCCGGGCCTCCCGTCGCCGGCGCCAGCCCAAGACGATCCCGCCGACCCTCTCCCCCCTCCCACCCCGGTCGTGCCCACAGTGCTCCCGCCGGACGAGGCGCCACCGTGACCGGCGCCGCTGCCACCACCGGAAGGACCGCGCCATGATGCGAGACTGGGGCCTCTCGAACCGAGGTTCCGCGCAGGCGCGCGAGCACTTCGACTGGACGCTGTTCCTCGCGAGCTCGATGCTCGCGGTGGTCGGCGTCATCAACCTGTACTCGGCGACGAGCGCCGCGCGCGCCGCGCTGTCGGACATCTACATACAGCAGATCTATTGGCTCGTGCTCGGGGGCATCTTCGCCACGATCGTGTGCGTGGTCGACTATCGCCACTACGAGCGCCTCGGCTACCTCCTCTACGCGCTCGGGATCGTGCTGCTCCTCCTCGTGTTCATCCTCGGCAAGGACATTCGCGGCAGCTCGCGGTGGATTAACATCGGGAGCTTCAGCTTCCAGCCGAGCGAGTTCACGAAGATCTTCCTCATCATCGCGCTCGCGAAGTACCTCCACGACGACCCCAAGAGCGAGGGGCGCACGCTCGGGGATCTCCTCGTCCCGGCGATCATCGCCGCCGTGCCGACGCTGCTCGTGTTGAAGCAGCCCGACCTCGGCACCGCGCTCATCCACGGGCTCATCTTCACGACCATCTGCCTGCTCACGCGCATCAAGTGGCGGAGCGTCGTGCAGCTCGTGCTGGGCGCCGGCGTCGCGCTCCCCCTCGCGTGGGCGTACGGCATGAAGGACTACCAGAAGAAGCGCATCACCACGTTCCTGAACCCCGAAGAGAACCTGCTCGGCTCGGGCTGGCACGCGCACCACGCGCGCGTCGCCATCGGCGCGGGCGGCGTGACCGGCCAGGGCTTCATGAAGGGCACCCAGAACCAGTTTCACTTCCTGCCCGACCAGCACTCGGACTTCCCGTTCGCGGTGTACGCGGAGGACTGGGGCTTCCTCGGCGGCGTGTTCCTGGTGTTCCTCTACGCGTTCCTCGTGCTGTGGGCGATCCGCGTGGCCTCGTCCGCGAAGGACCGCTTCGGGGCGGTGCTCGCGATCGGCTGCGGCGCGCTGATCTTCTGGCACGCGGTGTTCAACCTCGGGATGGTCACCGGCCTGCTCCCCGTGGTCGGCGTCACGCTCCCGCTCTTCTCCGCCGGGGGCTCGAGCGTGCTCACGATCATGATGTCGCTCGGCCTGCTCATGAACGTGTCGATCCGGCGCCACGCGACCACCGGCGGGCTCATGTAGTGGGGCGCGAGCGCGGCGAGCGTCGCCCGGCGCGGGGCGCCGTGCCCGCTCAGGGCTTCTTCAGCTCGCCCCACACGGCCTGCGCCAGCGCGCAGTTGTTGACCTGGCGCTGCATCGCCGCGCGGGTCTCCGGGTCGGTCATCGCGCGCTCGCCTGCCATGAAGAACTGGCCCTCGGCCGTGCGACGGAGGCGCGCGAGCACCTCCCGCGTCTTCAGGTTCACGAGCACGACGCGCGCGGGGTGCGCGGTGGTCTGGAGCTGCTCGACCGTGGGCACGCCGCCGTCGGCCTCGGCCTTCGCCTCGGGCGTGTCCTCGTCGAGCACGAGCAGGAAGAAGTGGGCGCGCCGCACGATCTCGATCGCGAGCGGCAGCTCGGAGCTCTGGGCCTTCTCGTACTGCTGACGGAAGACGCGGAGCCGCATCTCGTTGTCGGCGGTCTTCACCTCCGACACCCAGCGGTCCTCGAGCACGCGCGCGGCCGCGTAGGCCTGGCGCAGGTTCCACGGCCTGTCCTCCGCCGCGCCCGCGTCCGCCAGGGGCGCCCTGCCACCCTTCAGCAGGCACGCCGAGAAGCCGTCCTTCTGGGAGTCCTCGGCGGCCCGCCGCAGGGTCGCCGCGTCGGCCGCTTGGGCCAGGCGCAGTCGAAGATAAATCCCCGGCAACGTTCGGAAATCCCACGTGGCCGCCTCGGGCTTCACGACGTCGCCGGCGTAGGGCTCCCGCGCGTTCTCGAGCGCGATGCCCTCGACGAGATCGCGCACCGGGCTCCACTCCTTCCCCACGGTCACGGCCGCCGCGCGCTGCTTGCTCAGCAGGTCGGTGCGCGCCGCCTCGAGCTCCCGGTTCGACGTGAGGTACGCGGCCACGATGACCGCGAGGACCCCGCCCCCGACGAGCAGGAAGAACGCCGACGTGGGCTTCCCGAACTTGCGGGCCTTGCGCTCCTCGCGCATGACCGCGACCGACTTGAGTCCGCGCTCTCGCTCCATCCGCACTCCATGCCCGCGGCGATCGCGCCGCGCGTGGGGAGGGGCACGCCGCCCCGTTCGAGGGAGGGCGCCCACGCCGGGCGCCGCTCCAAACAGAAACAGCCGCCCGGGGAACCGAGCGGCTGCCTGGTCAAGGGCGCCGGCTGAGGGCGCCCGCGGACTACTTCTCCTTCGGGATCATGTTCACCATGAAGCTCACGTTCGGGTAGCCCGAGAAGGCCGCCGTCTGGAACACGCTCTTCACGACGATGGCGGGCACCTCCTGGTCGATCTGGAGGACGACCACGCCCGGGAACTCCTTGTTCGGGTGGAGCTGCTTCCAGAGCTCGCGCTTGCCCTTGAGCACGTTGAAGAGCTCGTCGATGCGCTGGAGGCGCTTGGAGTCCTCGATCGCGCGGGTGTTGCCCGCGAGGTTGCCGTCGACCAGGATCTGGCTGCCGGCGATGGCGACGAGCGGCGCGTCGATCATGTCGAGCGTGTTCTCGGCCTTGGGCAGCGTGACGCCCTTCGCGACCGTGGTCTCGCCCGACGCCGAGAACGTCATGAGGAGGAAGACGACGGTCACCACGAGGAAGTCGATCATGCTCGTGAGCGACAGCGCCGCCGCGATCGAGCGCTTGCCCCCGCCCGTCACCTTGTGCTGGACGAACTTGAGGGGGATGAAGTGCATCAGGCGTCGGCCTGGTTGTGCGATGGTCATGCCGGTCTCCTCAGTTCACCGCGAACGTGACGTTGAACGCGGGGACCTTCTCGGCCTTGCCGCCGACGGTGTAGTCGCGCTTGGCCTTGTAGATCGCGTCGATCGCACCCACGAGGTACACGTACTGCGTCTCGTTGTCGGTGTGCAGCACGGCCTGGTCGAACTTCTTGTCCGAGCCCTCGCGGTGCGTGCCGGTGGTCTTCCACTCGGCCTCGATCTTCGCCGCCAGCTCAGGATAGCGGACCACCTTGGTGGAGCCTTCCTTCTGGACGTTGTCCTTGCGGGGCACGTCGGTCGTGTTCACCACGGTGCCGCCCTGCTTCCACACGAGCTTGAAGTTGTTGGGGTCGTTCATGTGCACGTGGAGCTGCTTCTCAGGCTCCACGGTCACCTGCTCGTCGGGCCGCGGCGGACCGGGCACCTGCGCATCTGCGTTCAACCGCGCCATCTGCGACCAGACGGCCGTGATGAGGAGGAACGAGATGGTGACCAGGAGGAGGTCGATGAACGGGATCATGTTGACCTCCGAGTCTGTCGACCGTCGGCCCTTTCCGCCCCCGCCGCCTACGTCTACGCCTGCCATGATTGCTTCTCCACCGATTCAAGTTTGAGGCGGAGGCCCGCGGATGCTCCGCGGACCCCGTCTCTAAAGATGGCCTGGCTACGAAACTCCACCTCGAGCGCTCAGGCGCTGAGGTTGACCTTCTGGCGGTTCGTGACGACGAGGTTGAGCACCTGGACGCTCGCCTCGTTGATGTCGTCCTCGAGCTGCTGGGTCTTGCCGTTGAGCACGGCGAACCCGATGAGGCCCATGAGGGCGACGATGAGGCCGAACGCCGTGCAGTTCATGGCCTCGCTGATGCCTTCCGCGAGGATGCGGGCCTTCTGGCTCGGGTCCACGCTCTCGCCGGAGACGGCGCCGAAGCTCGTGATGAGCCCCGCGACCGTGCCGAGGAGGCCGGTGAGCATCGAGAGGTTCGCCATGAGGGCGAGGTAGCCGGTGCGCTTCGCGATCTTCGGGATCTCGCGGAGGGCGGCCTCGTCCATCGCGGCCTGGACCTCTTCGTCGGGGCGGTTCACCTTGACGAGGCCCGACTGAACGATGCGCGCGAGGGGCGCGTTCGCGGCGGAGCACATCTTCACGGCCTTCGCCACGTCACCCGCGAGGATGCACTTCTGCATCGTGGCGAGGAAGACGTCCTTGTTGATGGACGACCCATACAAATAGATGGCGCGCTCGATGATGATGCCGATCGTCACCATGGACCAGAAGAGGATGACCCACATCATCTTCCCGCCCTCTTGAAAGTGCTTCCACATGCCAGCCATCTGAATCCTCCACTCGGGGCGGCGACCGCCGTTGCTTGAGCGCGACAATGCGGCGCGACTCACTAGTTCGACTTGCTAGAACGACCACGCGTACTTCGGTAGCGTCCGGCGCGCGGACGTTATCTGAACCCCCCGACGCGACGCAAGCCTCACTTTCGGTGAGACACACATTGGTCGGGAGGCGCGCAGGATTGCCGCTAGGACGCCTCCCGTCAAACAGAACTTTGGAAAAATATCGAGCACATGCCGTCTTCGAGGGGGGGCGAAAAATTACAGCCAGCGTGCTGAATGAACGTGCAGGAGGTGGTCGAATTTGGGGTCCCCGGCCCCCGCGTAGCCCGCCTCGCCGCCCGTCCTCGCCCCCGAGGAGCCGCCCTCGCCATCGCGTCGAATCCAGGCGGTCCGGCGCGCACCTCGCGCACCCAAGGCGTTTCCAGGGAGCCGGGTTTTTCGTTGCTGAGGCGTTGACTTCGCCGATCCAAGCCTTGTATCGTCCCGAAGATTAGGGCGTGAGCGCGGTCGCTCACGGTCCGTCGCTTCGTAGGTTTCCGTAGTTTCGCTTCGGCGATCCGGTATGTTGGTTCGCGAGTCTGCGCTGAGGCTGTCCCACGGCACGGAGCCGTCGGCGCGACGCGCGAAGGTATAGAAAGGAGCATCGGGGATGTTCGTTGTCCTTCTGAGTGAAGGTAAGGCCGCAGCATCGGGCAGCGGCGGCTTGATGGAGGCGTTCAAGGAGAACCCCGTCTTTCTGTCGTTCAACCTGGTGGTGAGCGCGATCGTGCTCGCGGTCATTATCGAGCGCGCGGTGTTCCAGCTCGGGAAGTACCGGGTGAACTCCAAGGAGTTCTTCGCGCAGATCAAGAAGCTCGTCACCGCCGGCAACATCGACCGCGCCATCAAGCTGTGCGACGCGGGCGACTTCCCCACGCTGCAGCTCGTCAAGGCCGGCCTCACCAGCGCCAGCAAGGGCCCGGACGAGATCGACGCGGCGATGAGCGAGAAGATCAGCGACCTGAAGCCCGCCGTGGAGAAGCGCATCGGCTCTCTCTGGTCGCTGGCGAACATCGCGACCCTCATCGGTCTGCTCGGCACCGTCGTCGGCCTCATCCACACGTTCGCCGCGGTCGCCGACCCCAACCTGTCCGCCGCCGATCGCCAGCGCGTCCTCGCGAACGGCATCGCGGAGGCCATGTACAACACGGCGATGGGCCTCGGCATCGCGGTGACCTGCATGATCGCCCACCTCGTGCTGCACCAGCGCGCGAAGAACATCCAGCACGACCTCGACGCCACGCAAGAGCGCGTGTTCAACCTGCTCACGATCCAGACGCGCTCTGGGAACTACTGACCGAGGCCCACCATGGCGGAGGTCAGCGAAAAGCTCTCAGCGGCGCAACGATCAAAAGTGCGCCGCCTCTCTCAGCCGAGGGAGCTCGCTCCTGACGAAGAGGGCGGCGAGCTCAACATCGTTCCGTTCCTCGACATCGTCACGAACGTCCTCATGTTCGTCCTCGCGACGATCTCCGTGACGTTCACGGCGACGATCGACAGCTACCCGCCTCGCGCGGGAGGCGGAGCGCGAGCGCCCACGACGAAGACCCTCAGCCTCACGGTCATCATCGTGAGCGAGGGGTTCAGCATCAAGGCCGCCGGCGGCAACGTCGCGCCGGGCTGCGCCGACACGGGGCCTGGCATCGCCATCCCGAAGAAGGGCAACGAGTTCGACTACGAGGGGCTCCGCGCCTGCGCGGCCAAGCTCAAGGCGTCGTCGCCCGACTTCGCCAGCGAAGAGCAGGTCACCGTCAGCGCGAACCCCAACATCCCCTACCAGACGGTCATTGGCGCCATCGATCACCTTCGTGATGCGCCCAACCCGCAGGACCCGACCAAGACCATGAAGTTGTTCCCCGAGGTCAACTTCGGCTTGGCAAGGTAAGGACCCGATGGCCAATCAGCCCACCGCCGCCCGACCCGTGATGGCGCCGCAGAAGGCCGCCAGCATGGCGACCTACAAGCGCGAGCTCCGCAAGGCGATTCGGAAGAACGCGGCCGAGCCGGAGATCAACTTCCTCAACATCACCGCGATGTTGGACATGATGACGATCATCCTCGTCTTCTTGTTGAAGAGCATGAGCTCCCAGTCGGCCTCGCTCCCGAAGTCGCAAGACCTCACGATGCCGAACAGCCTCCTCACGACGGAGGCCTCGCAAGACGGCCTCGCCGTGCTCGTCTCGAAGTCGTCGATCATCGTCGACGACTCCGAGGTGTGCAAGGTCCCGGCCGACGCCACGCACGGCGTGGAGGCCCGCTACAAGCGCAACGGCCCGAACGATCTCTTCATCCAGCCGCTCGCCGCGTCGCTCCAGCAGTGGCGCGAGCGCGACCGCCAGATTCGCCTCGCGACCGGCAAGGACGCGAGCTCGAGCGAAGCGATCCTCATCGTCGACAAGGACACCCCGTACCGCCTGCTCGTCGAGGTGCTCTTCACGCTCGGCCAGGCCGAGTTCGCGAAGTTCCACCTGATGGTCATGCAGGCGCCGAAGAAGTAGCCCACGGCTCCTCGGCCGCTCCCCTCGCCTCGGGCTCACGCCCGGGGCGATCGTGTTTTGTGCGCCCGGCTCAGGGATCGCGCGCGAGCACCACGAGGTCGGCGAGGTTGTGCCCACGGGGGACGGTCACCGACGTGCCGTGCGCGTCGTGAAGAGCGCCCGTGTCGTACGCGCGGAGGGCCTGGCGCACGCGTGAGGCGGCGGGGAGGTCTCCCCGGCGCACGAGCGCGCCCGCGTGGCCGCTCGCCCCGTCGACGCCGTCGGTGGCGAGGCAGAGCAGCGAGACGCCCCTCGGCAGTCGAGGGCCGACCAGGGCGGCCAGGTGGGAGGCGCGGCCCCCGCGCCCGCGCTCCGACGTGAGCTGGGGGAGGCGCAGCGTGCACTCGCTCGGGAACACCCTCGCCTCGCCGGGCGCGAGGGCGCGCGCCTCCGCCGCGAGCTGCGAGGCTACCTGCTCGATATCGTTGATGAATGCGGAGCCCACCCGCACGGCGCTCCGGGGTCCGAGGCGCGCCCCGAGGCGCGCCGCGACCCGGCGCGCGAAGAGCTCCGGCGAGAGCAAGAGCTCGGACGTCGCGCCCTCGGCCTCGCGGTCGCGCGGCCCGACGCACGGCGAGAGCGGGATGCCTCCGGGCCACGAGCCCAGCCACCGCGCGACCGCTCGCTGCGCCGCGCGGAGGCCGGCGCGCGAGGGGAGCGACGGCCCCGAGCCCACGTCGGAGCGACGGCCTCCGATCACGTCGGAGACGATGAGGGTGTGCACGGGGGATGGGTACGCGGCGCGGAGCAGGCCGCCCCCCTTGACGCGCGAGAGGTGGCGACGGACCAGGTTGATGTCGGTGATGGGCGCGCCCGACGAGAGCAGCGACGCGACGACCGTGCGCTTCTGCTGGAACGAGAGCCCCGCCGAGGGCGACGCCAACAGCGACGACGCCCCGCCCGACAGCAGCACGAGCACCGGGCACCCCGCGCCCGCCACGAGACGGAGCGCGCGCTCCGCGGCCGCCACGCTGCGCGCGTCGGGGACCGGGTGGGGCGCCTCGCGCACCGAGAGCCCGCGCCGCGCGCGAGGCCCTGGGGCGCCCTCGGGGTGCACGACGAGGGCGCGGCGCACGCGCGCGCCGAGCGCCTCGAGCGCCGCCTCTCCCATGGGCGTCGCGGCCTTCCCGACAGCTACCACGACCACCGGACCGTCTCCGGCGAGCGCGCCACGCGGCGGACCGAGCGCGCGGCGCACGAGGGCGTCGGGCGCGTGCTCCGCGAGGGCCGCGAGCGCGACCTCGAGCAGCGGCGACCCTCGCTTCATCGCAGGATGCCCGCGTAGACGATCTCGTGCCACGCGAGGCCGAGCGTGAGGAACGCGGCGCGCTCGCGCTCGGGGCCTGCGAACGACGCCTCCGACACCCAGCGGTCCGAGAGGCGCACGCCCCCGTGGGCGGTGAGGAAGAGGCCCTCGGCGTGGGCGAAGAGCGGCAGCTCGAGGCCGAGGCCCGCCTGCACCCCCATGCGGGCGCCGAAGCCGGCGGCGGGCGGCTGCGCGAAGAAGGCCCCGAGCTCGAGGCCCAACGAGTCGACCAGGAGGTCGAGCGTGGGGCGCCCGACCTCTAGCCCCTGCAGCCAGCGGACCACGAACAGCGGCCGCAGCTCGACCCCCGTCGCGAGCAGCCGCGTGGGGTCCGTCGCGCGCTGGAAGGAGTCCTCGTAGGTCACGAACACGCCGGCCATGCTGAGGTAGCGGGCGCGCAGGTCGAGCGTCGGCCGGACTCCGTAGGACGCGACGGTGACGCCCGCGCTCGGCGCGAGCTCGAGGTCTCCCTCGACGCGCCCGTAGCTGGTGTCGCCGCCCGCGCGGGCGTCGGGCGACGACGCCACGGACGCCAGGGCGAGGGCGAGCGCACCGAGCCACCGCGCGCGACCCCGCGCCGCCCGCGCGCGCCGGTCGCTCACGCGAGCCCCAGCGCCTGCGTGACCTCGGCCCGCAGCTCCGGCGCGAGCACGAGCCGCACGCGCTCGAGCACCTGACCGGCGAGGCGCGCGAGGAGGAACGACACCTCGGAGAGCGGGCGCGCCGGGCCCTTCGCGAAGACCACGCGCAGCGGCTCCGACTCGCCGCCGAACGGCGTCACGGTCGCCGAGTCGAGGCCCACGTGGACGCTCGGATCGAAGCCGCGCGCCACAGCGATGCCGCGGGCCAGCTCGAGGGTCTCCTCGCGCGCGCCCGGCAGCGCCTGCTCCCCGAACAGCTCGATGGTCTTGTGGAGGCGGCGGCGGCGGACGCGGCGGCAGAGATCGGCGAGCGGCGCGTCGTCCGCGTCCTCCCACGCTTGCAGCGCGACCCAGAGCACGCCGTCGTCGAGCGCGAGGTAGTCGTCGAGCGAAGGCGGCGCGCCGCTCGCCGAGAGCGCGATGGCGCGGGGGGTCCCCGGCAGGCGCACCCCCTCGGCGACGAGGGCGCTCGCGCGGGCGAGGATGGTGCGGATCATCCACTCCGCCGAGCGGGTCGCCTTGTGGAGATAGACCTGCTGAAACATGAACAATCTCGCAAGGATAAAAGCCTCGATCGCCGGCAGTCCCTTGGCGCCGTCGACCGCGAGCTTCGGGGCGGAGCCGTCCGCCGGGGAAGGCGCGAACCGCAGGCTCCGGAGCAGCCAGTCGAGATCGTAGAGCCCGTAGCGCACCCCGGTGGCGTGCGCGTCCCGGAGCAGGTAGTCGCAGCGATCGACGTCGAGGGTGCCGCTCACGGCCTTGGCCAGGTAGCCGAGCGGGTGCTCCCCACGGACGAGCGCCGCCACGCGCGCGGGCATGCCCGGGTCGTGCCGCGCGAGCACGCGGTGAACGTCGGTCTCGGGCGCCAGCACGATGCGCTCGGTCCACACCTCGTGGTTCGTGCAGCCCGGGATCGCGTCCTCGAAGAGGTGGGAGAGCGGGCCGTGGCCCACGTCGTGGAGGAGCGCCGCGGCGAGCGCGTCGCGCCCGAGGTCGGTCGTGATCCGCTGCCAGTACGGGAGCTCCTCGTGGATGCGCCGCAAGCGCACGAGCAGCTGCTTCATCACGTAGGCGGTGCCCACCGCGTGCGCGAAGCGCGTGTGCTCCCCGCCAGGGAACGCCATCGACGCGACGCCGAGCTGGCGGATGCGCCGGAGCCGCTGCACCTCGGCGGTGTCCATCAGCTCCTCGACGATGCGCTCCTCGTCGGTCTCGAACGCGACGAGGCCGTGGACCGGATCTCGGAGAATCATCTTCGCACCTCCAAGAGCGCGTGGCCGACGCGCCCGTCGTCCGCGTGGACCTGCACCGCCACCGGCCCGCCCGCCCACGCGACCGTGGCCTCGCGCGCCGCGGGCGTGACCCTCTTGCCGAGCGAGCGCTCCGCGTGCCACACGGGCGAGAACGGGAAGAGCGGCGCGGGCGCCGGATCGACCGCCCACGCGAGCGGCTCCTCGGGCAGGGCGAGCCGGACCACGACCTCGCCGCGCGCGCCAGGCTCCGCCGTCGCGCTCACCGGGAGCGGCTCCGTCGCGGGGAGGGCCGCGTCGCGCGAGACCTCGAGCCGAGCGCCCGCGCGGAGCAGGCGCGCCCTCGCCGTCGCGATGGCCACGGCGCCGCCGTCTCCGAGGACCGCGCGGCGACCCGTCCGTAGCGCCGCCTCCCCGGTCGTGCCGCTCCCGGCGAACGCGTCGACCACGAGGCCGCCCGGCGGCGAGCCCGCGAGGAGCACGCGCTCGAGCAGCGCCACGGGCTTCTGCGTAGGGTAACCCGTGCGCTCCGACGCCGCCGCGTGGCGGAGGGGCGGGATGTCGTTCCACAGCGCGTCGACCCGCCGCTCGCGGAAATACCCGCCCTCGTCGTCGCCCTGGAGGAAGTACTTCACGTAGACCTTGCCGGAGGGCGCTCGGAAGATGCGCCCCTCGGCCTCCAGCCGCTCGACGGACGCGTCGGTGTAGTCGCCGCGCGGCGCCGTCGTGAACGGGCGGCCCTCGGGGTCGAAGCGCACGGCGCCCCGCGCGATCGGCTCGGGCCGCGTGGGCGGCACGAGCCGCGCGTCGCGGCCCCCGTACACCACCAGGGTGTCGAGGGTGCGGCCGAACTGCCCGCTCGCCGCCTGCCGGCCGAGGTTGGGGGCGCGCTTCCAGACGATCTCATTGAGGAACGCGTCTTTACCGAAGATCTCGTCCAGGAGCACGCGCACCAGATACGAGGCGCGCCAGTCGAGGTGCACCCAGAACGTGCCGGTCGGCGTGAGGAGGGCGGCGAGCGCCTCGAGCCGCGGCGCGAGCATGCCGAGGTAGGCCGCGAGCCCGCCCGGTCCGGCCCCCGGCCCGCCGCGGGCCCACCGGTCGCCATAAGCCGGCGCGCGGCGCGTGCGGCCGTCGGCGGCGCCGTCGAGCCGCGCCTCGAGCGCGTAGTCGGCGTCCGAGAAATACGGGGGATCGAGGTAGACGAGGTCGACCCGGCCAGCGAGCCCTTCGCGCGCGAGGGCGCCCGCGAGGGCGAGCGCGTCGGCGTGGAAGAGCCGGACGTTCGGCTCCTCGCGGGCCCGCTCGACGACCCGGAGATCTGCGGGGGGCCCCTCGCCACCGGCCGCGGGGTCGTCACGCCCTGGCCAGGAGAGCCGCACCTCGGAGCGCGATCCGTGGACGCGCCCGGCGGTCCCCTCCTCTGCCTGCGCCGTGCGCGCGCGCGTTCGCGGTCTGCCCACGCCGAGAGGCTACGGAGAATGTGGCCTCACCGGAACGAGAAAAGCTCCCCCACGCGCCGGCGTCAGCGCCCCCCGGAGAACGGGAATTCGGCGCGAGAGTCGCGGACTTGGGCTAGAGTGCGGTCCTCTTGCGCGCTCCTCCGGAATCCCCCTCTGCGCCATTACGGCTGACCGACGTCCTCGGGGCGCTCCCGAAGGCCGAGCTCGACAACCTCATCCGTCGGCTCGGCGTGCGCATCGATCCTGCCAAGCGCTTGGACGTGCCCGCGCAGGTCGCGAGAGCGCTCGTGCAGCTCCCCGATCTGCGCGATCCGAGCCGGCTGCCGCCGTCGAGCATCGAGCTGCTCCACCGCGTGGCCGAGGCCAACGGCGTGCTCTTCGTCACCGCGATCCCCGCGGCCCTCGAGCCGCTCGCGGCGCGCGGCATGGTGTTCGCCCGCGGAAAGAAGGGCGCGATCGAGCTCATCCTCCCGACGGCCTACCTCATCCAGCTCCGCTCCTGGGAAGGCGAGGACCCCCGCGGGCTCCGGGCGCTGCTCGCCCAGGCCCCCTTCGAGACCGCCAGCGCGGTCGCGGCGCACTACCTGGGTCGCCCGGCGACCCCGCCGGTGTCGCTCTCGCTGGAGGCCGCCTGGGAGTGCCTGAGCGATCCCGAGCGCCTCGCCGAGGAGCTCGGCCGCCTCGCGCCGACGGAGCGCGCCGCCCTCGAGGCGATCGAGCAGCAGGGCGGCGAGGTCGAGACCGACGAGCTGCTGGAGATCGAGCGCGAGCCGCTCCGCATGCGCACGGCCCAGGGCCCCACGCAGACGCGGCGCGGGGTCGGCTTCTCCCTCGAGCGGCGCGGGTTCCTCTTGCCGGTCCACCCGAACCGCCACATCGTGCCCACCGAGATCGCGCGCGTCATCGGCGCGTCGAAGCACGCCGACCGCGAGCGGCGCCGGCGCGATCTCCGGAGCTTCGTGCTCGGAGGCGATCACGCGCCGCGGCGCGCGCGCTTCAGCGAGGACCCCGGGGCCCTCGCGCTGGGGCTCGCGCTCGTGGTCCGAGAGCCCGGCGCCGAGATCAAGCCCGCGCTCGGCACGCCGAAGTCGCTGGTGCAGAAGCTCGCGCTCCGGTTCGGCCGGGACGTGGGCCAGGTGGCGATGCTCATCGCGCTCTCTCGCGCCATCGGCCTCTGGGACGCGAGCGCGCTCTCCGCGTCCGGCCCGCCGGGGGCCCACCGGCTGGGCGACCTCGCCCCGGTGCTCTTTCAGGCGTGGCTCCGCGGCGGCGCGTGGGACGAGGCGCGCCCCGATCCCGAGCAGCTCCGCATCGGCCCCGAGGCCCGCGACGGGAGCCCCGTGGGCGTCGTGCGGCAGATCGTCCTCGAGGCGCTGCGCGATCTCGGCACCGACTGGCTCCCCCTCGACGCGGTGACGAGCTACTTCGACAACGATCACCGCGTCCCCGGGCTGACGAGGCTCTTTCGCCGCTGGTGCGACCGCGTGGAGCTCGAGCCCACCACCCCGCGCGCGGCGGCCCACCGCGTGCTCACCGAGAGCCTGCCCGCCCTCGGCGTCCTCGACCTCGGCGACGAGGACGAGGGGCGGCTCTCGCTGCGCATGACGCCGCGAGGCCGCGCGCTGCTGTCCGGCGAGGCCCTCCACGCCGACGAGGCCCGGTCCAAGTTCCTCGACACCCACGTGCTCCGGCTCGGCCCGCGCGCGCGCGTGGCGGCGGTGCTCGCCGCCGCGAATTTCGTCGAGGTGGGGCGGGTCGGCGCCACGCTCGACCTGCTCGTCGCGCCGCAGATCCTCGCGCGCGCCCTCGCCGCGGGCGTCGAGGCCGACGTGTTGCGGCAGCGGATCGAGGCGCTCGCGCCCCTGCCCGAGTCGCTGTCCCGCACCCTCGAGGCGGCGAGCCTCGTGCTCGGGCGGGCCACCTTCGCGGGCGCGAGCGGGTTCCTGTGGCTCGACGACCCCGAGGTACGCGAGCTGCTGCTCCGCGCGAAGGCCACCCAAGATCTCTTCGTGGATCCCTCGCCGCGCGGCGGCCTGCTCGTGCAGCCTGGGATCGACCTCGAGCGCGTCGCCAGGCGCTGCCGCTCCGTGGGCGTGGAGGTCCTCTCCGAGGGCGTGGTGGTGCGCGGCCGCACCGGCGCGCCGCCGGCCGTCGCGCCGCGGACGAGGTCGTCGGCGCGGCTGCAAAAGCCGGATAAAACCTAGATAAATCAGGGCGTTACGACACGGGCTCCTCGCGGAGGGCGAGCGCCTCCTCCGCCCACGCGGCGAGCGGCGCGCGCTCGCGGAGCGCGACGACCCGACCGCCTCGCAGGAAGACCTCGGCCGCGAGCGGTCGCCCGTTGTAGCGGCTCGCCATGCTGAAGCCGTACGCGCCCGCGTCGAGGAGCGCGACGGCGGCGAGCGCCCCGGCGTGCCCCGCGTCAGGCCGGAGGTCGCGCGCGGGCAGCGCGTGGAAGCCGAAGTCGTCCGAGCTCTCGCACACCGGGCCGACGACGCGGACGGCGCGGGAGGGCCCGTCTGGGGCCCCCAGCGAGGCGACCCTGTGGTTGGCTTGGTAGAGCGCGGGGCGCATGAGATCGTTCATGCCAGCGTCGATCATCAGCCAGCGCCTCGCCTCGGGCGCGCCCTCGTCGCGCTCGCCACCGTCGCCACCCTCGCCGCCCTCGGGGGCGTCGGTCTTGCGCTGGAGCACCGAGGCGAGGAGCACGCCGTGCGCGCCGACCAGGCTCCGCCCTGGCTCGACGACGTGGGTCAGGTGCTCGAGCCCGTGGGCGCGCGCGCGCGCGCGGACGCGCCGCACGAAGTCGACGGGGCGCACCGGGCAGCCCGCCCCGTAGTCGATCCCGAAGCCGCCGCCCGTGTCGAGCGTGCGGAGCCGCGCGCCCCGCGCGAGGGCCTCCCGCGCGAGGCCGAAGAGCACCTCGGCGCCGCGCTCGTAGGCGTCGGTCGAGACGAACTGCGAGCCGACGTGGCTCGACAGGCCAGCGAGCTCGAGCTCGGGCCGCGCGGCCGCGGCCGCGAGGGCCTCGCCGAACCGCGCGAGCGGCACGCCGAATTTCGCCTCGTCGTGGCCCGTGGCGATGTTCGCGTGGGTGGCGAGCTCGTCGGGGTCGAGGCCTGGGTTGACCCGCAGAGACACCCGGGCGACGCGCCCCAGCGCGCGCGCGCGCGCCGCCACGCGCGCGATCTCCTCGACGCTCTCGAGCTGCACCGCGAGGATGCCGCGGTCGCCGGCGCCGAGCGCCAGATCGAGCTCCTCGTCGCTCTTGGCGACGCCGCTCATCACGACGCGGTCCGCGGGGATCCCCGCGCCGAGCGCGAGCAGGAGCTCACCGCCGCTGACGACGTCGGCGCCGAGGCCGAGCCGCGCGAAGCTGCGCACGATCGGCGCGGCGCTGTTGGCCTTCACGGCGTAGGCCACGAGGTGCGGCGCGCCGTCGAAGGCCTCGGTGAGGGCGCGCGCCTCGGCGTCCATCGCGTCGAGGTCGTAGACATAGGCCGGCGTCCCGACCCGAGGCTGCCTCGCGAGCTCCTCGAGCGGCACGCCCCCCAACAGCAGCCGGCCCCGCTCGTCGCGCGTCGTTGACACGGTGCGTTCTTATCACAGGCACAAATTTCCGTCGTCACGCCGGACAGAGGTGGCATGGTGCGGGCCATGGTCATCCGACGCGCGAAGCTGCTCTGCACCCTCGGCCCGGCGTGCGAAACCGTCGACGGGCTGCGCGCGCTGATCGAAGCCGGCATGGACGTGGCGCGCTTCAACTTCTCCCACGGCACGCACGAGGAGCACAAGATGCGCCTCGACCGGCTGCGCCAGGCCAGCGAGCTCTCGCGGAAGGCCGTCGGCGCGCTGCAAGACCTGTGCGGTCCGAAGATCCGCACCGGCAATTTCGCCGCCTCTTTCACGCTCCCCACCGGCGTCGAGGCGACGCTGGTCGAGGGCGACTACTCGGCCGACGAGCGCGTGGTCCCCATCAACTACGAGGGCCTCGCGGGCGACGTCCGCGTGGGCGACAAGATCCTCTTCGACGACGGGCGAATGACGCTCGACGTGCGGGCGATCGAGGGCGACCTCGTCCGCGTGTTCGTCGAGCAGGGCGGCGGCATGCGCAACCACGTCGGCGTGCACCTGCCGAGCAAGACCATGCGGGTCTCCGCGCTCACCGAGAAGGACAAGGAGGACCTCGACTTCGGCCTCTCGAACGGGGTCGACTACGTCGCGCTGTCGTTCGTGCGCCGCGCGGAAGACCTCCGCCTCGTGCGAGACATCTGCGAGGCGTACAACAAGCCGACGCCCATCATCGCGAAGATCGAGACGCCCGACGCCGTCGAGAACCTCGAGAGCGTCGTGGCGGCGTCCGACGGCGTGATGGTGGCGCGCGGCGATCTCGGCGTCGAGTTCCCGCCCGAGCGCGTGCCCGTCATCCAGCGGCAGATCCTGATGGTGGCGCGGCGGGTGCGCCGCCCGGTCATCGTCGCCACCGAGATGCTCCAGTCGATGACCAAGGCCACCCGCCCCACCCGCGCCGAGGCGAGCGACGTCGCCAACGCCGTCTTCGCGGGCACCGACGCCATCATGCTCTCCGGCGAGACGGCGACCGGCGACCACCCTACCCTCGCGGCCTCGATGATGAGCCGCCTCGCGACCGAGGCCGAGACCTCGCCGTTCTTCGAGCAGCAACCCTACACCTCGCGCGCGACGAGCGTGCCGGAGGCGGTCGCGCGCGGGGCCGTGAACACCGCCAAGGAGATCGGCGCGAGGTTCCTCGTGGCGTTCACCGAGACCGGCTCGTCGGCGCTCAACGTGAGCCTGGCGCGCCCGTCGATGCCGATCGTCGCGTTCTCACCCAACGAGAAGACCCGCCGGCGAATGGCGCTCTACTGGGGCGTCATCCCGAGGAAGTGCCCGGCGCTCAGCGACACCGACAAGCTCGTCGACTGGTGCACGGGCGATCTCCTCGCGACTGGGCTCGCCTCGCCCGGCGAGCGCGTGGTGCTCGTCTTCGGGGCGCCCATCGGGGTGTCTGGGAGCACCAACTCGATCCGCGTGCACGTGCTCGGGTGAGCGAGGCCCAGCGAGGACCGCGCGTCAGGAAGGCCGGGGCACCGGCGCGAGTGACGCGAGCTCCCGCTTCAGCACCTTCCCGGTCGGGTTCCGCGGCAGCGCCGCGAGCGTGACGAGTTCGCGCGGCACCTTGGCGCCCGACAGCGCTCCGCGCAGCCACGCGGTGAGCTCGCCGTGGTCGAGCGCCGCGCCGTCGCGCGCGACCACGTACGCCCGCACGCGCTCGCCCCACTCCTCGTCGGGGACGCCCACGACGGCGGCCTCGGCCACGTCGGGGTGGGCCTCGAGCGCGCACTCGATCTCCACGGGGTACACGTTCACGCCGCCCGAGATGATCATGTCGCGCTTGCGCCCCTCGATGAAATAGCGCCCATCCGCGTCGCGGCGCGCCAGGTCGCCGACCGAGAAGTACTCGTCGCGCATGCTCTGCGCGGTGGCCGCCGCGTCGCGGTGGTAGCCCGCTACGAGCATCTTGTTGCGCACGTAGAGCTCGCCCACGGCGCCCGGGGCGACCGGCCGCCCAGCCTCGTCGAGGAGCAGCACCTCGTTGGCCGGGAGCGCGTGGCCGATGGTCCCCGGCGCGGCGCGGAGGTCGGCGGGCTTGCCGAGGGTGACGAGGCCGGTCTCGGTCGCGCCGTAAAAGTTGTAGAGTACATCTCCGTAGGCGTCCATGAACGACGTCGCGAGCGTGCCCGAGAGGGGCGCGCCCCCGGAGAACACGACCCGGAGGGAGCGCGCGTCGTGCGCCGCCCTCACCTCGGGCGGGAGCGCGAGGACGCGGTGGAGCATGGTGGGGACCACCGCGGTGGTGGTCACGCGGTGGCGCGCGACGGCCGCGAGGAACGCCTCGGGCTTCCACTCCTCGAGCAGCACCGCCGTGGCGCCGGTGATGTGGGAGAGCGAGAGGAACCCGAACGCCGTGGAGTGGTACATGGGGCACGCCACGAGGTGCACGTCGGCCGTGCGGAGCGGCGTCTCGAGCAGGAAGCGCACCGCGCCGGCGAGGGTCTCCTTGGGGAACTTGCGCACGGCGCCCTTGGGCTTGCCCGTGGTGCCCGAGGTGTAGACCACCACGGCCGCCTCGTCGTCGGCGCCCGTCTCGGCGTCGTACCTCCCCCGCTCCGCGTAGAGGTCGTCGAACGGCGTGGCGAACGCGCCCGCGCGCGCCCCGGGGCCGACGGCGTAGACGTTGCGGGCGACGACCGGGTCCTCGAACGCGCGGCTCGCCTCGTCGACCACGTCGAGG
>DAORJJ010000038.1:0-23225 GCA_035439005.1 Polyangiaceae bacterium | reverse complement strand
GCTGTCCCGGATCTTCGAGCCGTTCTTCACCACCAAGCCGCCGGGCAAGGGCACGGGGCTCGGGCTCTCGGCCTGCCACGGCATCGTGACCCACGCGGGCGGCGCCATCCACGTCGAGAGCGCGGTGGGGCGCGGGACCACGTTCATGGTGTACCTGCCGCTCGCGTCCCAGGAGGGCGAGGCCGCCGAGGCCAACCGAAGCCTCACACGACACTCGCCTGGCGGCACCGAGCGGGTGCTCGTGGTCGAGGACGAGGCGAGCCTCCTGCGTGTCCTCACCCGCGCACTGCAAGACCGCGGCTACGCGGCCCGCGGCGTGGGCTCCGCGGAGGAGGCGCTCGAGGCACTCGCCGAGGGCTCCTTCGACCTCATCGTCTCCGACGTCGCGCTCCCCGGCCTCTCGGGCACCGACCTCGCGCGCGTCGCTCGCGAGCGGTGGCCCTCGGTCGCGCTCGTGCTCATGTCGGGTCACCCGGGCGCGTCACCCCTGCCCGAGGGGGTGCCGCTGCTCGCGAAGCCGTTCACGACCGAGCGCCTGGCGAGCCAAGTGAGAGAGACGCTCGACGCGGCCGCGGCGAGGCCGCGCTGAGGCGGGTAGGCGTCGAACGCATGCATCATGCATGTACATTCACGGGCGGCGGCGACGCAGGAACGTCTCGAGCGCGCTGACCACGAGCGCGTGGCCGATGACCCCGTCATCCAGCAGCGCCGGCAGGTCCGCGAGATCGACGAGCACGACCTCGAGCTCCTCCAGCTCGTCGAACTGCTGCGCCCCGGAGGGCACCGCGCCGCGCGCCACGAAGGCGTGGCACACGTTCCCTTGCATGGCCGGGTTGGGGAGCACCGAGGTGAGCAGCTCGAACGAGGCGGCCTCGTAGCCCGACTCCTCGCGGAGCTCGCGCGCGGCGGCTTCGAGGGGGGTCTCGCCCGGATCGATGACGCCGCCGGGGACCTCGAGGCTCATCGCGCCGGTGCCGAAGCGGTACTGCCACACGAGGACGAGCTTCTCCTCGGGCGTGATCGCGATGACGTTGCACCAGTCGTTCATGCGAAAGGTGTTCACGTCCATGCGCGGCTGGCCCGCGCCGTCGACGATCGCGTGCCGCTCGACCCCGAACACGCGGTACTCCGCCACGAGCTCCGTGCGGACGCGCGACCAGGGAGCGATGGTGGGGCCCTTGACGCGCGGGTGCATGCCGCGGCGTTAGGCACTTTTTGGCCGGGGTGCAAGGTGGTACACGACCGGGGTGGCCAAGACGGAGAAGAACCCGGGCGAGAAGCTCGTCGTCAAGAACCGTCGCGCGACGTTCGACTACGACATCGACGACGTCTTCGAGGCCGGCATCGTCCTCGTGGGCAGCGAGGTCAAGTCGATGCGCGAGGGCCGCGTCGAGATCGTCGACGCCTTCGCCTCGGTCGACCGCGGCGAGGTGTGGCTCAAGCAGCTCCACATCGGCCCCTTCGAGCGCGCCGCGGCGTTCCCGCACGACATCCGCCGCGCGCGGAAGCTGCTCCTCCACAAGAACGAGATCGTGCGGATCGAGCGCGCCCTGACGCGTGAGGGCTACACGCTCATCCCGCTGCGGCTCTACTTCAAGGACGGGCGAGTGAAGGTCGAGGTGGGGCTCGCGCGGGGCAAGAAGCTCCACGACAAGCGCGCCGACATGGCGAAAAAGACGGCCGATCGCGAGGCGCGCGCGGCCATGAACCGCGGGAGGAAGGGCGCATGAGCGACGCCAACGACGCCAACGACGCCAAGGCCCCGTCGACCGAGTGGCACCTCGCGTGGAGCCGCGGCGGCTTCGCGCGGCTCGTGAAGGTGTCCGACACGGCGCTCACGCTCGCGTCGACGGTGCCCTCCCCGCCCGGCTCGCGCATCGACGCGACCTTCGTAGGCGCCGCGCAGCTGGGGTTCCGCGTGAAGATCCACGCCTCACGGCGCCAGCCCGACGGCACGTTCCTCCTCGAGGGCCGCCCCATCGATCTCACCCGCGAGGTCCGCGCGCACGCGCTCGCGTTGGTGGCCGGCCCGGCCGACCCGAGCCCGCCCGACCAGGGCTGAACCACGCGCGCTCGCGCGCGACGAACGGCGCCGAGGCCGAGCTAGTCGCCGTCGAGCGCCATCGTCTTGTGGTCGCCCACCTGGATGGCGGCGAGGTCGGACACGTTCGACAGCTCGCTCCACAGGCCCCACGCCCGCACCGTGCGCTCGAGGTAGACCACGCGCTCCGCGCAGCGCGCGATGGCCTGGAGGTTGTGCGTCACGAGCACGGCGGCCATGGTCTCGCTGGCGCTGATCTCGGCCATGAGGTCGACGATGGCCGCTCGGCCCCCGACGTCGACCCCGGCGGTGGGCTCGTCGAGGATGAGCAGCGCGGGCTTGGTCACGAGGGCGCGCGCCAGGAACACGCGCTGGGTCTCGCCGCCGGAGAGGTCGCGCATGGAGGCGCCGGCGAGGCGCGCTGCGCCGCAGCGCTCGAGGGAGGCCATCGCCGCGTCGCGCTCGTGCGGGCGAATGACGAGGGGCCACCGGCCTCGGAGGTTCGCGACCACGACGTCGAGCGGCGTGGCCGGGAAATCACGGTCGAACGCCTTGCGCTGCGGTACGTAGCCGACCTTGGCGCGGCCCTCGGCGACCGGGAGCCCGGCGATGCGGATCGAGCCCTTCGTGGGCGTGAGCAGGCCGAGCACGCACTTGAGCAGCGTGCTCTTGCCCGCGCCGTTCGGGCCCGAGAGGCAGAGAAACTCGCCCACGGGCACGTGGAAGGTGACGTCCTCGAGCACGGTGCGCTTGCCGAACGTCACGCTCACGCCGCGCACGTCGAGCGCGCGCGGCCCCTCGTCGGGCGGGCGCGTGCCATGAAACGTCGTGGGCTCGAGGCGCCGCGAGGCGGGCCCGCGGGGTCGGTCGGAGAGCGACGACGGCGGCCCGGCGCTCACTTCTGGTACTTCTCGAGCTGCGCCACGTTGTAGCGGAGGGTCTTCTCGTAGCTGTCGGTCTCGGCGCCGCCGCCGACGGGGTCGAGCACGCCGAGCGGGATCTTCGCCTCGTCGGAGAGCACCTTGGCCGGCCGCGGGTCGAGCTGCGGCTCGCTGTAGAGCGCGGGCACCTGCTTGGCCTTGATGACCCCGAGCACCTTCTGCACGTAGTCGCCGGTGGGCGTCGAGCCCGGGAACGGCTCGATGACCGCGAGGACCGTGAGCCCGTACCGCGCGGCGAAGTAGCCGAAGCTGCCGTGGAAGGTGACGAAGCCCTTCTTCGGGAGCGCCTTCGTGCGCGCCTCGAGCTCCTTGTCGAGCGCCTCCAGCGAGTCTTCGAGGGTCGCCGCGCGCTGCCGGTAGGCGACCGCGTGCGACGCGTCGAGCTTGGCGATCTCCTCGGTGAACGCCCGCACGATGAGCCGCGCGTTCTGCGGGTCGAGCCACACGTGGGGATCGAGCGCGCCCTTCTCGTGGTCGTGGTCGTCGTCGTCGTCCTTGTCGCCGTGCTTGTGGGCCTCCTCCTCGCCGACGGCCTCGAGCTCGACCTTGCGCGTGGGCACGCGGTCGCCCACGCGGAGGAGCTTGGCCTTCGGCGCGGCGTCCTTCATGAGGCGCTCCATCCACGGGTCGAGGCCGAGGCCGACCATCACGCCGAGGCCGGACTTCGCCACCTCCTCCACGTCGTGGGGCGTGGGGTCGAACGTGTGCTCGTTCTTGCCCGGCGGGAGGAGCAGCGAGACGTCGGCGTCGGGCCCGGCGACGCGCCGGACGAGGTCGTACACCGGGTAGATCGACACGGCGACGCGGGTCTTCCCCGCCGGCGCCGCGCCGCAGCTCTTGCAGCCGGCGAGCGTCAGCGAGGACGCGGCCGCGAGCGCGAGGATCAGCGTGAGCGCGGGGCGAGCCAGGCGATGCATGACGGCAGAGCCTAGTTCACGGCGCTCGACCTGGGCAGGGAGATCGTCGCGCTGCCGGGCCGCGCCCGTGGGCGGCGCCTCGTCGCGGGGGATGTGGTACGCTCCCCGCTCGGGGTTTATGCTCGACTACGAGATCCGCGGCGCGCTGCCCTCCGACGAGGAACAAATCCTCTCGGTCGCGCGTCACCTGAACACGGTCAACTTACCTGACGACCGGGAGGGCGTGCGGCTCATCCTCGAGGCCGCGCACAAGAGCTTCACCGGCGCCACGAAGGACCCGAAGCGCCGCGAGTACGTCTTCGTGCTCGTCGACAAGACCCAGGACAAGATCATCGGCACCTCGATGATCTTTGGTCAGCTCGGGCGACGCGAGGCGCCGTACATCTACCTCGACGTCATCGACGAGGAGCGGTACTCGCAGACCCTCGACAAGCACTTCAAGCACACGACGCTGTCCATCGGCTACTCGTACGACGGCCCGACCGAGATCGGCGGGCTCGTGCTGCTCCCCGACTACCGGCGCGTGCCCGAGCGCCTCGGGCAGTTCGTGTCGTACGTGCGCTTCCTGTTCATCAAGATGCACCGGGAGCTCTTCCGCGACGAGCTGCTCGCCGAGCTGCTCCCGCCTCTAGAGAGGGACGGCACGTCGCACCTCTGGGAGGCCCTCGGTCGGCACTTCACGGGCATGACCTACGCCGACGCCGACCGGCTCTCGAAGCGCAACAAGGAGTTCATCCGCGCGCTCTTCCCGGAGGGCACGATCTACGCGTCGCTCCTGCCGAAGCTCGCGCAGGACGTGATCGGGAAGGTGGGCGCGCAGACGCGCGGCGTCGAGAAGATGCTCCGACGCATCGGCTTTCGGTACGCCGAGCGGGTCGATCCGTTCGACGGGGGGCCTCACTTCACCGCCCTGACCGACGAGGTCTCGCTCGTGCAGCGCACCGAGAAATCGCGGGTGTCGGCGCTCGTTCCGGCGGACGAGCCCACCAAGACGCGGGCGCTCGTCGCGCGTCACCTCGAGGCGGCGCCGTACTTCCGCGCCGTGCTCTCGCCCGTGCGGGCAGGCCCGGGCGACGAGGAGTGCGAGATCGGGGCGCGCGCCGCCGAGCACCTCGGGCTCGCCGTGGGCGACGACGCGTGGGTCCTGCCGCTCGACTGACATGGCGACGCGACGCGACAGCCGGGCATCCCAGCAGCCCGTGGAGGACAGCGAGGCGGAGGAGCTCGAGCTCCGCACGGCCGACGGCGTGACGCTGCGCGCGACGCTGCGCGAGCCGCCTTGGCGCGAGTGGCCGGAGCCGCGGGGCACCATGGTGCTCGCCCACGCGGCCTTCGCGCGGCGGGTCGAGTGGGAGCGGCCGCGAGGCGACGGGCTCGCGGCTCGGCTCGCGCGGCGCGGCTACCGCGCGCTCGCGTTCGACTTTCGCGGCCACGGCGACTCGGCAAACGACGGACCCGGCGTCGTTCGCGATGGGAGCGCGCGCGACGGGTACGACGCCTTCGTGCGGCACGACCTGCCCGCCGTGGTCGCCTGCGCGAAGGATCGCGGCGGGCGCGTCGTGGTCGTGGGTCACTCGCTCGGCGGGCACGTCGCGCTCGCGTCGCAGGGCCTCGGGCTGCTCGGCGCCGACGGGGTGCTCGCGGTCGCGGCGAACGTGTGGCACCCCACCTTCGAGCCCTCGCTCGCGCGGCAAGCGCTCAAGCTCGGCGTCGCGACCCTCATGTCTGGCCTCACCCGCGGGCTCGGCGTCTTCCCCGCCCGCGCGCTCCGGGTGGGCAGCGACGACGCCCGGCCGTCGGCGGTCGGCGCCTTCCTGCGCACGGCGCGCGACGGCTCGTGGCGCAGCGACGACGCGCGCGACGACTACCTCGCCGCCTTGACGCGGGTCGACATCCCGGTGTGCGCGCTGCTCAGCGAGGGCGACCGCCTCGCGTGCCTCCCGGAGAGCGGGCGGCGCTTCCTCTCCCGCGTAGGGGGCCCGAGCGCCGCGTTCGTCGTGCGGCCGTCGGCCGACGGGGCGCCGGCGCCCGACCACATGGGGCTCGTCACGGCGCACCACGTGGGGCCATGCCATGCGCAGTGGGAGCGCGCGCTCGCGTGGCTCGAGGCCGCGCTCGAGCGTCGCCCGGTGGCGTCCGCGCTCGCCGCGACGGCCGCTCCCGCCTTCGACAACTCCGCCGATTCGTGATGAAATACGGCGCTTGAACGATCGCCTAAGCTCCCCCTCCGTCGCCCGCAATCGCGACCCGATCCTGGAGGTCCTGGCGCCCCTCTGCGCGAGCCGGCGCGCCCGACCGAACGGCCAGGGTGGAGACGACGACCGCGCCGTGCGAGTGCTCGAGCTCGCGAGCGGCTCGGGCGAGCACGCGGTGCACTTCGCGAGGAGCCTGCCGCTCGTGACTTGGCAGCCGAGCGACCTCGATCTCGCGAGCCTGGCCAGCATCGACGCGTGGCGGCTCGAGGCGCGCGCGACCAACGTGCTGCCCCCGCTGCGCCTCGACGCGACCGACACCTGGCGGCTCCCTGCGATGGGCGGCGCGCGCTTCGACGGCCTCGTGTGCATCAACATGATCCACATCAGCCCGTGGGAGGCCACGCTCGGGCTGTTCGACAACGCGCGCCGCGCCCTCGTCGGCGGGGCCTTCGTGCTGCTCTACGGGCCGTACCGGCAGGGCGGGCGGCACACCGCCGAGAGCAACGCCCGCTTCGACGCGAGCCTGCGGGTGCGCGACCCGCGCTGGGGCGTGCGCTGCCTCGACGAGGTGACCGCGGTCGCCGCGGACCGCGGCTTCACGCGGGAGCGCGTCGTCGAGATGCCGCGCGACAACCTGTGCGTGACGTTCACGTTGACCGACGCGCGCGACGCGCGCGACGAGCGCCTAGGCGGCGCCGCGGAGGGCTGATGCGGGTCGTGTCCTACAACGTGCGGTACTTCGGCCACGGCACGCGCGGCATCGCGAGCACCGAGGGCGGCATGCGGCGAATCGCGGCGGCCGTCGCGAGGCTCGACCCGCTCCCCGACGTGCTCATGCTCCAGGAGATCGAGACCCGGTCGCTCCGCTCGAACGCGCTGCACTGGGGCCGCGGCGCCCCGCAGATCGAGCTCTTCTCGAGCGTGCTCGCGGCCGAGCTCGCCCTGAAGCGCACGACGCTCGACTCGTACGTGCCCCACTACTTCCCAGCGCACGTGTACGGCCTCCGCGCGAGCCCCGTGTACACGACCGGCCTCGCCATCCTCGTGCGCAAGAGCCTCCCCGTGCTGCACGCGAAGGCGGAGGACATCACCCAGCGCCAAGGCTACTGGTTCCCCTCGCTGAAGCAGACCCGCCTCTGCGCGCACGTGCGCGTCGCGCACCCGCGGCTCGGGGAGATCGATCTGTTCAACACGCACCTGTCGCTGCCGCAGGCGTTCTCGCGGCAGTTCTGGCGCCGCGGCGACAAGATGGGGCACGGCAAGAACCAGCTCGCCGAGATCGAGGCGCTGCTCGGGTTCATCGACGCCCACCGAGGCTCGGGGGGCCTCGTGCTCGCGGGCGACTTCAACGCCGCGCCCGGCTCGCCGGTCATCGAGCGGGTGTCCAGCGCGGGCCTGCGCCACGCCCTCAGCGATCTCCACGGCCTCGACGAGGCGGGGCTCAAGGCCTTCCCCACGGCAGGCTTCATGCACCTGCGCATGCACATCGACCACGCGTTCACGAGCCCGGAGCTCGTGTTCCACGAGCTCCACGAGACGTTCCCGTTCGGCAAGCGCGAGGGGCACTTCTGGGGCCTGTCCGACCACATGCCGCTCGTCGGCAGCGTCACGCGCAAGGGCGAGGGCTGAGCGAGCTCGCGACCTCGGACTACCCTCGGTACGCTCGAGCTACGTCGCGCGCGCCTTGACGCCCGCCCGCCGGCGTACGAGGAAGGAGCCATGTCGCTCCCCGAACCCGTCAAGGCGCAGATCGAGGCCGAGCTCGCGAAGAGCAAGGTCGTGCTGTTCATGAAGGGCAGCAAGCACTTCCCCCAGTGCGGCTTCTCCTCGCAGGTCGTGAAGATCCTCACCGACGTGGGCGTGCCCTTCGAAACCGTGAACGTGCTGAAGGACCCGGCGATCCGCGACGGCATCAAGGTGTACGCGGAGTGGCCCACGATCCCGCAGCTCTACATCGACGGGCAGTTCGTCGGCGGCTGCGACATCGTGAAGGACCTCTACGCCTCCGGCGAGCTCGGCGAGCTCCTGGGCTCCGCCCCGAAGGAGCCGCCCGCGCCCCCGACGGTCACCCTGTCGGAGACCGCCAAGCGCGCCATCACCGCCGCCGACGACGGCTCCGGCGACACGCTCCGGCTCGAGGTGAACGCGGAGTTTCAGTACGATCTCTACTTCGGGCCGAAGGAGCCCGCCGACGTCGAGACGACCGCCAGCGGAGTGGTCGTGCGCATGGACCGCGGCACCGCCTCCCGCGTGGACGGCCTGCACATCGACTGGGTGGAGGACCAGGGCGGCGCCTTCAAGATCGACAACCCCAACGAGCCGCCGCGCGTGCGCGGGCTCTCGGTCGAGGGGCTGCAGGCGATGCTCACGCGCGGCGACGCGTTCGAGCTCGTCGACGTGCGCACCGAGGGCGAGCGGCGCCTCGCGAAGCTCGAGCGCGGGCGCCACCTCACCGAGGAGACCCAGGCCGCGCTCCTCGCGCTGCCGCGCGACACCGTGCTCGTGTTCTACTGCCACCACGGCGCGCGCAGCCGCAGCGCCGCCGAGCACTTCCTGCGGGAGGGCTTCCGCAAGGTGTGGAACCTCGAGGGCGGCATCGACGCCTGGTCCGTGAAGATCGACCCGAGCGTGGCGAGGTACTGAGATGAGCGAGCACCCGACCGACTTTCAGGGCAGCGTCCTCGACGCCCTCCGGACCAGCATCCAGGGGGCCCTCCCCGACGCGGTGGTCGAGGCCTCCGGCGGCGGCGGCCACTACAGCCTGGTCGTCACCTCGACCGCGTTCGCCGGCAAGGGACCGGTCGACTCGCAGCGCCTCGTGTACTCGGCGATCGCGCACCTCATGAAGGGCGACCGCGCGCCCGTGCACGCCGTCGACTCGCTGAAGACCAAGGTCCCCCGCTAGGTCAGCGGTCTTTCTCTTCGATCAGAACGCTAGCCGGACTCGTCGTCGGATCGTCGCGCTCGGCTACGCGCCGCCGGCGACGGTCATCTTCGCGACGCGGAAGGTCGGCGAGGCCGTCGACGTGCGGAGATCGAGATCGGTGCCGACCGCGTCGATGGTCTTCCACAGGTCGTCGACGTTGAGCGAGATCGTGACCTCGCTCACGGGGTAGGCGAGCTCGCCGTTCTCGACCCAGAAGCCGGAGGCGCCGCGCGAGAAATCGCCGGTGACGGCGTTGAAGCCGAAGCCCATCATGTCGACCACGTAGAGGCCCGCCTTCGTGCCCTTGAGGATGTCCTCGGGCGAGTCTTTTCCGGGCCGAAAGATGAAGTTCGACGTGGTGGGCGACACGCCCGCGGCGCCGCCCCGGGAGGCCGAGCCCGTGCTCTTGCGACCCAGCTTGCGCGCCGAGTAGCTGTCGCACAGATAAGTGCGGAGAATGCCGTCCTCGACCACGAGGTTCTGCCGGCTCGCGAGGCCCTCGCCGTCGTAGGGGCGCGAGCCCGGCGCGCGGGGGATGAGCGGATCGTCGACCACCGTGACGAGCTCGCTCGCCACGCGCGTCCCCTCGCGGCCGACGAGGTAGCTCGACTTCCGCCAGATGGAGCTGCCCATGACGCAGCCGGCGAGCATGCCCAGGATGCTCCGCGCCGCGTCGGGATCGAAGATCACGGGCACCTCGCACGTGGGCACCGTGCGGGCGCCGAGCTTGCGGAGGGTGCGGCGCGCGGCCTCGGCGCCGACGGACTCGGGCGAGTCGAGCTCGGCGAGGTGGCGGCGCGCGGTCCAGTGGTGGCCGCGCCGCTTCTTGCCGCCCTCGTCCTCCGCGAGCGGGACCACGCTGAGCGACTGGTACGAGCCCTTGTAGGCTGCACGGAACCCGCTGGAGAGCACGAGCGCGGAGCCGCCGGCCACGCGCGCGAAGTTGCCGCCGTCGCTGTTCGTGATGCGCGGATCGGCGTCGAGCGCGGCCTTCTCCCCGCGGCCGGCGAGCTCGAGCGCCGTCTTGGCGTCGATGGCGCCGCCCGCCGGATCGTAGAGGTCGAGCTCCGGGGCGGCCGAGGGGTCGCACAACTCGGCGGGGTCGGCCGGCCCGGCGAACTCGTCGCGCTGGCACAGGTCCGACAGCTCGAGCGCGTCGCCGACGAAGCGCTCGAGCCCCGCGTCGGAGAGATCGCTCGTCGTGGTGGAGGCGACCCGCCCGCCCTTGATGATGCGGAGGCCCGCCGACCGGGTGCTCGCCTCCTCCACGAGCTCGGGCTTGCCGAGGCGGACGCGGACCGACAGCTCCGCGCCGCTGCGGAGGATACACTCGGCCACGTCGGCGCCGCCCTTGCGGGCCTTCTCGACGACGCGGTCCCCGATGGAGAGGAGCTCGCTGAGCTCACGGTCGATGGACATGGCGCGGAGGCTACCACGATTCGCGCGCGCGCCGGCCGCGCGGCGTCTCGGCGGCCAGGCTGCGCAGCGACTGCGCACGGAGCGCACCGAATGCACGCGCCCGCGGCGCGAGAGCGCGTGCGCGACGCGGCGCTCTTCGGTAGAGTCGGAGCATGGCGCTCTGGTCGACCCCCGTCCGCGAATACATGAGCCACAAGCTGATCTCGGCGGAGGCGCGCACGCCGCTCGAGGAGGCTCGCGCGCTGCTGGTCGAGCGCGACGTCTCGGGGCTCGTGGTGCTCGACCAGGGAAAGCTCGTCGGCATCCTCTCCACCACCGATCTCCTCCGCGGCACGATGATCGGCAGCCACGCGAAGGTGGCCGCCGACCTCATGACCACCGACGTCGCCACGATCGAGGAGACCGCGAGCCTCCGCGAGGCCGCCAAGGTGATGCTCGCGCGGCGCACCAACCGCGTGGTCGTGCTCCGCAAGGGCGAGCCGGTCGGCGTCCACAGCACGCGCGACGCGATGCGCGCCGTGATGTTCCACCACATCGAGGCGCCGCTCGCGCGGGTCATGCAGACCATGATCGTCACGGTGGACGCCAGCGAGTCGTGCCAGACCGCGATCGACCGCCTGGACCTCGAGAACAAGAGCGGGCTCGTGGTGGTCGACGGCGCGAGGCCGGTGGGCGCCTTCACGCACACCGAGGCGCTGAAGGCGCGGCTCGCGGGGCCCGAGGCGCTGCTCGCGCCGGTGGACACCATGATGAGCTACGAGACCATCTGCCTCGAGGAGACCACGCCGCTCTACCGCGCGGCCGGGCACGCCGTGCAGATGGGCCTGCGCCGCATCTTCGTCACGCGAGGCGGCGAGCTCGTGGGCACGGTGACGGGCTTCGACCTCGTGCGGGTCATGACCTGGGACACGCTGTAGGCGTTCGCGGTACCAGGGCCCCCGCTCGCGGTCCCTCTCCCCTCATTCACCGTGTCTTCTCGAAAGACCTCGTCACGATGGACCGCCTCCGATGAAGCGGCTCGTCTCCGCATCGATCATGGTGTGGGCTTGCACCAAGAGTGAAGGGGCCCGGCGCTGGCGCCGATTCGACCGTCGGCGATTCGGTCTCGCCCGGGGCCGCGTCCGACGGGGCCGCGTCCGACGGGGCTTCGTCCGACGCCCGACCCGATGATGGCGGAGCCGCCATGAACCTACGGCTGTGCATCCCGAGCACACCGAAACCCGAGGACGTCGCCGGAGGGCGGCGCGAGCCTGAGTCGATACGCGGAGCGGACGAACGCCCCAAACCCGTTGAACCAGTCGCCTCCTCGAAGTACGTGGGCACTGCTGGTGCGGTCCTTGCTGTAGTCCTCCGAATACCGACTCGACGTCCACTCCCACACGTTGCCCGCCATGTCCTTCAGCCCGAACGCGCCGGGCGCATACGTGCCTACGGCGCAGGTGCCCGCCTTGCTGGTCCCCCGGTTCCAGCAGAGGTTTCCGCCGGGCGCGCTGCTGCCCCACGGGAAGGTGCGCCCGTCGGTTCCGCGCGCCGCGTACTCCCACTCCTCTTCGGTCGGCAGCCGCTTCCCCGCCCACGCGCAGTACGCCGTCGCCTGGTCCCAGTTCACGCAGTTGATCGGGTGGTTGTCCTTGTCGCTCCTGCCGTAGTTGCAGAACGCAGAGACCCCCGCCGTGCCCGCGCCACCGCACGCTCCCGCGCTCACACACTTTGCGTACGCCGCCACGGTCACCTCGGTCACGTCCATCGAGAACCCCGCCACGCTCACTCAGTGCTGCGGGTGCTCGTCTCCCTCGCCCTCGCCGTCGGGGGAGCCCATCATGAAGCTCCCCGCGGGGATCGCGACCATCGCCCCGCTGTCGGCCCCGGGTTCGGGAGCGGGCCGATCGATCGCGAGGAGGCCAATGCGCAGCGGCACCGCGCAGCGCTCATTCTCTTTCGCGCCATCCTGGGAGGCCTTGCACGCCTCGGCGCTCCCCTCGTCACCCAGCGACTCGATCGCCGCGCTGCTCTTCACCCCTCCGCTCGCCCCCAGAAGGCTCGCGCCACCCTCCATCACGCGCGACTCTCCGGCGCCCATCGCGAACGCGCCCACGTAGACTGCGCTCACCACGTGGGTCGCGCGTGCGCAGTCGCCCGCGAGGTCGCTTGGGCGCAGCTTCGTCCCCGGGGGCAGCGCGTATTGCCCCGCAGCATGTAGTCGGTGCGCAGCACGCGATCGCCCTTCAAGCTCCCGCTCAGCCGCGCCGCCCCCACCGGCAGCTGCGCGAACAGCTCGTTCGCGTTCCGCGCCACCTTGTGCTCGTTCGCGCTGTACGGGGAAAACGTGTAGGCCGCCCCCTTCGCGATGCAGTTCGACAGCAGCTCGAGCTCCACGTTGCAGCCCCTCGCCTCGTACCGAACCGCCACCACACCCTCTCGGCGCAGACGGTTCAGGTTCGAGCGCGAGCCGGGGTCCCACGCCATCAGGTCCGGCTCGGTCTGTGGGCGAACCGCCGAGCACTGCACGCCCACGAACGCCTCACCCGTCGTCGGCGCCTTCAACGGCTCGCCCACGACGTTCGGCGGCGTGCACGCCGGTCCAAGCCCCGCGAAGCCCAGCACGAGCCCCACGGTCGACACGAGCGATCGCCCAAAAGCCATGCCTGAGACTACCGCGGCCGCCTCCGACGCAGGGACGGCGCCTACGACGACGGGCACGACCACCGCCACGGCCACGACCACCGCCACGACCACCGCCACGGGCACGGGCACGACGCCGGACGCGTCGCCCCCGGCGGCGAACAACAGCTACTCGCTGAATGGCGCGTCCGTGCCCGCGCAGCAGGTGGTGTGCAACGCCGACCTCATCGCGGGCTCGAACTCCAACCGGACCTCGTTCAGCTTCATTTTCATGGGCGCGCCCACCGCCGGTACCTACACCGTCGAGGCGGCGACCGCGGCTGGGATGCGCCCGACCGCAGCCGGGAGGGTCACCCTGCGCTATGGCTCCGACCCAGCAGGCGGCCCCAAGGTCGACCAGATGGGTCAGTCGGGCACCGTGACGGTCGACATGGTCGGCGGCGAGCTGCGCGCCGTCGCCAGCGGCATTCCGTCCAAGGATCTCGCGTCGGCGGCGACGGGCACCATCGCGGGCACCCTGACCTGCCCGTAGTCGCCCGTCGAGCGCGAGCACTCCGCATCCGCGACGCCGGTTCGCGTGGGCCACCTCGCCGCCTCCGCGCGACCCGCCTCGAGCGGCGCGAGCGCGGCGAGACGATTCACTCGCCCGCGTCGCGGCGCATCGCGGAGAGCTCGTCGCCGACGACACGAAAGCTCGACAAGAAGCCCTGCATCGCGTGCTTCAACAGCGCCTCGAGCGCGCGGCGCACCTGGGGCTCCGGCGCCATGAACGTCGCCGCGTCGGGCCTCACGGCGTTGGCGTTCGGAGCGTTCTGCGTGCTCGACCCGGCTTGAGTGGTCGGGAGCGGAACGCCAAACGGGAGCTGGCCCACGATCGCGAAGTGGAGCGCCGTGACGAAGTGAAGCACGTCGAGGCGTGGATCGCGGCTGGGCGGGCGCCGGTTCTTTTCGAGCGCCGCCAAATGGGCACGCGCTCGCTCGCCGATCCCGAGATCATGAAGCACGAGCAGCCGTCGGTTCTGCGGCAACACGCGCACGTGCAGAGAGGAGGGCGTGAGGTGTCCATGGCAGAGCCCGCGCGTGTGGAGCAGGTCGAGGGCCGCGGCCGACTCGGCGAAGAGCTGGAGCGCGGTCGCGTAGGGGATGGGCCCGGCCGCCTCGATCTCGCGGACGAGATCGCGCCCGTCCGGAGCGTCGCAGACGACGTAGGCGTCACCCTCGAGCTCGCCGAAATCGACCAGCGCCACAGTGCTCTCGTTCGGCAGCTCCGAGAACGCGGCCACCTCGCGCTCGAGGAGCGCTCTCGCGCCAGCGTCGGCGTACGCACCGATGATTCGCTCGAGGTGAACGACGCGGCCTAGGTCGTCGACACCCGAATAACTGAAGGCGCCCTCGCTCGTCATGAGCGTGTAGGTGCCTCGCGGGAGGGTCACGGCGTCGAGCAGACCGGGCGGGCCTGACCGGATTGCGCCCGCTGCAGCCCGAAGCGGGCGCGAAACCACACTCTCAGGCACCGACAGCGGCGCCTTCGGGATCACGTGCCCGGCGCTCTCGGTCTGTCGGAGCGCGCGGCGGAGCTCGGCGAGGGAGAAGCGTTGCTGGGGATCGATGACCAGCGAGGACCGCAGCGCCGCGGCGACGTCCGCCGGCACGTGGGGGACGAGGGCGCGAACGTCGGGCACCACGACCGTCGCCGTCGCCTTGAGCAGGTCGAACCCGACGAGTCCCTCGAAGGGAGATCGGCCCGACAAAGCCACATAGAGCGTCATCGCGAGGCTCCACACGTCGGACTTCTCGCTCGCGCGGTGCGCGTCGACGGTCTGCTCGGGCGCAATGTAGAGCGCGGTGCCGAGGAGAGCCGCCGACGCCGTGATGAGGTCGGCCGACCCGAGCCGCTTGGAGAGCCCGAAGTCGCACAGAATCGCGTACCCGCGGGCCCGCGTTCGGGGAACGAGCACGTTCGCGGGCTTGATATCGCGGTGGAGAATGCCGCGCGCGTGTGCATGCGCGAGGGCTCCGCAGAGATCGAGGCCTATCGCGACGGCCAGCGTGGGGGGCAGCGGCCCCTCGCGTTCGACGAGGCGCTCGAGGTCTTCCCCGTCGATGTGCTCCATCGCGAGGAACGGTGTCTTCGAGGCGGCGTCCACGCCGACCTCGTACACGGGCACGATCGCCGGGTGAGAGAGGGCCTGGAGGACCTCGCCCTCGCGCTTGAAGCGGGCGACGGTCTCGGCGTCGCGGATGCCCGCCCCCGTGATGAGCTTCACAGCGACAACGGCGCCGCGTGGGGACCTCGCCGCGTGGACCTCGCCCATGCCGCCTCCGCCAAGCCGCGACGTGAGCGTGTACGGGCCGATCGCGGTACCCGGAGCAAAAGGTGACGGTGCGCTCATGGTTGGTGAGGGACGCGCTGGCGAGTCTCTCGCCTCAGGCTACCACCCGGGCCCGTCTACGTCGGGAGAAACGCGTGGAACTGCGCGGCGTTGGCGAGTCATGCGCCTGCGCCACGTCGGCTGAGGTGTATGGTCGACGGGGAGGAACGCGCGCGCGTGATGCGCCTCGCGTGAGCTCCCCCCACACCGCCATGAGAAATAGAGCGATGCTTGTTGTCCGCCTCCGCGCGCACTTCCTCGCCGCGATGGGCCTCTCCGCCGCCGCCTGCAACGATGTGCCGGCCGCCTCGCCGGCCCCGCGGGCGCCCGCCGCGCTCGCGGCGCCGCGCGACGGAACAGACGACGCGTCGACGGAGGGCGGGGCGACAGGCGGCGAGGCGCCCGGAGGCCCGGACGCCGGATCAGTGGCCGACGGCTCGACGACCGGGGACGCCTCCCTCCCCTATAGGCTCCGGGCACACCGAAACCCGGTGTAGTAATGGCCGGAGGGCGTTGGTTGCCGGGCGCGATTCGCGGAGCGGAAGCGCAGCTCGTCCGCGTCGTACCAGCTTCCACCACGAATGGGACGGTTGTGCTCGATCGAGTCTCTCGCTGTCCACTCCCAGACGTTGCCTGCCATGTCCTTCAGCCCGAAGACGCCCGCGGGAAAGCTCCCCACCGCACACGTCCCTTGCTTGGTCTCGTATCGGTCCCAGCAGAGGGGGGCGGCCTGGTGGGCTGTTCCCCCACGGGCAGGTTCTGCCGTCCGTCCCGCGCGCTGCGTACTCCCACTCCTCCTCCGTCGGCAGTCGCTTCCCCACCCATCCGCAGTACGCGTTCGCCTGGTTCCAGTTCACACAGTTGATCGGGTGGTTGTCCTTGTAGCCTTGTTCGTAGGTGCAATACTCTCTGTCCCCCGAAGTCCGCCTCGGAGGGCTCGCCCCGGCGCCCGCTCACAGCCGCGCCATGAAGCGCTTCGCGAAGAGATACGCGTCGCCCGGCCAGCGCGCCGACACATAGGGCCCGTCCTCGACGACGAACGCCGGCGCGTCGTCGGCGTCGGTGCCCCTCGAACTCAGCGTGACCGGGCCCCTCTGGTAGTCGCTCGGCGCCGCGAGCGCGGCGCGGACCTCGTCCTCCACGTACGCGGGGTAGGTCCGGTAGTAGCGCCCGAGCTTCCAGGCGGTCGAGAAATACGCGAGTCGCTCCATGTACTTGGGGAGCGACGTGGTCCTCCGCCCCGCGAGCACGCTGCGGCCGTCCGCGGCGCGCGTGCGCGCGAGCACCACCGTGCCGTGGCAGATGGCGCCCACGGGCAGCGAGCGCTCGAAGAACCCGCGGGCCAAGGCGAACACCGCCTCGCCCTCGAGGTACTGGCGCATGCCGGGCGCGTGCCCGCCCGGGAGGACGAGGCCGCCGAACGCGCCCGCGTCGGCGTCCGCCCACGCGAGCGGCGCGCGGAACGCCGGATCGCCCAGCATCTCCGCGTAGAAGGCGCGCGGCTCCGGCTCGGCGCCGAGCTGCCCGAAGATCACGCCTGTGAGCAGGAGCGGATCGCACGCGGGCGGGGCGCCGCCGCGCTCGGTCGCGAAGACCACCTCGTGGCCGGCGCGCGTGAGGAGCCGCCATGGCACGGCGACCTCGGTCACGTCGAAGTCGCGATCCGGGAGCGGGATGAGCACGCGCGCCATCGCGGAAGCCTACGCGATCGCGGTGCCAGCCCGCGAGCCCACGAGGGGCCTTCCCGCGGGCGACGCTTCGGTGCATTCTGCACGCATGAACGACGCCGCGAAGGCGCCCCCTCTCGCACCTCTCGCGCGCATCGTCGGCTTTCGGACCGACGCGGAGGGGCACGCCGTCGCCGAGCTCGCGTGCGGCCACACGCAACACGTTCGCCACAGGCCGCCGCTGGAGAGCCGGCCGTGGGTGCTGACCGAAGAGGGGCGCGCGGGCAAGGTCGGGGCCGAGCTCCCCTGCCCGGCGTGCCGCATGCCTCGGCTTCCCCCGGGCATCGCCGAGTACAAACGCACCGCCGAGCTCACCGCGGAGACGGTGCCCGCCGGGCTCCTCAGGACCCACACCCTGAAGGCCGGCACCTGGGGCGAGCTCGTGGTGCTCGAGGGGCGCGTCCGATACGTGCTGGAGGACCAGGGAGACGCCGTCGTCGTCTTGCGCCCCGAGCTCGCGGGCACGATCGCGCCCCAGGCGCCACATCGCGTCGAGGTCCCCGCCGGCGCGCGCTTCTTCGTGCGGTTCCTGCGGTAGACCCCAGCCCCGCCCGGCGCGCGGCGCCAAAGCCTCTTGCGTTTCGCCCGTACCACGCTAAATAGCGCGTCCCGCCTCAAGGAGAGGCTAGCCCGGGATGAAGGGCGTGAACGGCCGAAAATACGGCCTTTCCCGCGCGTAAACCGGTTTCACCTGCGCGCCCCCGCTTTGCCGAGGGCCCGCGGACTCGAAAGGTCGAAGCGAAAAGATGGCTCGTTACACTGGTCCCGTTTGCCGAATTTGCCGCCGCGAGGGGCTCAAGCTCTTCCTCAAGGGCGAGCGCTGCTACACCGAGAAGTGCGCGCAGACCCGCCGCCCCTACCCGCCCGGCCAGCACGGCCAGGCCCGCATCAAGCTCTCCGAGTACGCCGTCCGCCTCCGCGAGAAGCAGAAGGTGCGCAAGATGTACGGCCTCGTCGAGAAGCAGTTCCGCAAGTACTACTTCGCCGCCACGCGCCGCAAGGGCAGCACGGGCGAGGAGATGCTCGGCCTCCTCGAGAGCCGGCTCGACAACGCCGTGCACCGCATGGGCTTCGCGTTCACCCGCTCGGAGGCGCGCCAGCTCGTCAAGCACAACCACTTCCTCATCAACGGCAAGCGGGTCAACATCCCCTCGTACGTGCTGAAGGCGGGCGACAAGGTCGAGGTCCGCGAGTCGAGCCGCAAGATCAACAACATCGTCGCGTCGCTCGCCGCCGTCGAGAAGCGCCCCATGCTGTCGTGGATCGAGCTCGACAAGGCGAACTTCTCTGCCGTGTTCAAGGCCTTCCCCGTTCGCGAAGAGCTGAACGAGCCGGCCATCAAAGAGCAGCTCATCGTCGAGTACTACTCGCGATAACCGCTTTCACGTGGCCGCGAGGCCGCGACCGCGGGGCCTCGGCTCGGCGGCGACGACGACAGCCCCCTTTGGCTCGGGGGCGACACGGGCAGGTGGCGAGAGCGACCCGGGAGCGGGTTCCTTGGCGCTCTTCGACCACCGCGTGAACCAAGAGAGCCGCGCTGAACGCGCAGAACGTGCCAAGAGGAGAGCAGACCATGACGAACATCGTGACGCGCAACTGGCGGGACCTCATCCGCCCGCGGGGCATCCACATCGAGGCGGAGACCCTCACCGACTTCTACGGCAAGTTCACCTGCGAGCCCCTCGAGCGCGGCTACGGCATCACGCTCGGCAACTCGCTGCGCCGCATCCTGCTCTCGTCGCTCCAGGGCACCGCCATCACGGCCGTCCGGGTCGAGGGCGCCCTCCACGAGTTCACCACGGTGAGCGACGTGGTCGAGGACGTGACCGACATCATCCTCAACCTGAAGGAGGTCGTGCTCAAGTCCGCGACCGCCAAGTCCTACCAGGTGCGCCTCGACAAGGAGGGCCCCGGCGCCGTCTACGCGAAGGACATCCAGGTCACCGAGGGCCTCTCGGTGCTCAACCCCGACCACCTCGTCGCCACGCTCGACAAGAAGGGCCCGATCCAGCTCGAGCTCACGGTCAACGTGGGCCGCGGCTACGTGCCGGCCGACAAGAACAAGACCCCGACGATGAGCATCGGCACCATCCCGATCGACGCGCTCTTCTCGCCGGTCCGCAAGGTGAACTACACGGTCACGAACGCCCGCGTCGGGCAGGTGACCGACTACGACAAGCTCACCCTCGAGGTGTGGACCAACGGCAGCGTCAAGCCGCAAGACGCGGTCGCGTACGCCGCGAAGATCCTGAAGGAGCAGCTCAGCATCTTCATCAACTTCGAGGAGACCGAAGAGGCCAGCTACGTCGGCGGCGAGTCGGAAGACGCCCCGCTGAACGAGAACCTCTTCCGCTCGGTCGACGAGCTCGAGCTCTCCGTGCGCTCGGCCAACTGCCTGCAGAACGCGAACATCAGCCTCATCGGCGAGCTCGTTCAGCGCAGCGAGCAGGACATGCTGAAGACCAAGAACTTCGGCCGCAAGAGCCTCAAGGAGATCAAAGAGATCCTCCAGAACATGGGCCTCTCGCTCGGCATGAAGATCGACAACTGGCCCCAGATGCTCGAGCGCTGGAAGGCGCAGCAAGCGCAGGCCTGAGCCCTTTTTTTCTCAAGTCACCTAGACAGGACTTTTTCCCATGCGTCACGGAAACCTCGGCCGGAAGTTCGGCCGCAACACCAGCCACCGCCGCGCGATGTTTCGCAACCTCACCGCGAACCTCGTGCTCCACGATCGCATCGAGACCACCGACGCGAAGGCCAAAGAGCTCCGCCGCGTGGCCGAGCGCCTCATCACCAAGGCCATGCGCCTCGGTGAGGTCGCGTACACGCCCCAGGCCCAGCTCTCCGACGCCGACAAGGCGCGCCGCCTGCACGTGGAGCGCCTCATCGGGGCGTACATCCCGCGCTTCGGCACGCGCACCGAGACCGGCGGCGAGACCAAGAAGGTCGACCTCGTCGAGAAGATCCTCCTCGACCTCGCGAAGCGCTTCAAGGGCCGCCCCGGCGGCTACACGCGCATCGTGAAGTTCGGGCCGCGCCGCGGGGACAACGCCCCGATGTCGATCATCGAGTTCGTCGGCGACAAGCAGGACGAGGCCGAGACCGAGGCCGAAGCCACCGCCTGAGCGCGTCTGGCCCAACGCCAGGCGCGTCGTGAGAGGCAGGTCTCTTCGGGGGCCTGCCGCTCGCTTTTTGTTGGCTGGTTGTGGCGCACGCGAACGCCGGGAGAGGCCGTCGCGTCTCGCTATCTTGCTCTCGTCCAAATCATTCCCCCCGCACCGAGCCGAGCTGGCCTAACGTGGGAAGGTTACGTCGACGTCAGCTTGCAGGAGGGTGCCATGGCCAAGTTCGTGATTCGCGCGCTGAGCTCATTTCTGCTCGTAGGCGTCGGGGCAGCGTGCACCGCGGAGACCGGCCCCACGCCGGCTCCGGTCGGCACGGCGCGGGCGGCGGCCGCGGGAGACTTCGCGGCCCTCGACGTGGCGCAGATTTGCGCGCTCACCGCGAACTGCTGCAGCGCGGGCGGCTTCCTCCACGACCTGGCGGAGTGCACGAACATCTTCAACAACGTGAAGGGGATCTCGGGGGAGCTCGAGGGCGTGACCACGCCGATCGTCACGGGACCGGGCGTGCTCTACGACGACGCGGCGGCCACCCAGTGTCTGGCCGGCATCGCGGGCCTCGGGTGCGGGACCATCGGCGCCGCCGGCTACCGGGCCATGCTGCAGTCGTGCTTCGACGTGTACACGGGCACGCTGCCGACGGGCAGCGCCTGCGCCTCCACGGTGCAGTGCAACCCGGGCGCGTACTGCGATCCCGCGACGGGGCAGTGCGCGGCGCTGAAGGCGGCGGGGGCGCTCTGCGCGAGCAGCGAGGAGTGCGCCTACCGCGGCGCGGGCGGCGCGTGCGACGACGGAGTGTGCATCGGCGCGCGCCTCGACGGCGACTCGTGCGCGAGCGGCCTCGAGTGCGCCTCGGGGCTCTGCGACGGCGTCTGCACGCAGGCGACGGCCACGCCCTTCACCGCCAACATGTGCAGCCAGCTGTCCGGGGGCGCCACGCACGCGCCACCGTATTTCGAGGGCCAGCTCCGGCGCCCGGGCCTCCCCCCGACGACCATCTACGCGAGCTACGGCGGTTGGACGGGCGCAGCGTCGACCAACAGCGGGAGGTACCGCGCGGTGGGCTCGAAGGGCACCTCGTCGATCCAAATCCTCTTCGGGAGCACGGCGACGGGCGCCGTGGTCAACGGGAGCCAGCTGGCGGGTCCGATCCAAGTCCAGGCCAACGCCTCCGGCGGGTGCTGGGGCCTCGCGGGGGGCGTGGGCTCGAGCGTGGCGCACTGGAACCCGACGACGCGCGTCCTCGAGGCGACCGTCACGGGGAGCCTGATCCCCTGCGTCGGCAACGGCCCGGGCGCGATGCTCGAGGGCGTCCGGTTCTCGCTCGTGCTGCCACCCTGAGCGCGCTGGGGCGACGCGCTCGTTTCGCGGGGTGTCCCCGGGGCGCCTGCGCGGGCGACACGCCTACGCTCACCCGCAGCAGCTCTTCGCGCTCTTCGCGCTCGCGGCCGGCGCGGCCTCGACCTTGGGCACGCAGCAGCCCGCGTTGGCGGCGCTCGGCTTCAGCATCACGTCCGCCTCGCCCTTCACCACGAAGACCTCCCACGCGTTGCCGTCGGGATCCTCCACCCACACCTTGTCCTGGAGGGCGTAGCAGCACTCGGTGTCGTCCTCGGTGAGGGTCTCGAGGCCCGCCTCCTGAAAGCGCGCCCGCGCGGCGGCCACGTCCTCGGTGCTGGCGACCTGCACGCCGAAGTGGCTCGCGTTCACGCCCGTGCGCGGAGCTTCTTGCATCGTGAGGTTGAGGGCTGGCGAGGTGAGGTCGAACTTGGCGTACCCGGGGCGCCGCTTGGTGACGGCCACGCCGAACGCCTTCTCGTAGAAGGCGACCGAGGCGTCGATGTTCGAGACGTTCAGCGAGACATGGGGCTTCAGCACGTTCATGGGATCTCCTTCGAGTTCTTTCGAAGATTAGGTCAGACGAAGACGAGACAAGCAAGGCACCGGCGCTCTAGCAGCACGCGCTGGGCTCGCGAGCGCCGGCCTTGCAGCAGTCCTCCCAGAGGTAGTCGGTGAGGGCGCGGAGCGCGGCGTAGCTCGCCGTGTAGTAGTGGAACGTGCCCTCCGCCCGGCTGGCGAGGAGGCCCGCCTCGACGAGGCGCTTCAGGTGGTGGCTGAGGGTGGACGCGGGGGTGTCGACGTGGGCCTGGATGTCGCCCGCCGCCGCCCCTTCGGCGCCCGCCTTCACGACGAAGCGCAGCACGGTGAGCCGCAGCGGGTGACCGAGCGCGCTGAGCTGCGCGGCGTGCCTTTCGAGCTTGGAGGTCGCCACGGACTACTTCTAACAATTTCGAACCAGCTTCGCAAGGGGCGGGCGCGCGCGAACTCCGGTAGCCTCGCGGCATGGGGTGCGTCATCGCGAGCGGCGGCACGATCGAGACCGCGCTGTTGCCGGGCCGGGTGCTCTTCCTCCGCGCCGACTTCGGCGTCGACGTGCGGCTCGCCCTCTCGCCCGGCGCGCTCGAGTTCATGACGCTCACCGCCGCGCGCGCGGTCACGGGGCGCGAGGTGTACCACCCGAACGCGCAGTTCGACGCGAGCGCCACGCCGATGCACCTCGCGCTCGCGCAGACCGACGCGCTCGTGGTCTATCCCGCGACGGCCCGCATCCTCGCCGAGTGCGCCGCGGGCTCGGTCACGTGTCCCGTGACGAGGCTCGTGGCGTTCACGCCGTTCGACCGCGTGGCGATCGCGCCGGCCGTGCACGCCCAGATGGATCCGCGGCCGTACCGGCGGCACCTCGAGCGGCTCGCGGAGCTCGGCTGCACGGTGCTCGGCGGCGACGATCTTCACGCCGACTGGGCCTCGGTGAAGGCCTGGCTCGTCGAGCGGCTCGGGCTCGTCCGCTCCGAGACGGGCCCGCGCGACGCGAGCGACGTGGTGCACCTTGTTGACGGGCACGAGGATCCGCGGATTTTCGAGCGGCCCGAGGGAGCCAGGTAG
>DAORJJ010000037.1:0-23698 GCA_035439005.1 Polyangiaceae bacterium | reverse complement strand
GGAGGCCAAGGAGGCCTACGAGATGCTCTCCGACCCCAAGAAGCGGGAAGCCTACGATCGCTTCGGCCATGCGGGCGTCGATCCCAATGCCGCGGGCATGGGCGGCGGCGGGGGCGGGCCGGTGACGAAGGCGGGGTCGCGCTGCGGCGCCTCGCGCGAGGGCGCGCGCTCCCCGTAGTTCCGCTGACGCGAGTACTGCTTCATCGACTCGTTGATGAGGTAGTCGACGCTGCACTCGAGCTCTCGGGCCATCTGCTCGAACGTGTCCCAGAGGACGTCGCGGCACTGGAAGGTCCGCGGGCTTTTCTTGTTCGGATCCGAGCTCATACAGACCCCTTGGCGTGCCTTCGTGGTGAGCCCCTCCGCCCCTCGGGGCAGCGGGAAGGTGTGAAGCGGATGTCGTGGGGCAAGGGAATCATTTTTCCATCGAGGGGATGATGCAGAACTTCACGAGCTCGCCGACGGTCTTGAGCTCCTTGGGCTCGGTCTCCTTCGGGTTGCCGGCCTTCGGCACGTCGCACTTCCAGTCGCACTCGTCCGAGGGCTCGCACTGGGGCAGCTTCGCGGTGTCGTTCTCGAACGCTTGGATGGTGGGGACGTCGGCCTTCTTGCCCTCGTAGAAGGAGCCGAGCGCGACGAGCTTGGGGCCGAGCACCTTCGAGCCGAGGTACTCCTTGATGACCGCCTTGCCGTCGCCGTCGAGCTTGAGGATGGTCTGGCCGTAGTCGAGCGGCTCGGTCATGCCCATCTTGGACTTCTCCGAGGTGGGCATCTTCGCCATGAACTCGGCGCCAACCTGCTTCGCGTTCAGGGTCTTCAGCACCATGCTGGCCGCGACCCACCGCACCTTCCACTTCTTCGGCTCGACCTTCGCCCCGAAGAGCGTGTTGAGGAGCGGGACGATCTGCTCCTTCGGGAACTCGCCGAGGCGGCGGAAGCCCTGGTCGCGGACGGCGTCGGGGGTGTCGTCTCCCTTGGCGACCGCGAAGACGCGCTCGAGGTCCTTCGCGTTGGTCTTGTCCATGCGGCCCTCGAGGGCCGCGAGCGCGAGCTTGCGACGGTCTTCCTTCTGCTTCCCGTCGTTGGCGAAATCGAGGAGAAAGTCGATCGCGGGGCGCCCGCCGACCTTCTTCATCGCGACGAAGACCTCCTCCGTCAGGCGGCGATCGAGCATCTTCTCGACCTGCTGCTGGAGCTGCGCCGGGGTCGCGGAGACGTTGTTCTTCTTGTTGAACTCCTGGACGACCTGGGTCTGGGTGGCGGTCCAGTTCGGCGAGGTGAGGGTCTTGGCGAGCTCCACGAGGGCCTCGGAGGCCTTCAGCTTGGTCTCGGGCTCGCCGAGCTCGTTCACCAGACCGGCGATGCGGTCGAGGCGGTTCGCCTTCTCGGTGATGAGAGAGGGCAGCACGCGCACGCTCGAGGGGCCGAGGTAGCGCATCATCTGCTCGACGCTAAACTGCTGGGAGCTGTTCTCGAGGCGGTCCTCGAAGCCGGTCTGCACCCACTTGATGAGCGCCTCGGTGAGCTGCTTGCGGGTGGCCTCGTCGCTCACGAGCGACGTGGGCTCGTTCGACAGCATCGCGAAGGCCGCGTCCTTGTAGGGGATCGAGAAGTCCTCCGGGAGGCGCCCCTCGGGGGTGCGCGGGGGCGGCGGCGCGGCCATCTCCTTGATGAGGATGGGCGCCATGCCGTTCACGATGAGCCGGCGCTGGTCTTCGCTCAGCTGCTTGAGCGCGCCCTCCCGCTGGATGTTCTCCTCGTCCTTGTACTTGTCGAGGAGCATCGTGTAGCCGACCTTCTTGCCTCCGCGCGGGCGCATGCGCACGAGCGTGAGGGCGGCCTCCACGCGGAGCTCCGGCCGGTACTTCTGGTGCGACATGACGGCGACGAGCTTGTGAGGGCCCCGCTCGGTGCCCTCCCAGCGCTTGACGTCGGTCTCGCTCACCGCGCACCCCGTGAGGGACGCTCCGGCGACCAGCGCGACCAGCGCGCCGCCCGCCAGCGTTCGAGTGGCCCATCGCGCGCGGGTGACTGTCAAGCTCGAGGTCTTTCGCATGGTATCGACCGCCATCTCTCCTCGTCCGATCCTGGACCCGCGCAGCGGCGCGGCGCGCGGCTGAGTCGGGAAGGCGCGGCCCGGAGTTGACCCCGGAAAGCCGCAAGGTCCTCATGTTACGCGACCCGCCCCTTCGAACCCAACAAACTTCGCCACGTTTCGAGGCTCTTTCTCCCGCGCCGGTTTCCATGGGCGCGCCGACCTCGCCAACGACGACGCCGCCCAAATCCGACGCCGCCCGAAGTTGACCGCCCGCCCGAGACCGACATAGGCTCCAATGTAGGACCTAGTAGTTATGGCGTTTCCACTCCTCGCACAGCGCCGGGCCGAGCCCGCGCTTCCCCCCAACAACCGTGTGCCGACCGTGGTCGGGAAGGGCGCGGGGGCCCTCGCGCGCCATCGCGAGGTCGCGGCGCTGGCCCTGTGGACGGGCGCGGTCTTCCTCACCCTCGCGCTCGCCTCGTACGCCGGTGAGCCGGTGTTGGCGGCCGTCGCGGAGAACGCCACGCCCCGTGAGCCCATCGTCGGTGAGAACTGGGTCGGCCCCGTCGGGGAGGCCTGCGCGCGCTGCTTCGTACAGCTCGTGGGGGTGGCGGCCTGGGTCGTTCCGCTCGAGATGTTCTTGCTCGGCATCCCGTTCGTCCGGGGCAAGCAGAACAACATCACGCCCGCCCGGCTGGGCGGCGACATGCTCATGCTCGTCATCGCCGCGGCGCTCGTGCAGGTGGGCTGGCCGACCGCCGTCGCGTTCGGCAAGCAGCCCGCGGCGGGCTTGGTGGGGGAGCTCTTCGGCGAGGTGGGCCGATCGCTCTTCTCCTCGATCGGCTCGTTCCTGGTCGGCTTCTCGCTGCTCGGCCTCATCTTGATCGCGCGGGCGACGTTCTCGTTCATCGCGCTGATGCGCTCGATCGCGACGTTCTTCCGCGAGGCCGCGCTCCGCCTCGTCGGCGGCGCGCGGGCCATCTCCGAGGCGTGGCGCGCGGCGCGCGACCTCGAGCGGGACGCGAGCGAGAAGCAGCGGGCGGAGGACGCGCCGAAGATCCTCCGCGCGAGCCCCGACGAGGTGATCGTCGCGGCCCTCCCCGAGACCGACCCCGAGGACGACGTGTTCGTCCCCACGGAGGAGTCGGCCGCGCCCCCGCCCGCGAAGCCGAAGCGCGCGCGGCCCCGCCGGGCCGCCGCCGAGACCGACGACGCGTCGCCGAGCTCACCGTCGACGGCGGCGATCTCCAAGGAGCCCGCGGACGAGGCGCCCTCGCCCAAGGCCGCGAGCGGCGAGGAGCCGGACGAGCCGCCGAGCAGGCCGCGCGCGAAGCCGGCCCCACGCCGCGCCGAGCGCTCGGGCACCGACGGCGCGAGCGCGACCGACGACGACGGCGACCCGAGCGGCGGGAGCAGCGCGAGCAGCTCGAGCGGCCCGGCCGACGAGGCCGTCGACGAGGCCGTCGACGCCGCCCCGCGGGCCCCGAAGGCCCCTCGCGCAGCGGAGGCCGCGCCCAAGGCCAAGTTCACCATCGTCGACACCTCCGCCGCCTTGGCGCCGGCGAAGCTCGAGCGCGGCGACAAGCTCGTCCCCGCGCTGGGCGCTGGGTTTCGCCTGCCCCCGCTCGACATGCTCGAGGCGGCCGTGGTCGACCCGAGCCTCATGCTCGACGAGGCGGCGCTCCACAAGAACGCCGAGCTGCTCGTCAAGACACTTGCAGACTACAAGATCTCCGGGAAGGTCGAGGAGATCCTCCCCGGCCCCGTGGTCACCACGTTCGAGGTCTCGCCGGTCGCGGGCACCAAGGTGTCGCGCGTCGCGGCGCTCGCCGACGACCTCGCGCTCGCGCTCGCCAAGAAGGTGCGCATCGTCGCCCCCATCCCGGGCAAGAACCGCATCGGCTTCGAGCTCCCGAACGAGAAGCGGCTCTCGGTCAACCTGCGCGAGCTCGTGGAGGACCGGCGCTTCCAGTCGCTCGACGTGCCGCTCCCCGTCGTGCTCGGGCGGGACATCGTCGGCAACCCGGTCTACGCCGACCTCGCCAGCATGCCCCACGTGATCGTCGCGGGCGCGACCGGCGCGGGCAAGAGCGTCGGCATCAACGTGATGCTCACGTCCCTCCTCTACCGGCGGTCGCCCGAGGAGATGCGCCTGCTGCTCATCGACCCGAAGGTGGTCGAGCTCGCGCCCTTCGACCGCATCCCGCACATGCTGCTGCCGGTCGTGACCGACATGAAGCAGGCCGCGACGGCGCTGAAATGGGCCGTCGACGAGATGGAGCGCCGGTACCAGCTCTTCGCCGACGCCGGCACGAAGAACATCTCCACGTACAACGGCTGGGTGAAGCGGGTCGAGCGGGGCGAGGCCCGCAACCCCCTGCCGAAGCAGGTCATCGGCAAGGACTTCAACGGCTTCGAGGACGCCGTGACCCCGGGCGAGGGCGAGGAGGGCACGCAGCCGCTGCCCGAGAAGCTCCCCCACCTCGTCATCGTCGTCGACGAGTTCGCCGACCTGATGATGCAGCAGGGCAAGGACGTGGAGACCTCCGTGGCGCGCCTCGCCCAGAAGGCGCGCGCGGCGGGCATGCACGTCATCCTCGCCACGCAGCGGCCGAGCGTCGACGTCATCACGGGCATGATCAAGGCGAACTTCCCGACGCGCATCGCCTTCCGCGTGGCGCAGAAGATCGACAGCCGCACCATCCTCGACGAGCAAGGCGCCGAGCACCTCCTCGGCAAGGGCGACATGCTCGTGAAGCTGAACGGCACCAACGACACGAAGCGCGTGCAGTGCCCGTTCCTGAGCGAGGAGGAGGTCCTGCGCGTGATGGACTTCCTGCGCCTCCAGGGCGAGCCGGTCTACGACGAGAACATCCTCAAGCCCCGCGACGACGAGGCCGCCGCCGAGGACACCGAGGACGCCGAGCAAGACCCCATGTACGACCAGGCGGTGCGGCTCGTGGCCGACACGAAGCGCTGCTCGACCTCGTGGCTGCAGCGCAAGCTGGGGCTCGGCTACAACCGCGCCGCGCGCATCGTCGAGATGATGGAGAAGCGGGGCCTCGTGGGCGGCGCGAACGGTTCGAAGGACCGCGAGGTGCTCTTCGACGCGATCTGACGGGGGCACCCCCGCGGAGGCAGCGCTCTTGAGGGTGCGGCCGTCAGCTCGCGCGGGGGTGGACGGTCGGGCCGATGCCCTGGCGCTCGAGGAAGGCGAACGTGTCGGCCCAGCAGGCGCGCGCGGCGGAGCGCATCACGAACGCGTGGAACGCGTGGACCTCGCCTGGGTAGTAGACGTCCTCCGCGACCGCGCCGAGCCGCGTGAGGGCGCGCGCGAGCCGCCGCGTGTCGTCGAGCAGCGGGTCCTTCGTGCCCACCGGCAGGAAGAACGGCGGCAGCGGGCGGGTCGGGGCCTCGCCGCGCTCGAAGAGCAGGAGGGGGTCGGCGAGGTCGAGCGACACCGCGTGCGGCGCGGCCCCGAGGTAGGACGCCTCGATCTCCTCGAGGCGCTCGGCGACGAACGACGACATCGAGGGCTTGCGCCGCGCGAAGCGCGCCGAGTCGCTCACCTGGAAGAGGCCGCAGGCGGGCACCACCGCGCGCGGCAGGGCGTTCGTTTGGTACGCCGCCTTGGCCCAGGGCTCGGGGCGCTCGTAGGCGAGCGTGGCCGCGAGGCTCGTGACCAAGTTCGCGCCCGCCGACTCGCCCGCGAGGACCACGCGCGACGCGTCGGCGCCGAAGCGCGCGGCGTGCTCGATCACCCACGCGTACGCGTGGCACACGTCCGCGATGGCGGCCGGGTAGCGCTCCTCCGGCGCCAGGCGGTACTCCACGTTGAAGACGGCGTAGCCGCGGCGCGCGAAGGCGAGGCCCATGATCCAGTGCGTGTCCTTCGACAGGATGCGGAACCCGCCGCCATGCACGTAAAAGACGATGGGCAGCGGCTCGCCGCTCGCGACCGCCCCCGCGGGCAGGTAGACGTCGAGCAGGTGCTCCCTGCGTCTACCCTCATGATATCGCTGATCTTTTATCACCCGAACGCCGTGCCGGGCGGGCGTCGCGCGCGGGTGCATGCGGCCGATGCGCGAGGCCCCGGCGAAGAAGCCGTGCGCGAGCATCGAGCCGACGGCCTTGCGCGTGCGGGTCGTGAACGAGTCCATCCCCCCAAGGTAGCCGGCATTCGAGCGGCTCGCGAGGGCCCGGCGCGACCTCTCGACGCGGGCGCGGCCTCGTTTTGTTGCTCGCTCTCGGCGGCGCTCTGCTAGCAGCCGGACCCGTGAGCCGCATCCACAAGACCCTCCCGCCCAAAGGTACCCCCATCGGCATCGCCTACTCCGGCGGCCTCGACACGCGCACGGCGGTCGCCTGGCTCTCGCGCCAGGGCCTCGAGGTGCACGCGTACACGGCCGACCTGGCCCAGCCCGACGAGGCGAGCCCGGCGGACATCCCGCCCACGGCCCTCACGCACGGCGCGAAGGCCGCGAAGCTCGTGGACTGCCGCGACGCCATGGTGGCGGAGGGCATCGTGGCGCTCCAGTGCGGGGCGTTCCACCTCGCGACCGCGGGGCGCAAGTACTTCAACACCACGCCCCTCGGCCGCGTCGTGACCACGACGGCCATCGTCGGCGCCATGAAGGCCGACGGCGTGCACGTGTTCGGCGACGGCAGCACCCACAAGGGCAACGACATCCAGCGCTTCTTTCGGTACGGCGCGCTGCTCAACCCCGAGCTCACGATCTACAAGCCGTGGCTCGACACGGCGTTCGTGACGGCCTTCGGCGGCCGCACCGAGATGAGCGAGTACCTCGTCGGCCTCGGGCTCCCGTACAAGATGGGCACCGAGAAGGCGTACAGCACCGACGCCAACGTGCTCGGCGCCACGCACGAGGCGAAAGACCTCGAACGGCTCGACCGCGGCATGCGCATCGTGGAGCCGATCATGGGCGTCGCCCACTGGCGGCCCGAGGTGCACGTCGCGCCGGAGGAGGTCTCGGTCCGCTTCGAGCGCGGCGTCCCCGTGGCCCTCTCCGGCGAGCGCTTCGCGAGCCTCACCGAGCTCTTCCTGGCGGCGAACCGCGCCGGCGGGCGCCACGGCCTCGGGATGAGCGACCAGATCGAGAACCGCGTGATCGAGGCGAAGAGCCGCGGCGTCTACGAGGCGCCGGGCATGGCGCTGCTCCACATCGCCTACGAGCGCATCCTCTCGGCGGTGCACTCGGAGAACACGACCGACCTCTACGCGACGCTCGGCCGGCGGCTCGGCCGGCTGCTCTACGAGGGGCGCTGGCTCGACCCGGAGGCCGAGCTGCTCAAGTCCGCGCTCACGGCGTGGATCGCCCCGAGCATCACCGGGGAGGTCACGCTCGAGCTGCGGCGCGGCGACGACTACACCCTGCTCGACACGCAGGTCCCCCACGCGGCCTACCAGCCGGACAAGCTCTCCATGGAGAAGACGCTGAGCGCGTTCTCGCCCGAGGACCGCATCGGCGCGCTCGAGGTGTCCGGCATCTCCGTGCAAGATGCACGCGATCTCCTGCTCGCGCGCGCGGGCGGCGCGGCCTCGACGCTGGGGCTGCGCGCGGACGAGCTCATCCGCTGACCGCGGCGGTGGCGCCTACTGAGCGGAGAAGAGCGCCATCGCCACGCCGAGGCCGACGAGCAGCAGCACGATCACGAACACGCCGACGCTCACCGCGATGGCGATGGTGCGGGCCGTGTTCGCCGCCTGCATGCCCTGCTGGTGGAGCTGCGCGTAGACCGCGGGCACGCCTGGCGGCGCGCCGAACGGGGTCACCTGCGCCCCCTGCGCCCCTGGCGGGACGTGCACGCCGATGAGGTGGGGCTGCCCGTGCGGGGCGTTGGCGAGGAGCCCTTCGAACGCGCGCGGCATGCCGCTCGCGCCCCGGTCGGCCATGATCTGGTTGACCACGGCGACCTGCTGCGCCGCGCGCGCGTGGTGCGGGAGCGCCGTGCCGCAGTAGGTGCACGCCGGCTTCGCCATATCCATCGGGGTGAGCGTCGCCCCGCAGGTGGGGCATCGGAGATCCGACATTCCCCAAGCATGCCACGATCCTCGCCGGAGGCCGTGGTATTCTAACGCCCTCCGCGGTGCCGCGGGGGGGGTGCTGAGAACCGCGTGGCCCGTCCCTTTCTCGAAGAGTCCTCGGTCGTGAACGCGACCTACACGCTGCGCTCGAAGCTGGGCGAGGGCGGCATGGGCGTGGTGTACCTCGCCGAGGGGCCGGACGGCCAGCGCGTGGCGCTGAAGGCCATCGCCCAGGGCAAGGCCGCCGAAGACGCCGAGCGGCGCGCCCGCTTCGAGCGCGAGATCACGGTGTGCCGCTCGATCGCTCACGAGAACCTGATGCCCATCCTCGACCACGGCGTCGACGAGTCCACGGGCACGCCGTACCTCGTGATGCCGCTCCTCGAGGGAGAGGACCTCGAGGCGGTGCTGTCGCGCGTGGGCTCGCTCGACCCGGGCGTGGCGGTGCGCGTCGCGCTGCAGGCGTGCCGGGGCCTCCAGCTCCTCCACCAGGGCGGCATCGTTCACCGCGACGTCAAGCCGTCGAACCTGTTCCTCGAGCGACGCGCGGGCGAGATCGTGGTGCGCGTCTCCGACTTCGGCCTGGCCAAGCTCGGGAGCGTGGCCGGCACGCTCACCGCCTCGGGCATGGCGATGGGCTCGCCCGCGTACATGGCGCCGGAGCAGTCCACCAGCGCGAAGCACGCCGACGCGCGCGCCGACGTGTGGGCGGTCGCGATGGTGCTCTACCACGCGCTGGCTGGGCGGCCGGCGTTCGAGCGCGCCGGCTCCTTCTTCCACTACGTGGTCGACTCGGCCCGCGACGTGCCGCATCTTCAAGACCACGTCCCCTGGGTGAGCGGCCTCGTCACGCGCGCGGTGCACGCGGCGCTCCTGCGCTCCCCCGACGCACGCTGGCCCGACATCGCCGAGCTCGAGCTCGGCCTCGCGCAAGCGGTGGGCGTCGACCTCGTCGTGTCCCCGCTCCGCGTCGAGGAGCTCCGCGCGGTCAGCGATGCGACGCGGGCGCGCGTCGAGCCTCGGGCGGTGCTCCCCACAACGTGGCACGAGCTGCTCCGCGGGTAGCCTCTTCGCGGGCGCGTGAAGCGCCCCCCGAGTGACTCTTTCAGCGCGCGTTAGGCGGGAAGTGGTTACGATACCAGATCCGGTGTCGAAGCCTCGCTACTACTCGACGAAGAAGATCGCGATCCCGCAGGAGGAGGCGCACACGAGCGTGACGAAGCCGGTCGCCACGCCAGGGCGCGCGTACCTGGTGGTGCTCTACGGCCCGGACCTGGGCAAGCGCGTCCCGCTCGGCGACGACGCGTTCTACATCGGCCGCTCGTCGGAGTGCGACCTGACGCTCGACCAAGAGACCATCAGCCGGCGCCACACCAAGATCACGGCGACCCCGACGGGCCACCAGGTCGAGGACATGGGCTCCACCAACGGCACGCTCGTCAACGACGAGCTCATCTCCGTGCGCCCCCTCGAGAACGGAGACCGCATCGCCATCGGCCGGTCGATCCTGAAGTACCTCACCGGCGACGACGTCGAGGCGAAGTACCACGAGGAAATCTACCGGTTGATGATGACCGACGCGCTCACCGGCACGTACAACCGGCGGTACTTCAACGAGGCGTGCGAGGCCGAGGTGCTGCGGGCGAAGCGCTACAAACGTCCCCTGTCGCTCCTGATGTTCGACATCGACCACTTCAAGAAGATCAACGACCAGTACGGGCACATCGTCGGCGACTCGGTGCTCCGGCAGCTCGCCAAGCTCGTGAAGCCCAAGCTGCGAAACGTCGACATCTACGCGCGCGTCGGCGGCGAGGAGTTCGCCATCCTCGTGCCCGAGGTCGACCTGCCCGGCACCCGCGTGGTCGCGGAGAAGCTCCGCGCGGTCGTCGAGTCGGCCGTGTTCGTGGTGGAGAAGGCCACCTTCGGCGCCACCATCAGCGTGGGCTGCGCGACGCTCCTGGAGGACGGCACGAGCGAGACCCTCTACCGACGGACCGACGAGCTGCTCTACGCGGCCAAGCAGGGCGGCCGCAACCGCGTGGTCGGCTAGCCGCGCGCGCCACGGCGCGGTGAGCAACAAGGTCAACCCATTGGCCTGTCAGGGGCAACAATCCGTTTCGGAGGTGCCGGCTAATCGCGGGCGCTCGGCGGGCGCAGAGTGTCGCAGTCGGACGGACCGACCCCCTTGGAGCTGCCCATGACCACCCCCACCTGGACCCTCGATCCCTCCCACTCGAGCGCCACGTTCTCCGTGCGCCACATGATGATCACGAACGTCCGCGGCGCCTTCGCGAAGCTCTCCGGGAGCGCCACGTTCGACCCCGCGGACCTCGAGGGCGCCTCCTTCGAGGCCGCGATCGACGTCGCCTCGATCGACACGCGCGACGAGAAGCGCGACGCGCACCTCCGCAGCGGCGACTTCTTCGACGCGGAGCACCACCCCGCGCTCACCTTCAAGTCGCGCGCGCTGCGCCGCAACGGCTCCAAGCTCGAGCTCGTCGGGGACCTCACGATCCGCGGCACCACGCGCGAGGTCGTGCTCGACGTCGACGGCCCCACGAAGGAGCACGTGGACCCGTGGGGCAACACGCGCATCGGCGCGGAGGCGAAGGCGAAGATCAAGCGCTCGGACTTCGGCATCACCTGGAACTCCGCGCTCGAGGCCGGCGGCGTCCTCGTGGGGGACGAGGTGTCGCTCATGCTCGACGTCTCGCTCGTGAGGCAGAAGTGAGCGCGCGGACGCTCGCGGCGCCCGGCCGCGCGGCCCTGGTCGCGGTGCTCGCGGCGCTCACGCTGGCAGGCTGCGACGACCCCGCGAAGGACAAGAGCAAGGCCACGGCGTCCGCCGCTGCCCCCGCGACCCAGGCGGCCGCGCTCGCGACGGCGGGCGTCGAGCTGCCGTTCTCGTCGGCGACGGGCTCGAAGATCACCTGGGTGGGGTCGAAGGTGACCGGCAAGCACGAGGGCGGCTTCGGGGACGTCAAGGGCACCATCCGCCTCGTCGACGGCGCCCCCGAGAAGAGCTCCGTGCACGTCGACATCGACGCGGCGTCCATCACGAGCGACACCGAGCGGCTCACGGGGCACCTGAAGTCGCCCGACTTCTTCGATGTCGGCCAGTTCGCGAAGATCTCGTTCGACTCGACCGCGGTGAAGGCGGGGGGCGACAAGGGCGCGAGCCACACCGTGACCGGCAACCTCACGCTCCACGGCGTGACCAAATCGCTCACCTTCCCGGCGACGATCAAGGTGGAGGGCGAGAGCGTCGCGGTGGACGCCGAGTTCTCGCTCAATCGACGCGACTTCGCGCTCACCTATCCGGGCAAGAAGGACGACCTGATCCGCGACGAGGTGGTCGTGAAGCTCTCGGTCAAGGCCAAGAAGTAGCGGAACGCGCGGCCCGCCTCGCCTCGCGGCCACCGAGCGATCGTCGGGAATAGCGCGCGTCGGGTGCCGGTTTCAGCCCCATGAGCGCCCCCGACGACGCGGCCCCGCCTCGGGCGGAGGCCTCCCCCGCGACCGCGGCCTCGCCCGCCGGCGAGCCCGCCTCGACCCTGCCCGCGGCCCTGGCGCGCTTCGCTTGGCCGACCGCGTTCGTGGCCGTGGCGGCGATGGGCTTCGGGCTCGTCAGGCCCGCGCCGGCGCCAGCCGCCGCCACACACGTGGTGGTCGAGCATCCGTCGCCGAACGTGGTCCGCGAGCTCCGCGCGCTCGGGCGCCTGCAGACCGCCGCCCTCCACCTCGAGAAGGTCGTCGACGTGGCCGACCACCAGACGCGGCTCTTCGGCTTGCTCGAGGCGCAGGACTCGCTGCTCTACGTGGCGTCGGGCGAGGTGGTGCTCGGGGTCGACCTCGAGCGCCTCGGCCCCGACGACGCGGGCTACGATCGCGCCACCGGCGTGGCGCGGGTGCGCCTGCCCGAGCCCGAGGTGCTCTCCTCGCGGCTCGACGAGGTGAGCTCGCACGTGCACGCGCGCCACACCGAGCTGCTCGCGCGGCGCGCCCCGGAGCTCGAGCAGCTCGCGCGCCAGCGGGCGCTCGCGGCCTTCACGGCGGCCGCCGAGGAGCCTCGGGCGCGGGAACTCGCCCGGGCGCAGGCCGCGCGGCAGCTCGAGGCGCTCGCCAAGGCGTGGGGCGCGCGGGAGCTCGTGGTCACCTGGCGCGCGATCGCGCCGGGCGAGCTGCCCGTGCGCTGAGCGCCGGGGCGCGGGCCAGAGCGCTCAGGCCGAGGCGAGGGTCCGGTGGCGCTCGACCACGGCGAGCACCTCGTCCTCGCCGAGGATGTGGTCGTGCTCTTTCGCGGTCTTCAGGATGTCGGCCACGAGCCCCTCGGTCGCCTCGATGCCACGCTCGCGGAGGTAATAGCTCACGTTGGACGCCCCGCTCATGAAGCCGACGCAGATCTCCTGCTTGCGCCCGAACATGCCCGCGGGCACCCCCGAGTAGATGCGGTCGGCGAGCCACGTGTCGCCCTTCGCCATGGCCTTGATGATGGCCGCGGCGTGGACGCCGGTCGCCGTGCGGAACGCGTCGCGACCCACGAGCGGGTAGTTGATGGGGACCTGCCAGCCCACCGCCTGCGCCACGGTCTCGCAGTACGAGAGCAGCTTCGTGAGGTCCTGGTCTTGGATCTGCCCCAGCAGCTTCATGTTGAGCAGGAGCAGCTCCATCTGCGCGTTGCCGACGCGCTCGCCGATGCCGAGCCCCGTCGCGTGCACGCGATCGGCTCCGAACTCGAGCGCCCAGATCGCGTTCTCGAGGGCGAAGCCCCGATCGTTGTGGCCGTGCCAGTCGATGCCGATGTCGGCGCCGGCGCTCGCGACCACGCTCTTCGTGAACTGGACGAGGTTGCGGACCCCGTCGGGGGTGGCGTGCCCGACCGTGTCGGACAAGCACAGACGAGTCGCGCCGTGGTCGATCGCGGCGCGAAACAACGTGCTCAGCACCTCGGGTCGCGAGCGCGTGGTGTCCTCCGTGACGTACGCGACGGTGAGGCCGTTCTTGACGGCGACGTCGACCGCCTCGCAGCTGCGCTTCACGAGGAGGTCGAGGTCCCACTGCTCGGCGTACTGGCGGATGGGGCTCGACCCGATGAAGGCGTACGCCTCGATGGGGATGCCCACCTTCTGCGAGATGTCGATCATCGGGGTGATGTCCGAGACGACGGTGCGGCCCGCGAAGGCGATGCGCAGCTTCATCTTGCAGTTCACGACCTCCTGGCACATGCGCAGGCAGTCGTCGTACGCGCGCTTCGAGCTGCCCGGCAGGCCGATGTCGGCCATGTGGATGCCGAGGTCCTCGATGAGGTGCAGGATCGCAAGCTTGCGCTCGATCCCCGGGTCCTTCACCGAGGGGTTCTGGAGACCGTCCCGCAGGGTCTCGTCGAAGAACGTGGCGTTCGGCGGGATGATGCGACCCTTCCGATTGACCTCGTTCCAATCAAAGATGAGCTCGGACGCGCGGTCCTCCAGGGCGGGGTCGGTCATTGGTCGCAGTATGCCACGGAGCGCCGCCGCGGAACGACAACCAGGAGCGCGGGGCGCCACCATTTGCGCAACGTCAAGAGGCGATCCCAGGGCCAGGATGAGCTGCGACGGGCGCGAGGAGGGTCGAGTGGTCTACCATGGAGCCATGAGCGACTCAGCGATGGACGCGGCGCGGCTCCTCGTGGTGCAGCCAGGCACACGCGCCAACTTCCTGCGCCGCGTGGTCGACGCCATGCGCGCGCTCGTGCCGGCCCCCGCCGCGTTCTTCTGCCTGGGTACGAACGAGGCGCGGGCGTACGCCGAGGGGGTGCGCCTCGTCGACGGCGCCAGCGCCCCCATGCCGGCCGGCGCCACGCTCTCGAGCGCCTTCGGCCTCGACGCGCGGAGCCTCGTCTCGAGCGGCCGCCGCGCCTACCTCGCCGACGAGCTCTACCCAGGCGCCGAGCGTGCGACGCTCCCCTACTTCGCGGCCACCCGCGAGAGCGGCCTCGTGGACGCGGTCTTCGTGTTCCTGCACGAGGGCGGGCTCCTCTTCGGCGTGGCCGGCCTCGAGCGCCGGGCGACCGAGCGACCGTTCGAGCCCCAGGAGGTCGCGCGGCTCGAGGCCCTCAGCCCGTTCGTGGTCTCCGCGGCCCGCGCCCAGCTCGCCTTCGACGACGTCTCGCGCGAGGCCACGGCGCTGCGCGCGCTCCAGCCGGGCAGCAGCACGCTGCTCGTGCTCGACCGCGACGGCCCCTCGGTGCTGTGGGCGGCCAACCGGGAGCGCGGCGTCGACTGGGAGGCCGACATCGCCCCGAACGTGCGCGCCATCGCGGACGCGACCGAGCAGGCGCTCGACGCCAAGCGCCGGGGCGACGCTCTCCCCACCCCGCCCGCGCTCCCGTTCGGCACGATCGCCGGGGTCGCGAAGCTCGAGGGCGATCCCGTCTTCGGCGGCGCGCGCTGCGCGGTCGTGCGCGTCCAGTCCCAGGCGAAGGACGCGGCGAAGCCGCTCGAGGGGCTCTCGCGCCGCGAGCGGGAGATCGCGCGGCTCCTCGTCGCCGGCTACAGCGGCGTCAACGTCGCCGCCATCGCGGGCCTCAGCGAGAACACCGTGCGCACCTACGTGCGCCGCCTGTACGCCAAGCTCGGCGTGGTGAGCCGCGCCGAGCTCGTCCGAACGCTCATGGCGCCCGAGACCGCGCGCCCCTCTCCCGTGCTCGCCCCGCCGCCCGACTCCGCGCTCGCCGAGCGCGACGACACCCTCGACTGAGGCCTCGATGCCCCCGCTCCACGCCGACGCTGAAAGCACCCCGGAGGTGCGCCTCGAGCCGCTCGCCCCCGCGCACCTGCCGCACGTGATGACCTGGGTGAACGACCGCGAGGTCATGCAGTATTTCGCGAACCGACAGTCCGACATCTCGGCGGCCGACGAGGGCCGCTACCTCGAAGCGCTCGCGCGCTCGCCGAACGATCGCGCGTACTCGGTCTTCACCGACGGGCCCGAGGGCGAGGGCTACGTCGGCCAGGTCAGCTTAAATCAGATCTATTGGCCAGCAAGAAACGCGCGGCTCTTCGCGGTGGTGCGGCGCGAGCGGCAAGGCCAGGGGCTCGGCACGGCCTCGGTGCGCGCCCTGATGCGCCTCGCGTTCGGGGAGCTGGGCCTCCGGAAGGTGTGGCTCATCGTGCGCAAGGACAACCGCAGCGCGCAGGCGATGTACCTGCGCCTCGGCTTCGACTTCGAGGGCGTGCTGCGCGAGGAGTACTGCGTGGGCGGCCGGTTCTACGACATGGTCCGCATGGCGAGCCTCGCGCCGCCCTGAGGCCGCCTCGCGCGGCGGCGGGACCCGGTCACGACCGCGACTGCCACTCGGTCTGCTGCACGACCGGGAGCTGGAGGGCGCGCTCGCGATCGAGATCGAGGTTGCCGACGTGGAGGCAGAGCGGCGTCTGCACCCACTTGTAGATGCTCTGCGTGAAGAGCCGCGCGAACTTCGCGCTCCACGCGGTGATCTGCTCGGGCGTGTGCTCCGGGAAGATCGCGCGGAGGGCCGCCGAGACCTCCGAGGGGCCCATCTTCTCGCCCGCGTAGAGCGCGAAGCACGCGTCGAGCACCGGGAACGGCATGAGGTCGCGCTCGTCTTCTTGGTTGTCGGCGAGCTCCGCCGAGGCCGGCTTCTCCAGGGTGAGGCGGATGCCCTCCGACCCCGTCTTCTCGAGCAGGTAGTCGAGCAGCGCGTTCACCACCGTCTTGGGGACGTTCGCGATCACGCTGAGCGCGCCCTCCATGTCGCCGCCGATGGTCGTGTAGCCGACCGCCTTCTCGCTCATGTTGCTCGTCTGCAGGAAGAGCCCCTGCGCGCTGTTCGACCAGTTCCACATGCGCTCGCCGCGGAGGCGCGCCTGGACGTTCTGCTTCGTCATGGGGGTGATCGCCTCGCCCGGCTGGAGCATGGACTCGACCGCCGCGAGCTCCGGCGCGCAGGCCTCCTCGATCGACACCACGGCGAACGGCACCCCGAGCTCCGCCGCGGCGCGCTCGGCGGCGAGCTGCGTCTGGGACGACGAGTGCCGCGAGGGCATGAAAAACGCGCGCAGCGTGGCCTTCGTGCGGACCGCGCGCTCCTCCGTCGACTCGGCCGCGTAGCGCGTGTCGATGTACCGACGCGCGAGCCACAGGCACAACAGGCTGTCGCGGCCGCCAGAGAGCGCGACGCCTATCGTCTTGAAGGCCCGGGTCTTCTCGAAGTAGTCGCCGAGGCCGAGGGCGAGCGCGTCCATCAGGTCCTCGAAGAACACCTCGCTCGACGACGGGCGCTCGCGGAGCGAGGGCAGGAAGAAGCTCTGGTTCGGCGGCGCGGGGTAGCGCAGGGTGTCCCGGCGCGTCGTGGGCGCGTCGACGGCCACCGTCGCGACGCGCACCGAGCTCGCGACGAACGCCATCTGATCGTGGCGCCAGGTCGTGTTCTCGGTGCGCAGCCGGGACGTGCGATCGAGGTCGAGCGTGACGCTGGTGAGGCCCTCGCGAAAGCGCGGGGCATCGACGAGGAGGCGGCCGTTCTGCGCGACGTAGCCGCCGCCGTCGAAGATGAGCCCGTCGTTGGCGCCCACGAGGTTTGTGTAGACTACAGACACCTGGTTGTCGCCCGCCCGGGTCGCGATCATCTCGCGGCGCGTGTCGACCACGCCCAGCCGGAAGGGCGAGGCGGAGAGGTTCAGCACGAGCTCGGCGCCCGCGTACGAGCGGCGGCGCATCGGCCCGTCGGGAGACCACACGTCCTCGCACACCTCGAGGGCGACCGTCCCGAAGTCGAGCGCGAAGATGACGTCTCCGAAGGGCACGCCGTTGGGCAAGCGATCGCTCGACCCGGGCACGCCGCTCGCGAGCGTGCGCTGCTCGTAGAAGACGCTGTAGGTGGGCAGCTTCTCCTTCGGGACCACGCCCCAGATGCGCCCCGCGTGCACGAGCGCCGCGCAGTTGTAGACGTGCGCGCTGCGGGCGACGGTGAGGCCGACGGCGCACACGACGCCGAGGTCGCGCGTCTCGTGGGCGAAGCGCTCGAGCTCGGTCCACTGGGCGGTGACGAACTCGCGCCACTGCACGAGGTCCTCGGGCGCGTAGCCCGCGAGCAGCTGCTCGGGGAAGACCAGCACGGTCACTGCGTCCTCCGCCGCGCGGCGCGTCAGGTCGATCGCGCGGTCGGCGTTCGATTTCACTGCGCCCACCGTCGTGTTCACGTTCGCGATCGCTACTCGTACGAGCCTCATGTGCCTCTCCTCCTCGTCCTTGGTCCCGTCGCGCCAGCCCACACGCCCACGGACCGCCGGAGACTAAGGCGGAACCCAGTTCCGCCGATCCTGAATCGTCAGGAGGCCATGTGCACACGGCGCGGTCATCGAGCCCGGAATCCCACGGCTCTCGTGAGAAGCCGAAGGCGCGAGCCGTGGGATTTCGGGCTCGATTCCAGTGAGCACCGCCTTGGCAGGGGTCCCGACCCGTACGTAGGCGCGATCCGGCGCGGCGACAGCCCCTCTCGCCCAGGTCAATGAGCGGGATCAGCCGAGGGCGCGCGCGAGCCCGCGAAAGACCGCGACGTGCGCGCGCACGGTCGCGTCGAGGTCGCGGCCGTAGCCGCCGCCGAGGGTGGCGACGAGGGGGACCCCGAGCCCGCGCGCGAGCGCATACACGCGCGCGTCCCGGGCCTCGAGGCCCGCCTCGGTGAGGCGCATGCGGCCGAGCCGGTCGCCCGCCAGGCCGTCCACGCCCGCCTGGTAGAGCACGAGCGAGGGCCGAAACCCGCGCACGCGCTCGAGGGCGCGGTCGAGCGCGTAGAGGTACTCCGCGTCCTCGCAGCCGTCGGGGAGCGGCTCGTCGTGCGTGCTCTTCTCCTTGTGAAACGGGTAGTTGCGCGCGCCGTGGAGCGACAAGGTGAAGACGCTGTCGTCGCCCTCGAAGAGGCTCGCGGTGCCGTTGCCCTGGTGCACGTCGAGGTCGACGATCGCGACACGCTCGAGCCCGTGGTCACGCTGCGCGACGCGCGCCGCCACCGCGAGGTCGTTCCACACGCAGAAGCCCTCGCCGCGGTCGCGGAACGCGTGGTGCGTGCCGCCGGCGATGTGCCCAGCCGCGCCGGCCGAGGCCGCCCACGCGAGCGCCGCGAGCGTGCCCCCGACGCTGCGCGTGGCGCGGAGGGCGAGCGACTCGGACCACGGGAACCCGAGCCGGCGCACCTCGGGCTCGGTCAGCGCGCCCTCGCGCACGCGGCGGATGTAGTCGGGGGCGTGCACGAGCTCGAGGTCCGCCACCGACGCGGGGGCGCCGAGCAGCATCGCCGAGGGCAGCTCGCGCGAGAGCTGCGCGTGGATCCGGTCGTATTTTCCAAGCGGGAATTTGTGCCCCTTTGGGAGCATCAGCGCGTGGAGGTTCTCGGTGAACACGAGCTTCACGTAGGCTTCCCCTCGCTCGCGCCCCGCCCGGCGCGGCGCGAGGGGGTATAGTCCCTCTGCCGATCGTGGCGTGCGCGAAAACTTTCGGCGGCGTGGTGCGTCGTGAGCCGACACCGCCCGCATCGCGCGACGCGACGGAGCCACCAGGGGAGCCAGCCGACATGATCTCTAGGCATTCTGCGTTCTTGGCCGTGACCTTCGGCCTCCTCGGCGTCGCGTGCGGCAAGCAAGAGCCCGCCGCCAAGGCCACCGCGACCGAGGCGCCGCGCACGGGCGAGGGCACCGTCGCCGACAAGAACGAGGCCGACCAGCCGCAGACGGCGGCGACCGCCCTGCCGAAGACGATCGCGCCAGCGCTCGCCGCCGCCCCCGCCGCGGAAGAGAAGGCCAAGAAGGGGGCGCTCGACGGTCTCGGCTCCGCGGGCGCCGGGGTCCGCGGCGGGGGCGCAGGGTTCGCCCAGGATCCGATGGGGGGCAAGGCGAACTCGCCCGCCGCACCTCCCCCGGTGGCCAAGCCGAGCCCCGCGGCGCCCGCGGCGACGATGGCTCGCCGAGCGCCGATCGTGATCCCCGCGGCGACGCAAGGCAACGCGTACGCCACGCCCGCCGAGCCCGCAGCCGCGGCCCCCGTGGTGCCGAAGCTCGATCCGAACGCGCGCTACGCGACGACCTACCGCCCCGGCGGCGCGGCGCTGTCCGCCTTCGACGCGGCGGTCGCCAAGGGCGACATTCCCGGAGAGTACAAGGACCTCGTCGGCGACTTCGGGTCGCGCTACGCGCCGGCGATGGACGCCCCAAAGGAGGCGGCGCTCGCCTTCAAGATCGAGACCGAGCGCGAGAAGCTGGCCCCGGCTGGCGGCCCGCTGAACCTGCGCATCTCCCTCCGCTCGAGCGCGGCGACCGCGGCGCGCGCGCCGCTCTCGGTGCACCTCGTGCTCGACGTCTCCGGCTCGATGAGCGGGCTCGCCATCGACAACGCCAGGAAGGCCGCGGCGAGCCTGGTCGAGCGGCTCGACGCCCGCGACGACTTCTCGATGGTCACCTTCTCGAACTCGGCCGAGGTGCTCGTGCCGGACGGCCCCGTGGGCCCCCGAAAGGCCAAAATCCTCAGCGCCATCAGCGAAGTGCACGCCAACGGCGGCACCAACATCTCCTCCGGCCTCGACCTCGGCTACGCGCAGGCGCACAGCGCGGGCATCTCCCCCGAGGCGGTGCGCATCGTCATGCTCCTGTCGGACGGCCACGCCAACGGCGGCGACACGAACCCGGCGCGCCTCGCGGAGCGAAGCGCCCGGGCCTTCCAAGACGGCATCCAGACCAGCTCGTTCGGCCTCGGCGCCGACTTCGACGCGCCGCTCATGAGCTCGGTCGCCGATCGCGGCGCCGGCGGCTACTACTACCTCGCCGACTCGTCGCAGATCGCCGGCGCGCTCGCGAAGGAGATGGACTCGCGCCTCGTGCCCGCCGCGCTCGGCGTCGAGGTGCGCGTGCGCCTCCGCCCCGACGTCACTCCCACGCGAGTGTTCGGCTCGCGCGAGCTCCAGGAGCGCGAGGCGCAGCAGGTGCGCGCCCAGGAGGTCGCCGTCGACAAGATCGCCGCGGCCAAAGGAGGCATCGCCCGTGACCGCCAGGAGGACGCCGTCGGCGGCATGCGCTTCTTCATGCCCGCGTTCTCGCGCGACGATCACCACGCCATCCTCCTCGGCGTCACCGTGCCCCCGGGGAGCGGCGAGCGCGCCCTCGCCAGCGTCGAGGTTCGCTACAAGGACCGCCTCCGCAAGAAGAACATCACCGAGGAGTTCCCGGTCAAGATCGCCTTCGCGGCGAGCGACGCCGAGAGCGCGGCCACCGCGAACGCGAGCGTGGTCGCGACCGTGCAGGCCTTCACCGCCGGCGACGCGATCGTGCAGGCCGAGCGCATGGTCGACACCGGCCAACGCCTCGCGGCGACGCGGCTCCTCCAGGAGCGGGCCGAGCTGCTGAAGCGCGCGGCCGTCACCCTGAGCGAGCCGCGGCTCGGGGAAGACGCCATCCGCCTCGCGCGGCTCTCGCGCGCCGTGGGCGGTGAGGGGCAAGTGCAGGACCCGCTCCCGCTCGCGATGCTCCTGCGAGGCTCGGCGTACGGTTACCTTCGGTGAGCGCGCCGCGCCCCATGCGCTCGAAGCGCTTGCCCCTCGCCGCGCTCGCCGTCGGCGCGGCCCTCGCGGGCCTCGGCGGCTTCCTCGTCACGCAGAAGCCGCCGCCGCCCCCGTCGACGCACGTCGCCCTGCGCGAGCTCACTCCCCTCGCCCTCCCCGACGTGACCCCCGGAGAGGAGATCGTGCTGAAGGGCACGGTACGCACGTCGTTCGACGGGACCGTGTATGATGCAATTACCCGCACCGACCTCCGGCCCGACGGGCCGCTCACGCGCCGTGGGGGCCTCTTCGAGCCCGAGACCACCGGCTTCCGGGTCGCGAGCCACGACGCCGCGAAGCACGAGGTGCACCTCATCGCCACGGGCACGTCCGGCGAGGCGTGCGCCGCCGCGGGCGTGCCCTCTCCCTGCTTGTTGCCTCGCGTGACCGAGGCCGCGCACGAGCGCCTGCTCACCGCGACCGAGTTTCGGGCGACGCTCGTGGGCGAGCTGTCGGCCGATCTGCCCGAGGCGCCGCCCGCGGCCGTGCCGGCCACGCGCGCGGCCGGCGCCGTGTCGGGCGCGCTGGGCCTCTTCTTCGCCCTGCTCGCGCTCGTGGGCCTCGTGGTCGCGCGACGGGCCGAGCCGATGTCCGCCGTGAAGCGGGCGGCCGCGCGCGCGCTGAGTGAAATCAAGGGCGACCGCGCGTTCGCGACGCTGCGCGCGAAGATCGACGCGCTCCTCCAGCACGCCGAGGGCCTCGAGCAGGCCCGCAAGACCACCGCGGCGCGCCTCGCGAAGCTCGACCTCGCGGCGCTCGAGGCGAAGGCCCGCGCGCTCACCGCCGCCGGCGCCGCGGACGACGTGCGGGGCTGGGCGGAGAAAGAGCTCGAGGAGGGCCGGAAGCTCCAGCGCGATCACGAGAAGGCCGTGTTCGGGCTCGAGCGCGTGGTGAGCGCGCTCGGAGTCGTGGCCCTGGCGTCCCGTGAGGAGCGCGGCGTGCGCGTCGACGACGCCGTGAAGGACGCGCTCGCCGAGGTCGAGGACGAGCTCGTGCTCCGCGAGCAGGCGCTGGCCGAGGCCGACGCCCTCACGCGCGGACCCCGCACCGGGGCCTAGCGCTTCTCGGGGCTCCGCGGGGCGCGCGCGGGGCGCGCGGGGGCGGCGTGCGCCGTTCGCGCGCGCCGTGCCGGCTCACCCTTCGCGGCGGGCGACGGCGCGGGCGACGTGACCTCTTCGTCCTTCGCCGCGGGCGCCTCGGGCTTGAGGCCGACCATGTACACGTGGCCGTCGAGCCAGCCCGTGACGTAGGCGTGGCGGCCGTCGGGCGCCACGGCCACGCCGCTGCCGCGCTGCATGCCGCGAATGGGGAAGACGCGCGAGGTGAAGTCGCGCGTGTCGATCACCGAGACGCTGTTCGTCTCGATGCCGTAGTCGGCCGTGTACACGTAGCGCCCGTCGCGCGAGACCTCGAGCGACTTCGGCGAGCTGCCGACCGGCACGCGCTTGGTGACCGTCATCGTGGCCACGTCGTACGCGTGCACCTGGCTCGCCGTGTAGCAGGACACGAAGAGGGTCTTGTCGTCCGGCGAGAGAGCGAGGTGCCGCGGGATCGCGCAGGCCGGCACGCGCGTGCGCTGCGACAAATCGCTGCCCTTGAACACGTCGATGCTCGCGCCGTTGAAGTTCGCGACGAACAGGGTGCCCGAGCGGGTCATCGCCATGCCGCGGGGCTGCGGCCCCGTCGCGAGGGTGCGCACGACGCTCCCGCTGGCCACGTCGATCTGGGTCACCGACGCGCTCGCCCAGTTGGCGGCGAAGAGCGAGCGGCCGTCGGGCGAGAGCACCAGGATCTTGGGGTGCGTGTCGGTCTTGACCTCGCGGGTCACGGTCTTCGTGGCGAGGTCCAGGAACTCGACCGAGTTTCGCCCGAAGTTGGAGACGTAGAGCGTCTTGCCGTCGTGGGAGAGCGCGCTCTCCACCACGTTGCCGGCGACGTCGATGCGCCCCTTCGGCGCCAGCGTGTGGGCGTCCAACACCGTGATGTTGTTTCGGTTTCGCTGACCGAAGTTCGTGACGTACACCGTGTTGCCGTCCGGCGAGAGCGACGCGCCCTTGGGCATCGAGCCGGTCTCTGCGCGGTGAAGGAGCTCGACGGCGGGGGGCTTCGCGGCGGCGGCCGGCGCGAGCAGCGAGGTGGCGAGGACGGAGAGGGTGGCGCCGATGTAGGTAGAGGTACGCACAGGCCCACTGTACGGACCGCGCTCCGCGTGGCCAACTTCGCGACCGTCGATGGCGCAGCGCCCCGCGCGCGCCGCTCAGTCGAGCGGGCCGATGCTCGCGTCGACCACGTCGGGGGTGGTGCGGTAGCGACGGTAGTACTTGGAGACCTTCACGACGTAGTCGCGGGTCTGCTGGTACGGCGGGATGCCCTGGTAGCGCATCACGGCCTCTTCCCCGGCGTTGTAGCCCGCCACCGTCAGGGCGAGGTCGCCGTTGAACGCGTTCGCGAGGATGCGCAGGAAGCGCACGCCGCCGAAGATGTTCTCGCGCGGATCGTTGATGTCGCGCACCTGGAGGCGCTCCGCGGTCTGGGGCATGAGCTGCATGAGGCCCCGCGCGCCGGCGTAGCTGACGGCGCGCGCGTCGTAGTCGCTCTCCACCTTGATGACCGCGCGGACCAGCGCCTCGGGGATCTGGTAGAGCGTCGACGCCTGGCGGATCCACTCGTCGTAGCGGGTGTACCGAGAAAGATCCCGATCTTGAGGCGCAAACGGCGTCACCCCGGGCCGAACGGCGTTCGCGGGGGGCGGCGCGGCCTTCAGGTAGAGCTTCCCCTTGGGGTCGGCCTTCGAGGTGAAGTGCACGACGCCCTCGGCGTCGGTCCACTTGTAAATGTCGGCGGCGGCCGTGAGCGGGAGCGCCACGAGCCCGAGAGCCATCACCCAGCCGCGCAGCGCCACGGAGCGCATGGTGAGCATGATCAGATGGTGCCCGAGAGCGCCGCGCAGCGCAACAAGCTCGTGGGTGCGGCTCAGGCGGCGGGCGGCGCGGGCGCCTCGGGCGCCTCGGGCGCGTCGGCCGGG
>DAORJJ010000036.1:0-23839 GCA_035439005.1 Polyangiaceae bacterium | reverse complement strand
CGCGCGGCGAGGCTAAACCCCACGGGCGCGTCGAGGGCGCTAGGCGAACCGCCCCGCGGCGAGCCCCGCGCACGCCGCCGTGGCGCACGCGTCGCAATAGCCGAAGTGCTTCGCGAGACGATCGAGCACGGCGCGTGCCTCCGCCCGGCGCGCGTCGTCGAGGCCGCTGCCGTCTTCGCGCACGAGCGCCACCACGTCGTGCACGAGGCGCACGATCACCGGCTTCTTCCCCTCGAACACGGTCTCGCGCATCTTCGCGATGCTGCCAGGGAACACGGTCTCGGGCTCGATGGGCGCGCCCGGGTGGTCGATCGCCCACGCGGCGATCGCGCCGATCACGTCGCGGCGCACGGTGCCAGGGTCGCCCTTCAGCGCGAGCAGGCGCTCGACCTCGCGCATCATGGCCTCGTCCGGCTCTTCGTACTCGCCGGTGGCCCGGTTGCGGAGGCGCTCCTTCTTCATCCACACGCTCACGTGCTGCACGTAGCGCTCGAAGAGCTCCTCGTAGCGCCCCTCCTCGATGACCCCGCTCGCGAGGTACATCTCGCGCTCCCACGAGGAGAGGAGGCGCTCGCGGAGCTCCGCGACGAAGAGCTTCACGTCGTGATAGCCCCCGTCTATCGGGTCGAGATCGAGCCAGTCGAACTCGCCCTTGCGCGCGCAGAGAGCCTCGATCTCGGTGAGCACGGCCAGCGGCGACAGGCAAGGGTGCACGGGCGACTGCGCCGCGTCGAGGAGCACCACGCGCATCTCGCGCGGGCTCGCGCCCGTGCGGCCCTCGTAGTCCACGGCGTCGGCCGACTCCTCGTAGATGGCGCGGATCGACGAGCGCACGAGCTTCGCCGTGTCCGCGTCGAGCCTGGCCGGCGCCGCGCCCGTCGCGTAGAGGTCCATCTTCTCGATGGCCGAGAGGCCCGCCGCCGCGGCGCCGAGCGCCCCCGCGTGGCGCTCCGGATCCGCCTTGCGCATGCGCGTGAGCACGGCGAAGAGCGCCGCGACCTCGGTGGCGTGCGGCGCCACGTGCCGACGCACCTGCGGCGCGACGTGGGCGTCGTAGATCTGCTGCTCGAGGAGGTAGCTGCGGAGGTACGGCGTGCGCACGAGCTCGAGCCGGCCTCGGAAGCTCGCGAACTCCGGGTGCTCGCGGAAGGCGTCGAGGTGAAGCTCGTTGGCGCTCCCGATCATCACGCAGTTGAGCGTCACGTTCTGCTGGGTGAGCGCCACCTCCGAGGTCTCGACGCTGAGCTGCAAGTACTTGAAGGTGTCGAGCGGCCGCTTCAGCAGATCGCTGAACTCGAGCACGCCGCCGGCCGCGTCGATGAGCTCGCCCTTGACCTCGTAGAGCGAGAGGGCCTGGAGCGACGCGGGGAGCGACGCGAGCGACCGATCGGCGGTCACCTGCCGCTCGACGGCGTCGACGCTCATCTGCGGTCCGATCGTCACCGCGCCCACGCGGTAGCGGTGAGAGATGAAGTAGCGCTCCACCCGCACGTGCTTCAGGACGTCGCGGTACGAGCCCTTGTAGCTCGCGAGCAGCGCGTCGAAGATCTGCTGGCTCTTGTGCGACAGGCGCCCGCGAGAGAACCACTCGGCGTACGGCTCGGGCAGGCCCTCCGGGTAGGCGCGCGCGCCGAGCTCCTGCACGAGCCCGCGGCGCTCCTCGATCGGCACGAGGAAGAGCGGGTGATCGCGGACCTCGACGAGCAGCTTCGCGTCGAGCTCCTCGTCGGCCAGGTGCGCGTAGCTCAGCACCGACGACGCGTCCGCCTTGCCGCCGCCGAAGCCGAGCGCCCCGCGGGTCGAGCGCGACGACGGGAAGACCCAGCTGTATGTGTAGATCGCACCTTCCGGCAGGGTCGAGTAGTCCTCGAGCGCGCGCAGCACGCAGCCCGCCACGGTGCTCTTCGCGGAGCCGTTCGGGCCATGCAGCAGCACGAGCCGGTTCGCGCGCCCCTCACGGGCGAAGTTGCAGAGCGCTCGGTAGAGCTCCTCTTGAACGTGCTCTTGGCCCACGAGGCCGGCGCGGCGGGCGCCGACGCTCGCGTCCTCGAACGGGAGGTCGAAGAGGTTGAAGCGCGTGTGCTCGCCCCACGGCCGCCGCACCTGCGTGGTGCCGTAGTGGTCGAAGGCGTCGCGCACGTAGCGGCTCGCGTCGCGCGCGTACCGCACCGGGTTCGTCGCGAAGAGCTCCAGGTACTCGTCGAAGGAGAGCACCCAGCGACCCTCGACGTAGCGGTTGTGGACGCTCGCCGCCACCTTCGCCAGCTCGGCCGCGGCCACGCCGTTCTTCATGCCGAGAAGGTACGGCACCGCCCCACGCCCACCAAAGGAAAAGCGCGACCCGGGGTGGGCCGCGCTCTCCGATGAAACCGCGCGCGCGAGCGGCGGACGAGGCTAGAAAGAGACCGGCGCCTTGAAGGGCTCGCAGCTGTCCTTCGAGCACATCGCGCCCTTCAGCTCGCACGAACCGCTCCCGCCGGAGGCCCTGGCCGCCGTGTCGCTGAGGTCGAACTTCGTGATGACGTTGCTGCCGCAGGTGAGCTTCCACGGGAAGCTCTTGTTGATGTGCCAGTCGCCCACCGGGGTGACGGTGACCGAGCCGCCCGCGGTGGCGACGGCGTAGTGCTCTCCACCCGCGCTGGCTCCCGCGGCGACGAGGAGGCCGGCCACTGCACACGCGGTCCCAAGGATCTTCGACAGGCGCATCTCTCTTGTCTCCTTCGCCTCGCGGGGAGGCCTTTCGTTTTCGTCAGCGTCCCCTCGGGGGGTCGCGGGGTCAAGTCGAAGCCGAGGCCTCGACGGCGGGTGAGCAGACCACCCGATGATAGAGCAAAGACGGGGCCAGGGGGTGTAGGGCAGCTCGACATCCCCGGAAACCAACGTCGCAGGCGGTGTGACGCTCCGCGAGCCCAGCTATTCACGCGGGCCCCCCCTGGCCGACGCAGGGCCCGAAGAAAGGTACGATACCCTCTCACATGCGCGCAGCTTCGCGGGCTCCGGCTCCCCTCGCGCGTGGATCGGCCGCGGCCCGGGTGGGCTGCGGGCGGCCCACCTCGACGCGCCCAACGCGACGTGCCCAACTCAACGCGCGTAGAGCTCCAGCACCGGGGCCGGCGCCTCGCGCGAGGGAGCCAGCGCGATGTAGAGGGGCGACGCCGGATCCTCGGTGACCGCGACCGCGATCCCCTGGGCCCGCCCGCGGGTCGCCCACGCGGCGACGAGCGCGCGGACGTCGACGCGGATGACGTCGCCGGCGGCGGGCAGCACGCGCGTCTCGGGGGTGGCCACGTCGACGATGCGCGGCGCGCGCGAGGCCGACAGCGTGGTCGGATCCCAGTCGTCTTGCACGGCGCGCGCGCGGAGCCGCACCGGCCCCATGGGCGGGTCGATGTCCGGGGCGCGGCGGAGGACGACGTACGCCTCGACGAGATCGCTAGGGATCACGACGTCGGTGAAGCGCAGGAGCAGCACGCCCCGCGACGCGCCGCCGAGGCCCACGGTCACGGGCGTGCCGCCGCCCTCTCGGGTGTCGGGGGTGAGCCAGGCCACGTCGGTCGCGGCGACCACCCGCCGCTTCACGAGGGGCGCGCCGGCGTCGTCGACCTCGAGGAGCCGCACGGTCTCCTTGGCCGGAACGCAGCGCCCCGTGACGCAGGCCCGGCCCGACCCGCACGGATCGTCGCTCGCGCACAGGCGGTCGGGGGGCACGCACGCGCCGGCCCCGGCGAGCGCGGCCAGCCCTGCCAGCGCGATCACGACGGCGGTGAGGTCCCTCGGGCGCACGACGGGGAGGATAGTCGCTTCCCCCCGGCCCTGGCGAGCCCATCCCGCGACGGCCGGTTTCGCGCCTTCGCTCTTTCCGCGGGCGGCCTGGTCCCGCATGATACCCGCGCGGCATGCTGGAAGTTCGCGGGCTCACGACGACGTTCGACACCGACGACGGGCCGCTGCGCGCGATCGACGACGTGTCCTTCCGGGTCGAGCCCGGCAAGACCCTCGGCATCGTCGGCGAGAGCGGGTGCGGCAAGAGCGTCACGGCGCTCTCGATCCTGCGGCTCTTGCCCGACGTAGGCCGAATCGCCAGCGGCGAGGTGCTCTTCCAGGGGCGCGATCTCGTGACGCGGTCCGAGCGCGAGATGCGCGACGTTCGGGGCAACGAGATCTCCATGATCTTCCAGGAGCCCATGACCAGCCTGAACCCCATCTATACGGCGGGCGCTCAGGTGGTCGAGGCCGTGGTGCTGCACCAGAGCGTCACGCGCGCGCAGGCGAAGGCGCGCGCCATCGACATGCTCCGCCTCGTCGGCATCCACTCGCCGGAGGAGAACTTCCACTCGTACCCTCACCAGCTCTCGGGCGGCATGCGCCAGCGGGTCATGATCGCGATGGCGCTCGCGTGCGAGCCGAAGCTCCTCATCGCGGACGAGCCGACGACGGCGCTCGACGTCACGATCCAGGCGCAGATCCTGGAGCTGCTGAGCGAGCTGCAGGAGCGGCTCGGCATGGGGATCATCCTCATCACCCACGACCTGGGTGTCGTTGCAGAATACACTCATCACGTGGCGGTCATGTACGCGGGGCGCGTCGTGGAGAGCGCGCCGGTCATCGACCTCTTCCGCGCGCCGCGGCACCCTTACACGCGCGGCCTCCTCGACAGCCTGCCGAGGCGGGGCACCACGGCGCGTCGCTCCCGCCTGCGCGCGATCGAGGGGCTCGTCCCCGACCTGCGCAGCCTGCCACCCGGCTGCCGCTTCGCCGACCGGTGCGCCCTCGTCGCGCCGGCGTGCCGGGAGGCCGAGCCCGCGCTCGAGGCGCCCGAGGGCGAGCCCCACAGGCTCGCGCGGTGCTTCCGTTCGGCCGACGTGACGCCGGGCGTCTCGCCGTCGGCCGCGGAGGCGTCGCCGTGACCGCGCCGGCCGGGGAGGAAGCCGAGAAGGCGGGCGCGAAGCCCTCCCGGACGCTCGTGGCGACCGAGGCCCTCTCGAAGTATTTTCCGGTCGGCGGCGGGCTCTTCTCACGCGGCGATCGCGTCCTCCGGGCGGTCGACGGCGTCTCGCTCCGGGTGCGGCGCGGCGAGACCCTCGGGCTCGTCGGAGAGAGCGGCTGCGGAAAGAGCACCCTCGGGCGGCTCCTCCTGCGGCTCCTCGAGCCCACCTACGGCCGCATCCTCTACGACGGGAAGGACATCGCGCACCTCAGCGCCTCCGCGCTCCGCCCGCTGCGCCGGAAGATGCAGATCATCTTCCAGGACCCCTACTCGAGCCTCAACCCCCGCATGACGGTGCGCGAGATCGTGGCCGAGGCCATCCGCATCCACAAGCTCGCGGCGACCCGCGCCGACGAAGAGTCCCTCGTCGCCGACCTGCTGCGCAAGGTGGGGCTCCGCCCCGAGGCCATGGACCGCTACCCGCACGAGTTCTCGGGCGGACAGCGCCAGCGCGTCGGCATCGCGCGCGCGCTCGCGGTGCAGCCCGAGTTCATCGTGTGCGACGAGCCCATCAGCGCGCTCGACGTGTCCATCCAAGCGCAGATCGTGAACCTGCTGCTCGACCTCCAAGACGAGCTGGGCGTCGCGTTCCTCTTCATCTCGCACGACCTGAAGATCGTCGAGCACATCAGCCACCGCGTCTGCGTGATGTACCTCGGCCACATCGTCGAGCAGGCGCCCGTCGAGAGCCTCTACGGCGGCGCGCTCCACCCGTACACGCGCGCGCTCCTCGGGGCGTCGCCGATCGCCGACCCCGAGCGCAAGCGCCTCCACGTGCTGCTCGAGGGCGACGTCCCCTCCCCGATCGATCCGCCGAGCGGCTGCAGCTTTCACCCTCGCTGCCCCCGCGCGATCTCTCAGTGCAAGATCGAGGCGCCTCCCTTCGCCGAGCTCGTGTTCGGCAGCGGGCACAAGGTCGCCTGCTGGAACCCGCACGACGGGTGAGCGCGTGACCCGCGTCGGTCGCTACGAGCTCCTCGAGCTGCTCGGAGAGGGCGGGATGGGCCGCGTGTACGTCGGGCTCGACACGGTCCTCGGGCGGCGCGTCGCCGTGAAGGTGCTGCGCGACGACCTCGGCCTCCCACCCGACACGCGCGCCCACCTGACCGACCGCCTGAAGGTCGAGGCTAAGGCCGTGGCGGCGGTGAGCCACCCGAACGTCGTCACACTGCACGACATGGGGGAGGATCCGACAGCGGGGCTCTTCCTCGTGTTCGAGCTCGTCGCCGGCGAGACCCTGCGCGCGCGGCTCGCGCGTGGGGCGCTCGCGACCGACGACGTGGCGCGCCTCGCGCGCGAGCTGGGCGACGCGCTCGACGCCGCGCACGCCGCGGGCGTGCTCCACCGCGACGTCAAGCCCGAGAACGTGCTGCTCGGCCCAAACGGCAGCAAGATCGGCGACTTCGGCCTGGCTCGGCTGCAGGAGGCGGGGCTCACGCGCGCGGGCACGGTCGTGGGCACGCCCGCGTACGCGGCTCCCGAGATCCTGTCCGGCGGCGCGCCGCGCCCGGAGAGCGACGTGTTCGCGATGGCGGCGACGCTCTACGAGGCGCTGACCGCGACGCGCGCGTTCCCCGGCGAGGACCTGCTCGCCGTCACCGCGGCGATCGGAGGGCACACGCCGCGCCCCATCGCCCGCGACGACCTCGACCCGACCGCGGCGCGCGAGCTGACGCGGGTCGTGGTCGAGCGCGGCCTCGCGAAGGACCCGTCCGACAGGTTCTCGTCCACGGGCGAGCTCGGGCGGGCCGTCGCCCGCGCCATCCGCGCCCGCGCGCTGCGGGCCGACGCAGCCGCGCCCGAAGAGCGGCCAAGGCGTGCGCAGGAGGGCGCGAGCGGTCGCGCCCCACGGTGGCTCAACTACCTCGTCGGCGTCGGGCTGCTGGCGGGCCTCCTCGGGATCGTCGTCGAGCGACGCCGCCACCTCCAGCCGACCGAAGACGCCGCCCCACCCCGCAGACCGCGGCCCAAGGCGGCGACCCACGGCGTCCACGACGCGGGCCCTCCCGACCAGCGCGACGCGGCTCCGCCCCGAGCGGGCGACGCGGGCTGACTCAGCGTGCGGCCTGCCACCGGGTCAGCGTGCCCACGATCTGCCGCTGCGCCCCCTGCGTCGTGTCCACCACCGAGAGCGACTCGCCGGCGCGCCCGTTCTCGCCAGGCAAGGCAAAATACGGAATATTTTTATAGACATACCCGAGCGCGCCGAGCCGCGCTTGATCCGCGTCCGCGTCGAGCTCGACGAGCGTCGTCGAGCCCAGCTCGGCGTCGAGCTCCCCGGCGTGGGCCGCCGCGTGAAAGCGCTTGCACGGCGGGCACCAGGAGGCGCCCGCGTAGACGACGAGGAGGCGCCCGGCGGCCTTCGCGCGCAGCCGCTCGGTCCGGAGGAAAGCGGCGAGGTCGGCGTCCGGCGGCGGCGCGAGGAACGCCAACCTTGGCGCGCTCGACGCAGGCGCGGGCGCGCTCGACGCGAGCGTGGGCGCGCTCGACGCGAGCGTGGGCGGTGCGGGTGGCGTGGGGGGCGGCGCGGTCGCGGGCGGCTCGCGCAGCACCGGCTCACGTGGGACCTCGCGCGAGCAGGCCGGAAGCGCCAGCGAAAGCACGAGCGCGACGCGCAGCGCGAGGACGTCGCTCAACGAGGGCGTCCCTGCGAGATCCACGTATCGACGAGCTGGATGTCCTCGAGGGCGAGCGGTGGGTACGCCAGCGGCATCCCGCGGACGGGCCCCGTCTCCGCGCCGGCCTCCTCGGCGTGCCGCGCGAGGAGCGACGCGACGAGCCGCGGCACGCCGTCGGGCCCGGGGGCGAACACGCTGGCGCGCTCCCCTTTGTCGTCCAAGAAGCCCGCCGCGATGCCGTTGAAGTCGGAGAGGTTCAGCCCGCGTGGCTTGAACCCGAAGCCGCCGGAGTTGCCGGGGCCTCCGTCGCCGATCGCGTAGTCGGGCTCGGAGTGGCAGTGCCAGCAGGTGCGGTGGAACACGCGCTTGTCGACCTCGGCGAAGGTGACCTTTCGCGTGAGCAGCGCGGGGCGCGCGACGGGTGGGCGCCCGGCGACGGCGTCGAGCGGGCGCGTGTGCAAGAACGCCGTCACGTCCCTGACCTCGGCCTCGGTGAGCGGGATCCGCGGCATCGCGCTGTCCGCCTTCACCGCGATCGGATCGCGGAGCCACTGGGCCGTCTGGCTCGGGAGCTGGCGCTCGCGCACGTACCGGAGATCGGGCGCGAGGCGGCGGCCGCGCGCGAGCTCCTCCGGCTTGACGCTGACGGGGAGGGCCGAGGCGCCCAGGCCGGGCACGCCCGACATGGCGTGGCAAGTGATGCACCCCTTCGACTCCACCACACGACGACCCGCCTCGAGGTCCCCCTGGGGCGCCGCCTCGGGCTTCGCCTCGGCGAGCACCAGGTACGCGGCGAGGTCGGCGATCTGGCTGGGCTCGAGGGCGAGCCGCGGCATGCTCGGCGCGAGGCCAGGCCGCAGATCGTGTGGCTTCGCGAGGTAGCTCGCCACCCAGTCGCGACGGAGCCGCTTGTCGGTGCCGGTGAGCGACGGCGCGTCCGTCAGGTCCGCGACGATGGGCCGCCACTTGGAGAGCAGCGCAGGGCTCGCCTTGAACTTCCCGGCGACGATGTCGGCGTGGCACTGCACGCACTGCTTGTTCGCGGGCGGGGGCGCCGCCCCCGTTCCGTCGTGGCAACGGTTGCATTGCAGGTCGGCGATGAGCTGCTTGCCGTGCATCGGATCGCCCACCACGCGCCCGAGCGCGGGCGCCTGCGTGGCGGGCGCTCCGGCGGAGGGCGCGGGAGGAGGGTCACGCCGCGCGGACTCCTTGCACGCGGCGAGCGCGAGCGCCGCGGCGAGCGCGACGCCCGGCCACGCCGCGAGGGCCCCGGACCGTGGGAGCGCGCCCATCAGTCGCGCGACGCGAGCATCCCCGCCGTCTTCGAGGCGGCCTGCGGCGCGGCGGTCGCGACCTTCCCCGCGGGCGCGGCGCACACGCTCGGCGTGGCCGCCATGCCCTCGCAGCGCTTCATGGCGACCGCCGCACCGGTCGCGTCGCCTCGCTCCGCGCGCATACGGGAGAGCGCCGCGTACGCCTGCGGGCTACCCATGAGGTCCTTCTGGGCGAGCTTGTCCAGCATCGCGAGCGCTTGCCCGCGGAGGTGAGGGAGGTGCGCCATCGCCTCGCCGAGGTCGGCCTGGAGCGAGGGCTCGTTCGGGCGCGACGCGTCGATCTCCTTCAACGACTGCACGGCCCACTCGAGGTTGGCGGCTCGCGTCCACCCCTGCCCCAAGGCGCCGGGCAGGTTCCCGTCGGCGCGCACCACCGCGAGCGCGAAGACGCGGAGCGCGCGCGTCTCGAGCGGTCGGTGGCCGCCCTCGAGCGCGCGAACGCCCGGGAACATGGCGAGGACCTTGGTGGCGGCCGTGAGCGGCTGGTTCTGCTCGAGCGCTCGCTCCGCCGCCGCGACCTCGAGGATGGGGCTCGGAGGGGGCTTGACCTGCTTCTGGGGGCGCATGGGCTGGGCGAGGTTCACGGACATCCCGCAGGCCCGCGCCGGGGTGGGCGCAGCGAGGGAGGCGACGGTCAGCGCGGCGGCGGCGAGGGCGAGGGCGAACTTCATTTGTGGGGCTCCGGGGAGGGTGCTGTCTGGAACGTGCGAGCGAGCGAGAAGTTGGGTGGGCGACGCAACTTTCGAGAACGCTCTGGTGCGGGGGGCCGTTCCCGGCGCGAGGCCGGGTGCGTTCGACTCCGACCACCGTCCGTCGCCGAGGTTCCCTACTTCGTGACGAGCACGCACGATTTTCTCCCGGATGGCGCAGAGCGTCATCGGCGGGCTTTGAAATCACCTCGAAAACGTGCGCACTTGACCACCGCCACGCCCTGCAGCGAGCCTAGGACCGACCATGAGCGACTCCCCTCCGCCAAGCCCTCCGGTGCCCCCGCCCACCCCGGAGCACCTCACCGCCCTCTATCGCCAGATGCGCCTCATCCGACGCCTCGAGGAGGAGGCCGCGCGCGCCTACGCGCAGGGCAAAATCGGGGGCTTCCTGCACCTTTACATCGGCCAAGAGGCGGTCGCCGTCGGCGCCTGCGCCGCGCTCCGGCCGGGCGACTACGTCGTGACGACGTACCGCGACCACGGGATCGCCATCGCCAAGGGGATGAGCGCGCGGGCGATGATGGCGGAGCTGTTCGGCAAGAGCACCGGCTGCTCGCAGGGGCTCGGCGGCTCCATGCACATGTTCGACGCAAAGAACGGCATGCTCGGCGGCCACGGCATCGTCGGGGCCCACATCCCGCTCGCCGCCGGGGCGGCCTTCGCCTCGAAGTACCGCGGCGACGGGCGCGTCACCCTCTGCCTCTACGGCGAGGGCGCCGTGTCGATCGGCGCCTTCCACGAGGGCCTGTCGCTGGCCGCGCTGTGGAAGCTGCCCGTCGTGTTCATTTGCGAGAACAACGAGTACTCGATGGGCACGCCGCTCTCGCGCAGCATGTCGGTGGAGGACACCTCGCTGAAGGCGCTCGGCTACGGGGTGGAGCGCGACCGCTTCTTCGCGGACGACGTCAACGTGGTCGAGCATCGCCTTCGCGCGGCGGTCGACCGCGCCCGCGAGCTGTCGCAGCCCACGGTCGTCGAGGTGCGGACGTACCGCTTCCGCGGCCACAGCATGAGCGATCCCGCGCGCTACCGCACCGCGATGGAGGTGGAGGGGCACAAGGAGCGGGACCCGCTCTTCCGCGCGCGGCACGAGCTGGCGGTCGCCCTCGGCGAGCCTGCGGTCGACGCGCTCGACGCCGACGTGGAGGCGGAAGTGCTCGACGCCGTGAAGTTCGCCGAAGAGAGCCCGGAGCCGGACGCGAGCGTGCTCGCGCCCACCACCTACACGGGCCCCTTCGCCGCCTGAGAGGACAGCCATGCGTACCCTGCGTTACCGAGAGGCGCTCCGCGAGGCCATGATCGAGGAGATGGAGCGTGACGACCGCGTGTTCCTGATGGGCGAGGAGGTCGGCCACTACCAGGGGGCCTACAAGGTCTCCGAGGGCATGCTCGAGCGCTTCGGCGCCAAGCGTGTCATCGACACCCCCATCGCCGAGTGCGGCTTCGCGGGCATTGGTGTCGGCGCCGCGATGGTGGGCCTGCGCCCCATCATCGAGTTCATGACGTGGAACTTCTCCGCGGTCGCGTTCGACCAAATCCTGAATGGCGCCGCGAAGATCCGACAGATGTCGGGTGGGCAGTTCAGCTGCCCGATCGTCTTCCGCGGGCCGAACGGCAGCGCGCGTCAGGTCGGGAGCCAGCACTCCCACTCGATGGAGCACTTCTACGCGACCGTGCCCGGGCTGAAGGTGGTGGCCCCGTCCACGCCCGCGGACGCGAAGGGCCTCATGAAGGCCGCGATCCGCGACGACGATCCGGTGCTCTTCATGGAGTCGGAGACCCTCTACTCGGTGAAGGGCGAGGTGCCCGACGACCTCGACGCGCTCGAGCTCGGCAAGGCGCGCGTCGCCCGCCAAGGGGCGCACTGCACGATCGTGACGTATTCGCGCATGACCCACGTCGCGCTCGAGGCGGCCACCGCCCTGGCCTCGGACGGCATCGACGTCGAGATCGTCGATCTTCGCTCACTCCGTCCCTTGGACGAGGAGACCGTGGTGCGCTCGGTCAAGAAGACCCACCGGTGCGTCGTCGTGCACGAGGGCTGGCCGTACGGCGGGGTCGGAGCGGAGGTGGCCGACCGGGTGCAGCGCCTCGCGTTCGACTACCTCGACGCGCCCATCTTGCGGGTCGCCCAGCTCGACGTGCCCATGCCCTACAACGCGAGGCTCGAGCAGGAGGTCTTGCCGCAGGCCGAGCGGGTCGTGGCCACCGTGAAGCGCGTCGTCACGCGCGGGAGAGGCTGAAATGGCGAAGATTCTGGAGATGCCGAAGCTCTCTCCCACGATGGAAGAAGGCGTGCTCTCGGCGTGGCACAAGAAGGCGGGCGACGCCGTGGCGGTCGACGACCTCCTGGCCGAGGTCGAGACCGACAAGGCCACGATGGAGTTTCGGGCGTTCGACGCCGGCACGCTGCTCGCCGTCCTCGTCGACGCGGGCGCGCACGTGCGGCTCGGGCAGCCGGTGGCCATCGTCGGCGTGGCCGGCGAGGACGTGGCAGGCCTCGTCGCCACGCTCGGCGCGCCTTCGAACGCGGCGAAGCCCGTCGCCGCGCCTCCGCCGGCGACCGGCCTTCCCGCTCCGGCCGCCCCCTCGCCAGCGCCCGGCACGTCCGCCGCGTCCGGGAGCGGCGGCTACACGTCGCGCGGCACGGCGCTCGACCGCACGTCGCACGAGCCGGAGCACGCCGACGACGACGAAGCCGGCCGCGTGCTGGCGTCGCCCTACGTTCGGAAGCTCGCGAGAGACCGCGGCCTCGAGCTCTCCCAGGTCCGCGCGACCGGCAAGCACGGCCGCGTACTCCCGGAGGACCTGGAGGCGCTCGCGACGACGGCGCTCGCCGCGCCGAGCCCGCCGGCCGCCGCGGCGCTCGCCGCGCCCGAGGTGCGGCCGCTCTCGCCCATGCGTCGGACGATCGCGCGGAGGCTCGTCGAGTCGAAGAGCACAGTGCCGCACTTCTACCTCACGATCGACGTGAACGCGGGCCCGCTCACGGCGCTCCGCGAGTCGGTCAACGCGCGCCTCGCCGAGGCCGCCGCCGGGAAGGAGGGCGCGGCCACGAAGCTCAGCGTCAACGATCTCCTGATCAAAGCGGTCGCGCTCGCGCTCGTCCGGGTGCCCGAGTGCAACGCGCAGTTCACCGAGGAGGGCCTCCTCGTGCACTCGCGCGTCGACATCTCGGTCGCGGTCGCCGTCCCCGACGGCCTCGTGACGCCCGTCGTGCGCGACGCCGACACCAAGAGCGTCGCGGGCATCGCCGCGGAGGTGCGGGAACTCGCGCGACGCGCGCGCGCCAAGAAGCTGCGCCCCGAAGAGATGTCCAACGGAACATTCTCGATCTCGAACCTCGGCATGTTCGGGATCGACACGTTCTCGGCGGTGATCAACCCGCCGGAGGGGGCGATCCTCGCGGTGGGTCGCGTGCGCGACGAGCCGGTCGTCGTCGACGGCGTGGTCGCGCCTGGAAAGCGCCTCGGCATGACGCTCTCGTGCGATCATCGCGTGATCGACGGCGCGGTGGGGGCGGCGTTCCTCGCTGAGCTTCGGGCGCTCCTCGAGGCGCCCATGCTCGTGCTCGCGGGGTGAGCCGCGCCCCCGCGGCCTGCTAAGCTCTCGCCATGAGGTCTCGCGGCGCCGTCTCGCTCATGGCACTCGCGTGCGCGCTGGCCGTTCTCGGCGCGCACGAGCCGCTCGCGCGCGCGCGCCTCACCTCCTGGTCCGCGGCCCTCCCCGAGCCCCCCACGTCGCGCTCGGAGCGGCGCGGCGTCGTGATCCTCGCGGTCCCGGTCTCGCCCCGGGTGCGCGTGCCGGGGGGACGCTTCCTGATGGGCTCGTCGCCGATCGAGATGAAGCTCGCGCAGACCTCGTGCGAGACCGAGATCCTCCGCGACCGCTGCAGCGAGATCGCGTTCCTCTTCCGGGCGGAGGGCCAGCTCCACGAGGTTCACCTCACGCCGTACGATCTCGATCGCGCCGAGGTCACGGTCGCCGACTTCAGCCGGTGTGTCGCGGCGGGCCGCTGCCCGCGCCCGGGCTTCGAGCCCTCCGACGCGCGCTTCGCGAGGCCGAGGTACCCGGTCACGCACGTCTCATGGGACGCCGCGAGCGCCTACTGCGCGTTCGCCGGCGGCCGCCTCCCCACGGAGGCCGAGTGGGAGTTCGCGGCGAGGGGCCCCGAGGGTCGCCGCTATCCGTGGGGGCGTGTGTGGAACCCGCACCTCGCCAACCACGGGGCGTTCGCGCCCGACCCGACCGACGCGACCGACGGCTTCATCGGCCTCGCGGAGGTGGGGTCCTTCCCGGACGGCGCCACCCCGCAGGGCGTGCTCGATCTCGCCGGAAACGCCGCCGAGTGGGTGGCCGACTTCTACGAAATCGACGGGAACGGCCACGGCTACACCGGCGCCGAGGAGACCAACCCGCGAGGCCCCGCGACGGGCTCGCGCCATGTGGTCCGGGGCGGCTCCTACCGAGAGGGGCCCGCGTTCCTACGAGGCGCCGCCCGCGGGGCGACGCTCCTCCATGAGAGCCCCGAGGTCGGCTTCCGGTGCGCGTACGACGTCGCCGCCCCGCCCGCCGCCGCGCCGCGCCCCGCGCGCGCGAAGTGACCCGCGAGGCCTACGGGTGCAGTAGGGTACGAAGCGTGAAAGTCGCTCACCTCTCCGACCTCCACGTGCTCGATCTCGCGGGCGTCTCCCCGCTCGCGTACGCGAACAAGCGCCTGCTCGGCTACGCGAACCTCCGCCTCAAGCGCAACCACCAGCACCGCGCGCAGACGGCCGCCGCGCTGATGCGCGAGGTGCGACGCGCAGACGTCGACCACGTCGTCATCACGGGCGATCTCACGAACTTGGGTCTCGAGCCGGAGTTTCGCGCGGTGCTCCGCATGCTGCGTGACGAGCTCGGGCTGCCCCCCTCGCAGGTGAGCATCGTCCCGGGCAATCACGACACGTACGTGCGCGACACGCGCCTGCTCCCGTTCGATCGCATGTATGCAGAATACACGAGCAGCGATCTCCCCGAGCACTCGATCGCGCTCGCCGGGGGCCGCTTCCCGTTCGTCCGCGTGCGCGGACCGCTCGCGATCATCGGGCTCTCGAGCGCCGTGCCGCGGCCACCGTTCGTCGCCGCCGGACACCTCGGCGGCGCGCAGCGCAGGGCCCTCGACCAGATCCTCGCCCACCCGAGCGTCCGCGACAAGACGCCGCTCGTGCTCGTCCACCACCCGACGTACGCGCCGCGCTCGTCGATGAAGGCGCTGCTCGAGGGCCTCCACGATGGGGCGGAGCTCGAGCGCGCGCTCGAGGGTTCACGGCCCGCCGTCGTGCTGCACGGCCACCTCCATCGCCGGCTCGTGCGCCGACCGAGCTCCCCCTCCCGGCCGACCGTCATCGGGGCCACGAGCGCGTCGCTGCACCACCACGACGCCGACCGCATGGCGGGCTTCAACGTGTACACCTTCGGCGACGGCGGCGACCTCGTCGACCTCTCCGCCCAGGTGTTCGAGGCCGGCGACGCCTCGTTCGCCCCGCGCGCGATCCCCGAGTACGTGTGGTGAGGCGCCCGGCGAAGGGCGCCGCGCGCGCACCTGCCGACTAGACCGCCGCGAGCTCCGCGAGCTCCGCGGGCGCGCCGTCCTGCCGGAGCACGTTGACCGCCTGGAGCCCCTTCGGGCCTTCCTTGATCTCGAACTCGACGAGCTCGTCCTCGACGAGGCGCCGCCGGCCGTCACCGCTGATTTGCGAGTAGTGCACGAAGACGTCGGGCCCCTCGTCTTGCTTGATGAAGCCCCAGCCCTTCTCGTCGTTGAACCACTTCACGCGACCAACCGTCATCGAAGCCTCCACTTGCTGCGGCGCTCGGGCGAGGTCATCGCACCGACCACGCCACGCTAGGCGGCGATGAACAGACGGGTCAACCACGATCAACCGTGAGCCGTAGCCCCGCTCCCGGCCCGGGGGGCCGCGTGAGGCGCCCTCTCGGCGCCGCGGCTCAGGGCTTCTTCTGCTCTTTGTCGAGCGCCTCGAGCTCCTTGAAATTGGCCACGACCCGGGGATCCTGAGGGTCGAGCGCGCGCGCCTTCTCGAGCGCGCTGCGCGCCTCCGCCCGCGTAGCAGGATCCTTCGCGAGGACGGTGGCGAGGTTGATCCACGCGCTCGCGAGCTTGTCGTCGAGCCGGATGGCCTCGCGGTAGCTCGCGATCGCCTCCGCGCGCTTGCCCTGGAGCTGGAGCGCGTAGCCGATGTTGGAGCGAAACGTCGCGCGCTTCGGATCGAGCTCGACGGCCCGCTCGAGCTCGCGCATCGCCCCGACGAAATCGTTCCGCGAGAGGAGCGCCGTGCCCAAATCGGAGTGCGCGCGGGGGTCCGCCGCGTCGAGCGCGACCTGCGCCTCGTACTCCTTCACGGCCTCGTCGATGCGCCCGCGCATGAAGAGCACCGTGCCGAGGTTGCCGCGGCGAGGCGCGCTGCCCGGGTCGAGCTCGACGGCGCGCGCGAGCGAGGCGACCGCCTCCTCACCGCGCCCCGAAGCGAGGAGCGCCACGCCCAGCGCCGAGTGGACCTCGGGCTCGTTCGGGAGCTTGCCCGAGGCGCGCCGCAGCGGGTCGATGGCGAGGGGCGCGTCGCCGAGCAGGAGCAGCGCCCGCCCGAGCTCCGCCTCGGCGGGGCCGAACTCGGGATCGAGCTTCACCGCGCGGCGCAGATCGGCGAGCGCCTTCTGGACGACCCGGTTGCCCTTCGCGGCGGCGAAGTTCAGCGTGGGGGTCTCGCGCGCCACGAGCGCGCGGGCGATCCCGACGAGCGGCGCGGGGTGCTTGGGGCTCAGCTTCTGCGCCTCGGCGTACAGCTTGAGCGCGGACGCGAAGTCCTCCTTTCCGAAGGCCGCGTCGCCTTCGGTGAGCTTCGCGTCGAGCTCAGGATTTCCGGTGCGCGCGAGCGCGATCGCGGTGGGCTTCGGCGGGGGAAACCAGCCGACCGTGCGCTTGGGCGTGGCCGCCGCGCCAGCGTCCGCGCCGCTGGACGGGAGCCCGAAGGTCGGGAGCTCGACGGGCACGACGGGCGGCAGGTTGCGGACGGGAGCGGCGGCCTCCTGGGGCGGATCGCACGCGGCGGCGGCCCCGACGACCGCGAGCGCCACGAACGAGAGCAGGGAGAATCGACTACCTTTCATGACAAGGGCTCCGCTCGACAAATGACCGTGAAGGCGTGCGCGATGACGTCCCGTGCGGCCTCGACGACGCGCTCCGTCGTGCCCTTCGTACGCAGTACCACGAGCCGCGGCCCCGGGGGCGTCGCGTCGACGAGCACCCCCGCCGCCTCGCGCACCGCCTCGGGGACCGCCGGCTCGCGGCGGAGGGCGACGAGGTGCTCGACGTAGGTTCGCCCCCACGAGGGCGCGGGCGCGACGACCAGCGCGCCGTTCAGGGCCATGCCCGCGGCCCTCCGGGCGCCCGCGAGGCCACCGCGGCCATCGCCGCTGGCATACGCGCGCTCCGCGCGGCCGAGCTCGGCCTGGGCCGCGCGAATCCACTCGGAGGCGCTAAAGCGATAGAGCCAGTGTCCCTCGTCGCGCACGAACGTCGGACTCATGCGCCGCTCATGTCTTGGGGAGGGTCCGCGAGGTGTGCTCGCGGCCGTCGTAGCGGAGGTGGATCTCCTTGCCGTCCGACAGGGTGTGGAGGAGCACCGGGCGCTTCCACACGCGCGCGAGGCTCTTCAGCACCTCCTTCGCGTAGTCGGCGCGGAGCTCGAGCCCCTGGTGGTCGTGCGTGAGCAGCAGCTCCCCGCGGTTGTCGTGGTTCGCGTCCTCGACGTAGATGAAGGGGTTGCCCGCGTTGGTGAGCTGGAAGAGCAGCTTCTCCTTCACCTGCTTGAACTCGCGGCTCTCGATCTCGTAGCGGTCGTTGCGGTTCGACCAGCCGAACGAGAAGAGCTTCTGCTCCGCGGCGAACTCGGGGGTGAGGAACTCGTCGATGAAGGTGACGTCGTTGTAGAGCGCACGCACTTCGAAGATCTTCTTCTTGCCGAGGCCGAGGCGGAGGTTCCAGTTCTTCTTCGCCGCGAGGTCGTCGCAGTCCTCCCACGCCTTCCCGAACTGCCCGCGATCCCACCGCTCTTCGATGTTTCGGTAGAGCTCGACGCCGAGCTTGTACGGGTTGAGTCGCCCCCCGCTCGTGGCGAGCACGCCCGCCGCGTTGTCGGCGTAGTCGATGATCTCGGAGGCATCGAGGATCTTCTCGGTCATGAGCTTCGAGTGCCAGTAGGTCGCCCAGCCCTCGTTCATGATCTTCGTCTGCATCTGCGGCACGAAGTAGAGCGCCTCCTCGCGGATGACCTCGAGGACGTCGCGCTCCCAGCGCTCGAGCGGCGCGTGCTCGAGGAGGAAGCCGAGCACGTCGCGCTGCGGCCGCTCGGGCCAGCGCTTGGAGCGCTCCTTCGCCGCCGCGCGCTTCTGGCGTTGCTCCTCCATGTACTCGGCCGGGTTGATGAAGGGCTCCATGTAGTCCTTCGACCGCAGGCGCGGCAGCTCCTCCTCGACCGCGTCCTCCTCGTCGTCGAGCGGCGGCGCCTCCCGGCCCGAGAAGGCGGCGTGGGGATCGATGAGGTTCTCGAGCGACAGGCAGCTGTCGACGAACTCCTCGATCTTGGTCACGCCGTGGCGCGCCACGTGGCGGCGCACGCGGGCGCCATGGTTGGCCATCTTGTCGATCCACCGGCGGTTCGGATCGTAGCTGGGCGGGCGCACCGCGGGGTCGGAGGTCCGGCCGCCGGTGTCGAGGTCGGTGGACCGAAAGCAGAAGTTGTTCTTGAAGAAGTCGACGTGCGCATAAACGTGCGCCATCACGAGCTTCTGGTCGGTGAGCGAGTTGCCCTCGAGGAGGTAGGCGTACGAGGGGTTGTTGTTGATGACCATCTCGTAAATCTTCGAGAGGCCGTACTCGTAGCTCTTCGAAAGCTGCTCGTAGTCCATGCCCCAGCGCCAGTGCGGGTACCGGTTGGGGAAGCCGCCGTACGCCGCGATCTCGTTCATCTGGTCGTACGTGAGGATCTCGAACACGGTCGGGAAGAAGTCGAGCCCCTCCTCCGAGGCGATCTTCTCGATGCGCCGCTGCTCGTCATGCAGGTAGCGCGGCAGCGCGGTCTTCAGCGCGAACTCGCTCATGCGCGGCCTATCTCCCGGTTCCTAGGAAGTCCTTGATACTCTTCATGATCGCGTCGCGATCACGGATCTCGCTCGTGATGACCCGGGGGTCCTTCCCGAGGTGCTCGCGGAGGTCTTTCACGAACTGGCCCGAGCCGTACGGGCTCTCCACTTGGCCGTAGGCGAACATGTTCACGCGCGGCAGGATCTTCTGCTTGAGGATGTCCATGCAGGCGAGGGTGTCGTCCATCGACCAGTTGTCGCCGTCCGAGAAATGGAACGGATAGACGTTCCACTCCTCCGGCGGGAAGTGGTCGTCGATGAGCTGCGCGCACAGTTTGTAGGCGCTCGAGATCATCGTGCCGCCGCTCTCCTTGGTGCGGAAGAAGGTGTCGCGATCCACCTCGCGCGCCGCCGCGTCGTGGATGATGAAGCGGCTCTCGAGGCCCTTGTACTGGCGCTGGAGCCACGTATCGAGCCAGAAGCTCTCGATGCGCACGATCTCCTTCTGCTCGTCCCCCATGCTGCCCGAGACGTCCATCATGTAGATGATGACGGCGTTCGCCACGGGCTCGGAGATGGTCTTCCAGCTTCGATAGCGCCTGTCGTCAGGCACGGGCACGACCAGCGGTCGATCGGGCTGGTAGCTGCCGGTCGCGATCTGCCGCTTGAGGGCCTCCCGGTAGGTGCGGCGGAAGTGGCGGAGCGACTCGGGGCCGACGCGGCGCACGCCCGTGTACCGGTCCTTCGCGTTGATGAGCTTCGATTTGCCCTTGTTCTCGATGTCGGGGAGCTTCAGCTCCTCCCCGAGGATGGCGGCGAGCTCGTCGAGCGTGACGTCGACCTCGAGGGTGTGCTCCCCCGCGTCCTTGCCGGCCTTCTTGCCGTCGCCCTGCTGCTCTTCGTCGCCGCCGCCCATCGGATCGCCGGGGTTGCCCTCCCCTTGCCCGGCGCCGCCCTGCTGCTTGTCGCCGTAGCGAAAGCGCGGGATGTCGATCTGCGGAATGGGGATGGACACGAGGTCCTTCCCCTTCCGCCCGATGAGCTCTCCCTGGGAGATGTAGCGCTTCAGGTTGTCGCGGATCTTGCCGCGCACGATGTTCCGGAAGCGCGAGTGATCTTGGTCGATTTTGAGGGACATTCGGCCTGCGAGGAGCGTACCGAAGTCCGGCGCTCGACGGCGGTCTTTTCGTCAGCCGGCGCTCTTGCCGTTCTTCTGATCGAGCGCGACGCGGGCGATCCACACGCACACGAGCGCGTTGGCGAGGGCGAAGAGGCGCATCGGCACGGGCCCGAGCGCGAACACCACGTCGCCGCTCGCGGCCATCTGCAGGAGGAGCGCGGCGGAGCCGAGCGCGAGCCCGCCGACCCACCCTCGGAGCCGCTTGACCCCGAAGAAGAGCGCCAGCGCGCCGAGCGCGGGGAGCGCGTTGGCGAGCGGCAGGAAGCGGTGCAGGTTCACGTCGAGCGCGAGGTCCCACTCACCGATCGGGTGCGTGAGGAGGGCGTCGACGAGGCCGCGTGCGGGGCCGAGGTGCGGGAGCACGCCGGTGAGGCCGGCGAGCGGGAAGAGGCCGAAGCCGCCGAGCAGCACGCCCAGCCACATGCCCGGCCCGGTGGCGAGCGCGCCGCGGCGCTGACGAATGTGCCGGCCGAGGAGGAAGAGCAGCCCCGCGAGCGCGAGGAGCCGGGGCAGGTAGTGCTGCGTGAACACCGCGCGGAGCGTGGCGCTCGAGGCGCTGAGGATGCCGGCGCCGAAGAGCTTCGCGTCCTCCTTGGGGACCGCGCTCCGCTCCAGGGTGGACCGCACGGCGTCCGGGTCGGTGACGCCCGTGGCGACGACCATGGCGGCCGCGCCCGCGACGTGGGGCGACGCCATGCTGGTGCCGTTGAAGACGCCGAAGACCTCGCACTTGTCGCGGCCCTTGTTGCACACGGTCTGCTGCACGACCGCGACGCCGGGCGCGCCGATGCCGACCTGGGGCCCGCGCGACGAGAACCACGCGATGTTGTCGTTCTTGTCGGTGGCGCTCACGGCGAGCACGCCCGGATACGCCGCCGGGTAGCCCACCGACCGCCCGGAGTTTCCGGCGGCCGCGACCACGAGCGAGCCCTTGGCCCGGGCGTGGTTCACCGCGTCTTCGAGGATCTTGCTGCGGATGGGGCCGCCGAGCGAGAGGTTGATGACCTGCGCGCCGTGATCGGCCGCGAAGCGGATGCCCTCGGCGACGTCGGCGGTGGAGCCCGAGCCGGCGGCCGAGAGCACCTTCACCGGCATGATCTTGGCGCAGTACGCGAGCCCCGCGACCCCGAGCCCGTTGTGGGTGGTCTGCGCGATCGTGCCCGCGACGTGCGTGCCGTGGCCGTGGTCGTCGGCGGCGCGATCGGTCTTGTCGACGTAGTTGTAGCCCCCGACACAGCGGGTGCCCGCGAGATCGGTGCCCTTGGTGAAGGGGCCGTCGTCGTAGCAGGCGACGCCGGTGTCGATGACGGCGACCGTGACGCCCGCGCCGCAGGAGAGGTTCCACGCGCGCTCGGCGCCGACGCGGGTGAGGTGCCACTGCTCGCCGTATTTGGGGTCGTTCGGCACGAAGCTGGCCCGGAGCTGTCCCATCGGCTCGGCGCGCTCCACCCGGGGATCGCGGGAGAGGCGCGCCACGAGCTCCGCCATGCGGCCGCGCGCGCCGCCGAGGTGGGCGACGGCGATGTTCGCGTCGTCTTTCTGGCCGGGGCTGTTGTCACGGAGGTCGATGCCGTACTCGCGGCCGAGCGCCGCGATGGCGTCGTCGGAGAGCCCGTCGGCGACGTCGACCGCGAGGTCACCCGCGAACTCGGAGTCGAGCTCGGAGGGGGCGGCGTCGAGGCCCATGGTGGGGAGCGGCGCGGAGGGCTCCGCGGCGGCGGGCGCCGCGACGGCGAGGCTGGCGAGGGTGACGGCGGTGGCGGCGAGGACGAGCGGTGCGACGGATAGTTTCATGGGGCTCCCGGAGTGTACGTATGACGCCGCACAATGATTTCCCATTCTGCGCACGCCCCCGCGATTCCGCCAGCCTGACACGCCCCTACATGCGCTCGGTCGGCGCTCAGCGCCGCACGAGGGAGGCGGCCGAGAGCAGCCCGGCCTGCGCAGGCCGCGGATCGGGGGAGTCCGGGCCGCCCGCCGCCTGCGCCGCCGCCTGCGCGACGGCGAGCCGGGTCGCGAGCACCTCGCGCACGCCCTCGGGCCCCTCGGGCTTGAGCACGCCGCGCACGAACACCTCGGCGGCCTTGTAGCTGCTGCGCACGAGGGGGCCGCTCGCGACGTAGGCGAAGCCGAGCCGCCGGCCCTCCTCGGCGTAGCGATCGAAGGCCTCGGGCGTGACGAAGCGCTCGACCGCGAGGTGCTTGGGGCTGGGGCGCAGGTACTGGCCCAGTGTCACCAGATCGACGCCCGCGGCGCGGAGATCGGCGAGCGTCTCGAGGACCTCGTCGTCGGTCTCGCCCACCCCGACCATGATGGAGCTCTTCGTGAGCGTGTCGGGCCGGCGCTCCTTCGCGCGACGGAGCACCGAGAGCGACCGGTCGTAGCCGCACCGCACGTCGCGCACGGCGCGCTGGAGGCGGCGCACGACCTCCACGTTGTGCGCCCACACGTGCGGCGCGGCGTCGACGGTGGGGTCGACGTAGTCGAAGTTCCCGCCGAAGTCGCCGAGGAGGGTCTCCACGAGGATGTCGGGGCGCAGCTCGCGCAGGCGCGTGACAGTGCGCGCCACGTGAGAGGCGCCGCCGTCGAGCAGGTCGTCGCGATCGACCATGGTGAGCACCACGTACTGCAGGCCGAGGCGCGCGATCGCGCGGGCGACGTGCTCGGGCTCGCGGACGTCGACGGCGCCGCGCGGATCGCCGGTCGTGACCGCGCAGAAGCGGCAGCCGCGGGTGCAGACGTCGCCGAGGAGCATCACCGTGGCCGTCCCCTCGGACCAGCACTCGCCGACGTTGGGGCAGCGGGCCTCCTCGCACACTGTGTGCAAGTCGAGCTCGCGGAACGTGCTCTTCAGCCGCCCGTAGGACTCGCCCCCGGGTGCGCGGACCTTCAACCATGCCGGCTTGGGCGCGAAGCGCGAGATTTGGCTCACGGGGCCCTGGTTAGTCGGCCACGGCGCCGCTGGCAATGCTGGCAAGGAGGGGTGCGGGCTCGCTCAGTCACCAAAGAGGGCCGCGAGCGACGCCTCGTTCAACGGCGAGGCCACGCCGCGCTCCGTGACGAGCGCCGTTACGAGCCGCGCGGGCGTCACGTCGAACGCGGGGTGGAGCGCGCCGACCCCCTCCGGGGCGATCCGCACTGGGCCCGCGGGGAGGTCGAGCTCGACCACCTCGCGCGCGCTGCGCTGCTCGATGGGGATGGCGTCGCCGTCCGCCACGTCGCGGTCGACGGTGCTGAGGGGCGCCGCGACGTAGAGCGGCACGTCGTGGAGCCGCGCGAGGCACGCGAGGCCGTAGGTGCCGATCTTGTTCGCCACGTCGCCGTTCCTCGCGACCCTATCGGCGCCTACGACGGCGCAGTCGATCTCCCTCTTCGCGAGCAGGTGGCCGACCATGTTGTCGCACACGATCTGCACGTCGAAGCCGTCGCGCGCGAGCTCCCAGGCCGTGAGGCGCGCGCCCTGAAGGTACGGCCGCGTCTCCGAGGCGAGCACGCGGTGGCGCTTGCCCATCGCGCGCGCGGCGCGGAGGAGGCCGAGCGCGGTGCCGTAGCCGCCCGTGGCGAGCGCGCCGGCGTTGCAGTGCGTGAGCACGGTGCCCTCGTCCGGGAGGAGGGCTGCGCCGAGCTCGCCGATGCGCCGGCAGGAGGCCACGTCGGCCTCGTGGAGGCCGCGGGCGAACGCGAGGCAGGACGCCGCGCGCGCGTCGGCGGCGAGGGCCGCGACGGAGCGCGCGTGCGCGAGGCAGGCCCGGACGGCCCACGCCAGGTTCACGGCCGTCGGGCGCGTGGCCTCGAGGCCCGCCGCCGCGTCCGCCATGTGCGCCACGAACGCATCGGGGGTGGAGGGCGCCGCGCGCGCGGCGAGCGCC
>DAORJJ010000035.1:0-24417 GCA_035439005.1 Polyangiaceae bacterium | reverse complement strand
CGCCGCGGGCCTCCTCCAAAGTGGGGAGCGGGGCGTAGAGCGCGAGCATCGGCGCGGCAAGCTCGAGGATGGCGGCGGAGAGCTTGCTGGCGGGCACCCGGACCACCGTGGGGCCCGCAAGCGATGCGCCTCTCGTTGCCTTCACGGCGCCCCCGCGCCCACGGCCGGCGGACGCCCGGGGTCCCGAGATCGCGGAAGGTGCGGACGATCGGCACGGCCCTGCCGCGCTCGCGGGACGGGACTCCGGAGGCCTTTGGATAACATGTGGTTCACCAACATGCTGAAACCACTCATCTTTCTTCCCCTCTCGGGTCTGTTTTCCCAAGCCCCCGGATAAGAAGATCGAGCGCTTCGGTCCGCGGCAAGCGGTAGCGTCGGTGCTGCTTGGCGGCGCTGGGGTTGTCGACCTCGAGGAGACCGGCCTCGACCCACGCCTTGAGCTGCTTCGACGCCTGGAGCGGGTTCTCGCTCTTGAGCAGCTTGCGGACCTCGGCGTTCCCGATCGTGCCGTGCTTGCCAAGGTGGTCCTCCACCTCGGTCCACACCGACGGCCGCGCCTGGTTGAACAGCGCCACGAGGACCGACTCGGCGCCCTCGGCGATCCGGTCCTGGTACAATGGCGGATAGAGTTTGGAGCGATCCATCAAATCCACCATCATGCGAACTCCCTCGCCCGCGTCGAGGTTCGGCGGGTTCGGGAAGTCGCGGAGGTGGTCTACGATCTGGGGGTTTCGCGGGCGTGAGCCGATGGTGCGGATGTTGGCGGCCGTGACTCCGCGTGCGAAGGCGCCCGGGCTCTCGATCTCGATCCGGTGATCGAAGATCCGGACGTGAATGTCGCCGCTTCGGAAGTAGCTGCGGTGAATGACCGCGTTGGTGATGGCCTCCCGAAGCACGCGAAGCGGATACTTCTGAACCACCTCGAAGCCGAGCGGTCCCGACCGAAGCCCTGTCGCGAGCGCGTCGACCACGGCGTCGGTTGCCTGGCGAATCTGCTGGAGGATGGGCCCGCGCACGGTCTTCGGGGCGCGCAGCAGGTTGGTATCCTGGCTGTAGTCGACGCGATCGCCGCTGTACTGAAAGATGCGAATCGCGCACTTCTCGTCGAGCAGTCCGCCCGGATCGTCCGCGAAGAGCAGCACCGCGGCGCGAGTCGGCGCGAGCGTCCCGTCGGGCCTGCGCTTCGCGAGGCCGACGTGCTCGAGCGAGTCCGGGAAGGCTCGGGTGAGCTGGCGAGCCTGCGCGTAGCCGCGAAAGAGCGGCGTATCGAGCAGGGGCAGGTCCACCGCCACGGTCTGGGCGACGAAGCTCACGACCCCACGGCGCAGCGAGAGCTCCGTGATCTCGACCGCGGAGATCTCCCGGTTGCTGCGCTCGTAGCGCACGAACGTGCCGCCGTTGATCAGCGAGTGAACGACCGGGCTGGGCTGCACATGCACGACGGCGACGTGCCCAGCCGAACCATCCCGGAGGGTGCAGCGCAGCCGATAGATGACCGGCATCGCGGCGTCGGGCGGCGCGAGCGGCGGAGTGAAGCGCTGGCGGATGAGCCGCTCGAGCTCGTCCATGCCCTCCGGGTTCTCTTCGATCCCGTAGACACGATCACGGCCGCTGGCTTTGTCGGCATCCTCGAGGCCGAGCACCAGGTAGCCACCCTCGGTGTTCGCGAACGCGAGGACGGTCTCGATGCGACGCTCGTTCTTGCCGAGAATCCGCTTGGTCTCGAACTTCTTGCCCTCGGTCATGCCGAGGAGCTCGTCCACGAACGCGTCCGACTTCCTCGACGGGCCGGCGGGCGGGGAGGCGCTCACGTCTCCCCCAAGAGCCCCAGCTGCTCCCCGACCAACCCCGCCTCCCGGCTCTGCTCCACGATGGCCGGCCAAGACGTCACGAGCTCATTGTACGCCCGCGCCTCCTCGGCCCACCCCTTGCGCTCGCACAGCGTATACAGGCGGTACGCGAGGAGCCTCACGGCGTCTTCCTTCGCGGGCATGCGCGCGAGCAGCTTGCCGGCGTCGCCCTCGCTCACGGCGAGCGCGCGGCAGAGCTGATGGCACGCCTCCCACACCGGCACGCGGGCGTCGGTCGTGGGATCCCAGTCTTTGGGGTACTCCTTGACCTTCAGGAGGCGGACCTTGCCCTTCACCGCGGCCGCCACGCCGGCCTCTTGCACGCCGTCCACGGCGGTGCCCTTGGCGCGCGCGAGCACGTCGGCCTCGCCGAAGGGGCCGGGCTCGAAACCGTATTGCTGAAACCACGCGACGCAGAAGCGCGTGTCGCCGTCGAGCTCGCCCTCGGCGTGCGAGAACGCGCTGTCGATCGCCTTGTTGATGTGGACGAGCGCGCTCTTCACAGGCATGGCCGAGCCGTCGGCCTCGAGCACCGCCCGGTACCGCGAGAAGATGGCCATCCCCGGCCCGATGGCGGCCTGCGCGAGATCGACGGGCGCGATGGCCGCGATGGGATCCTGGGTCATCTCGGTGAGCGCGTCGGGGAGGGCGCGCTCGAGCTGCCGGAGGAAGTCTTTGCGCGAGATCGTGGGGGCGTCCGCGGCGCGGGCGCGGCACACGAGAATGATGCTGGAGGCGAGGGCGTTCGTGCCTATTCCGATGGACCGCGCGTCGCGCTCGGTGCGCATCGGCCAGGTGCCCGTCAGACCGAAGCCGGCGTCGTTCACCGCTTGCAGAAAGGTCTCCCAGCCGGTGCTCGAGGTGCCCGACTCGTCCTTCGTGTCGGACTGCTTGAAGGCGTAATAGATGGTCACCGGGAAGGCCGCGTGCGCGCGGATGGCCAGGTTGTGAATGGCCTTGGTCATCCCGTCGAGAAAGAAGGTCTCGGCTTCCTTCTTCCCTCCGTGGCGATACGGAGTGGCCACGAGCTCCTCGGCCTTAGGGACAGCGAGCGTCGCGAGGAGCGAGGGAAAAACGGGCTTCAGGCTCTTTCGAAGCCACACGTAGAAGAAGTCGGAGAGATCGGCGTAGCCGATGTTGTCGTAGTAGGGGGGATCGCTCGAAACGACTTTGCCCTCGCTGATCGTTTGGGACTGCGCGTCCGCCTGGCCCGCATGACCGGTCCCGAAGCTAGGCAACGAATTGAGCGCCTTGTACATCCAGACGTCGACGTTGTCTCCAAAGTTTCCCGAAGAGTCGCTAAACGGGCTCCCTTCGGCGAAGTCCCAAGTCATCGGCAATGCTTGACGGGAGAACGTGAAGCGAATGTCCTCCTTGGCCGCGCCCGGATTCCATGTACAAACTGTCGATGAAGCGTTGGAGTATCGGCCGACGGACATCCCAAGATACGTGGCAATGGCCTCCCCGTACGCGCGCGCCCCCGTCCCTCCCGCATCAAGCCCGACGTCGTCCTTCGCGAGGCCCGCGGCGAGGGCATCCTGTTCGCAGCGGCGCGCCGCCTCCTGCACGAGGTCCGAGAAGGTCGTGAGCGCCACGAGCTGGCGGTTGGTGAAGAGCGATGCGAATTTCGAGAGGCCATAGAGCGGGGTCTTGAAGTCGCGAGTATTGTCCGGAAGGATGACGTCTGGTCGCCAAGTGGGCAGAGCTGACAACGCGAGCCGCTCATCGATATCGTTTGGACTCAGATAGACGCGCGCGCGAGCCCCTTCTGCAACAATCGCCATCAGGCGTTGCCCCATACGCCCGGCTCGTCCTTCCGACCGAATGTAGTCGTAGGGTATGGCGGCATCGGACAGTATGCACTTGAAAGCGCTTCGTTTTCCCGCGCTCGTCCCAGTCTCCGCTCCCCCGGCAGTCTTGCCCACCTTCACGGTGAATCGGTAGCCATTCCCCTTCACCACCGGCGCGACATACGCCTCTTTCCCCGGCTTGCTCGCGAGCACGAAGCTCGAAGCGAGCGGCACATCCACCTCCGAGAACGCCGGGTTCGGGCTCTTCACCGTGCGCGCCCACAGCCACGCGATCACCGTGAGCTCCTGCCCCACGAGGCCCGCCAGATCCGGGCGCTCCTCGGCCATGGCCTGGGTGATCTTCACCTTGGGGTACAAGTGCCCAATGCGCTTCTCGGCCTCTTCGCGCATCCACGCGCCGTAGCGGCGCACGTCCTCCGCGAGGCCTCGCGCGCCGGACCAGTCCTCGGTGGCCTTCGCGCGCGACTGCTTCTCGGTCTTCGGCACCGGGCCCACGGGCGGCCTTCCGGCGAAGCGCGGCGGGATCTCGATCATGGCCTTGTTGATGAGCACCGCCACGGGGTTCAAGTCGCTCGCGTGCGCCTCGAGCCCGAGACGCTGCGCCTCGAGCGGGATCGTGCCGCCGCCCGCGAAGGGATCGTGGAAGGCGGGGAGCTTCTCGGGGTCGAAGAGCGCGGCGGCCTCGGGATGTACCTCTACGTAGGCGCGGTTCGCCTCGCAGGTCTCGCGCCACGACGCGACAATCTCCTTCCGCGCCCGCGCGAGGACCTCCTGGTTCCCCGTGGCCTCCCACGGGACCAGCTCCTCCATGAGCCGGAAGAGCTCGTTGCGCTTCCGCGTGATCGCGCTCTTCACCTGCGGCTTCTTCAGCTCCTCGGGGGTGTACTTCCACGAGGGATCGTTCACGAGCTGCGCGAAGAGCACCGCCCGCGCCGCCGCCAGCGGCCGCCGCGCCCACCACAAGTGCAACGTGGAGGGATGGCCGTGCCGGATGGACTTCTCCCGCGCCGAGGCCTTGTTGATGGCGTCGAGGGGGACCGCGACCTCGATGAGCTTCTTGGGGGCGATGAGCACGGGGACGGACATGCGGGACGGGGGGCTTTCTGGGGTCGAGGCGCGCGGGCGGTGAGGGCGGCCCGCGAGGCTAGGGAGAGGACCGCACGGGCGCAAGGGGCGGTTCGGGCAACGAGACGGGGTCGAGACGGGCTCGCGCTGCGGACCGCGACAGATCCGTCTCGCCCCACTCGTCTGGGCCCCTTGCGGCCCTTGCGCCCTCGCGGTCTCTGCCTCTCCTTCGGCGCCCGCTCCCTTCCGGTTTTTGGTAGCGTTCTCCGCCAATGTCGAAAGAGCAGATCGCTTTCGTCCAAGCCGCGCGGCGCCACGTGAACGATGCTCGCGCGCTCTTGGCCGCCTCGCCGCTGCAGGCCTACCACCTGGCAGGGTTCGGCCCCGAGTGCGCGCGCAAGGCGTTGCCCGGAGTGGCGACGCTCGCGAAGCAGCTCGGGCACACGATCGACGCCGACGAGGCCCTCGCGACGCTCTTCGCGGCCCTGGATCCCGCACTCCACCGCTATCCCGTGTTCGGCTGGGCGACGCGCTTTCCCACGTACGCGTCCTGGCGCCCGGACGTACGCTACGCAGCGACGGCAGACCAGCGCCGGCTCGCCGCCGCGCAGGTGACGGACGAAGCCGAGGCGGCCCTCGAAGAGGTGCTCTATGCGCTGTACGCGGACGGAACGGCGCCGGCGGAGGCCTTTCAGTGACCCTCACCTTCTCGAACGTACTGGAAGACCTCGTCAGTACGGTCGTCGCGCACGCCGAATTCGCGACGTTCGCCGAGCTCGTCGTCGTGCGCGACCTCAAGGGCATCGTCCGACTCGCCGCCTTCGTCCATCCACCTGGCCCGGTCCCCGCGCAGGGTCCCACCATCGCCCGCGTCGAATCCGCGCTCGGCGCCGTGGAGCAAGCGATAAAGGCTCAGCTTGGGCCATGGTTTCAGGGCCCCGTGCTTTCGGACGTCCACCGGGATCCGCTCCTCACGAAGGTCGCCAATCGGCTGCGGAAGGACGCGAGCCCCTGGAATCCGCAAGCCCCTCTTGGCACACCCGTGCCCGGTAGCTGGCGCTTGCTCGAGCGCCGCTTGACGAAGGACGCCTGGGCGTCCGTAGCGCCGGCGGCCCCGCCATGGCCCCTGAAGGGGGATCAGCCGGCCATCGTGGCCTTCTACTCGTTCAAGGGCGGCGTCGGTCGAAGCACGGCACTCGCGGCGGTCGCGTTTCAGCTCGCATCCAAGGAGAAGCGCGTCGCGATCGTCGACCTCGACCTCGAAGCGCCCGGCATGGGTCCGTTCTTCGGAGTATCTCCGCTGCGCGGTGTGATCGACGTGCTGGTCGACTACAGAGTCACGGACCAGCTTGACCTGAATCAGGCGTCCGCGCGGCCCTCCGTTCCGTTCGGCGGAGCGGAGTACCTCATCACGGTCTTCCCCGCGGGCGCACGCCTCGACGCGGCCTACCTCGAGATGCTCGGGCGCCTCGACTTCGGACGCGCAGCCTTCGGCGACGACAGCTCGCCCGTGGCGGTCGCACTCGGGGCGCTTCTGAAGAAGCTTCGTAGCGACTTCGACTACCTGCTCATCGACGCGCGGGCAGGGCTCCACGATCTCGGGGGCCTGGCCCTCCAAGGGCTCGCTCACATCGACGTGATCGTCGCTCGTCCATCGGAGCAGACGACCGCAGGCCTCAGCCTCGCGCTGAGGCACCTGCGATCCGTCCGCGGCGACGGCATGCAGGTCGTCGTGGTGCACGGGCAGGCACCGAGCGACCACACCTCGCGCGAGTCCGAAGATTTCCGCAACACGGTCTACGATCTGTTCTCCGAGGCGGTCTACCCCGCCGAGGCCGACCGGCCGGCGCTCGATGCTGATAGCCACATGCACCACGTGATTCCCATCCCCCAGGACCCACGGTTGTTCTATCTACGTAACGCGACGGACGCGGTGGAGGTCTTTCAGAGTGGAACATTCGAACCACTCGCGAAACGACTCAGCGAGCGCATCGACCTGGTGCGCGCACCATGAGTAACGCGGAGCTGATGCGAAAGGAGCTCGCAGCGCTCGCCCACCGCTCGGCGGAGTTTCAGCCGACCCCGGCGGGCAGCGACCGAAATCGACTCTTTCTCCCACTCGACAGCCACTCGAAGGCACTTCGGCCCGAAGTCTCGATCGTCCGCGGCGGGCGTGGAGCAGGAAAGACCGCCCTCTTCCAGGCCCTGTCGAACTGCCAGAGCCCGGAGGAGCGGCGGCAGTTCTTTCAGACCGATCAGCTGCCCGAGCAGCTCGTGTGGGTCGAGGGGTTCTCGGAGCAGAAGGACCACCCGCAGGTCACCGTGCTCGACGCGTTCGGCGCGGAGGCCGACGACGCCGCGCTCCGCGCGCTCTGGCAGCGCCACCTCGTGCAGCGCCTTGCGCGAACGCTCGGAGTCACAGGGACCGAGCCGAGCCCGGCGTACGACGATCCGAACGCGCTCTACGAGAAAGCAGACGCCGCGTCGGTCTACGCCACGGCGCGGTTTCTTGATCAACTCGACGCCAACCTCGCCCAACGTGGCCGCTACGTCTACGTCGCTTACGACCATCTCGACCGCGTTGGCCAGTGGGATCCCCAGGTACGCCAACGCTACGTAACAACGCTGCTGTCGCTCTGGCTCTCCCTGGGCACACGGTTCAGAGCCATTCGCCCGAAGATTTTCTTGCGCGAGGATCTCCTCGTGCACGCCGAGGCACGCTTTCCGGACGCCTCCAAGATGCGCGCACAGTCGGTGAGCCTTGACTGGTCTGTGGAGGATCTGTTTCGCGCGGCGGTGCGGCACATGGCCGCGTCTCCCCCGCTGCGCGAGTGGCTGGATGCGGCGAACCCCAGCCTGGTGGTTGACGAGCCTGACCGAGGCGCCATGCCGCAGCGCATGCCCGAGGAGGTTCGCGATCGCTTCGCCACGGCGCTCGCAGGGCGCGTCATGGGCGCCGGGGTGAAGAAGGGGTTCACGCACCGCTGGATCGCCAACCATCTCCAGGACGGGCAAGTTCGGGTCGTTCCTCGGTCGTTGCTCGTTCTTCTGGGCACAGCTGCCGAGCGAGCGCTCCAATCTGGTCAATCGACCGACAAGCTCATCTCTCCTACGGACTTGTCGTTCGCGCTTAAGCAAACGTCCCTCGCCCGCGTGAGCGAGCTACGCGAAGAGTTTCCAATAGTGAAGCGCCTCCAGAACCTCGAGGGCGCCGTGCTGTTCCTCGAGGAGTCCGAGGTTCGGCGGCTCGTCGCGAGGCCTATCGACTCCTCGGACACATGGACGCAGGATGGGGCCGCCGTAGTCGATCAACTCATCGACATCGGTGTGCTGGTGCGGCGCAAGCCTGGCAAGATCGACGTGCCAGACCTCTACCGCTATGGCTTCGATATCAAGCGCAAGGGCGGAGTGGCGTCGCCGCGGTGAGCGCGCCGCTCCCTACGCCTACACCTCCGCCGCCTTCTTCCCCCGCGCCAAGTACTGCGCCAGCGAATAGTTCGCGCTCACGGCCTCGAGCTCCTTGGTGAACGGGCTCCGGATGTAGACCGGCTCCTCCACGCGCTCGCCGTCCACCGTGACGATCGCGAGCAGGAACTTGTCCCCCTGGTTCAGCGCTTCGAGCACCTCGTTGGCCGTCACCGTGAAAGTCTCGGCGAGCGCGTGACGTCCCTTGACCTCGATGTGGCGTGAGAGCCCCGGAGGAGGCGGGGTCGAGGTGAGATCCCAGCCGCACTTCTCCTTCGAGACGTCCTTCACCGTGTACCCGAGCGCTCTCTCGGCGCGCGTCACGGCCTCCATCGCGATGCGCTCCACCTCGGCGCGCGCGGCCTGGTCGGCCATCGGCGAGAGCCCTTTCCCGGAGGCCTGATCGAGGAGGCCCTGGGGAAGGACCAACGCGCACCCGGCCACGGTGGGCGGGTTGCTCGCTAGCTCGCGCTGCGCCTCCAGCTCCTTCGTACGCGCGACGAGGCGCGCCTTGAGCTCGTCCTTCTTCCGGAGCGCGTTCTCGGGCTGCATGCTCGGCTGCCGGCCGGCCTTGGCCTCGATCGTGAGGGCGTTGGCCCGCTTCGCCCAGTGGTTGATCTCTTTGGTGAGTCGCTCGTGGACGGCGCTCAGCGTCTTGCCGACCATGGCGTTTCGCTGCGCCGTGACCTCGTCGAGGTGGCGCCGGACGAGGTTCGCGCTGGCCCACTCGAGCGCACGGGCCGAGAGATCGCCCGCGAGCCAGGGCTGGGCGAGCACGGCGTCCACCACGGGCTGGGCCTCCGGCGGGACCACGTCGTAGCCGAGATAGGGCGCGGCGCCGGCGGGGCGCACAACGCCGGTCGCGTCGATCTCCACGAGCTCCATGCGCCTCGACGCGGGGGTCGCCTTCGCGGACGCGTCGCGCACCGTGTGGTCGAGCACGAAGAGGAGCCGCGGGACGACGCCAGGATCGGTGGGATCCAAGAGCACCGTGCCCGTGTTCAGGGCCGCGCCGTCGCTCTCGTGGACGAGCGAGATGAGCGCCGCCATCAGCGGGTGCGCCGGATGAACGAGATCCGCGCGGGGCTTGTGCAAGAGATCGATGCGCGTGCGGTCGAACGTGATGCGCTCGTAGCGCTCGAGGACGGTCCGCCGGCTCGCCCCGGAGATGGCGTGCTGCTTTCGCACCGTCGCCGGAACGTGTTTGATCTCGTACCGATCCGGCTCACGTTCGCGAAGCTCGCCGCCGTGCCGGCCCAGCGCTTCGACCACGAACTTGCGCAAGTAGAACGGCTGGAGCTTGCGCGCCTCGGCTCGTTCCATGTCGTCGCGTACACGGTAGAGGTCTTCCTGGCTGAAGAGCCCGTCGGTGAGGGCGTTCTCCCGAATCACCTCCTCCAGGTGCTCGTGGGCGAGGGCGCAGTCGACCTTCTCGAGGAGCTTGGCTCGCACCTCGGGTCGCTCGCTGTAGCGAATGGCCTCGATCAAGAGGTCCTTCAGCGGAGTCTCCTCGAAGGACTTCCCGAGCACGTCGAAGACCTTGCCCTCGAGGGTCTTGCTCTCCTGCTCGATCTTGGCGAAGAGGCGCTCGAAGACGGCGCCCTCGCGCGTCTCGTACGCCACGAGGTTCCACATGTGGCATGTGTCCCGCTGGCCGATGCGGTGCACGCGCCCGAAGCGCTGCTCGAGGCGGTTGGGGTTCCACGGCAGGTCGTAGTTCACGAGGAGGTTCGCAACCTGGAGGTTCACGCCCTCGCCCGCGGCGTCGGTCGCGACGAGCACGAGCACCTTCGGATCCTGACGGAACTTGTCCTGCGCCACCAGGCGATCGGCCCGGCGCGTGCCGCCGTGGATCTCGACGACGGCCTCCGTGTCGCCGAGCACGCCGGCGATCTCCCGCATGAGGTAGTCGAGCGTGTCGCGGTGCTCGGTGAAGACGATCATCTTCCGGCGTCGCCCGCCTGGGAGGAACATCTCAGCATCCTTCGACTGAAGCAGCGTCGACAGCTCGTCCCACTTCTTGTCGACCTTCGCCGCGATGACCTTGGCGGCGTCGCGCTCGATCCCGCGGAGCACCTCGATCTCGGCCGCCAGCTCGGGGATGTTCACCGCCGAGGTGGCGGTGGCCACGAGCTCGCTCTCGATGTGCTCGCGCTCCTCGGCGGTGAGGTCGTCCTCGTCGTAGTCGCGCTCATCGAGCTCTCGCTCGGCGCGCTCGGCCCGCGAGGGGGACCTCATCTCTTCGAGCCGCACCTCGAGGCGCTTGCGGCGTCGTTCCAGCGACCGATAAATCGCATGGGGAGACGAGGCGACGCGGCGCTGGAGAATGGTGAGCGCGAACCCGACCATCCCGCGCTTCTTCCCCTGAAGCTTCTCGGCGCGGCCCATCTGCTCGCGCACGTAGGTGGTCACCGCCTCGTAGAGGTCTTTCTCGGCGGGCGACAGCTTGTACTTGAGCGTGGTGGCGATGCGCGGGGGGAAGAGCTTCGTGCCGTCGAACTTGAGCAGCTCCTCCTTCACCATGCGGCGCATGAGGTCCTTCAGGTCGGCCGGCCCGACGCTCTCCTTGGCTTTGCCATAGAAGCGATCCGGATCCACGAGGCAGAGCCAGGCCTGGAAGTCTTCCTCCTTGCCGTTGTGCGGCGTCGCGGTCATCAGGAGGAAGTTGCGCGTGTGCTCGGGGTTGCCGACCTTCTTCCCGAGGTCATAGCGCTTCGTGGTGCCGAGGTCGTTGCCGAGCTTGTAGCTCGCGGACATCTTGTGGGCCTCGTCCACGATGACGAGGTCCCACCGTGCGCCCTCGGCGTCGAGCTTCGCGAGCCAGTCGTCGTTGCGGGAGAGCTGGTCCAGCTTGGCGATGAGGCGCGGGTGCTCGAGGAAGGGGTTGCCGCTGGCCGTCGACTCGACGAGCGCGTGCGAGAGGATGTCGAAGCGGAGGCCGAACTTGGTCGAGAGCTCGGTCTGCCACTGCTCGATGAGGCTCCCCGGGGCGATGATCAGGCAGCGCTCAAGGTCCCCGCGCAGCTCTAGCTCGCGGATGAAGAGGCCAGCCATGATGGTCTTGCCCGCGCCGGGATCGTCGGCCAAGACGAAGCGAAGCGGCTGCCGCGGCAGGAGCGCCTCGTACACGGCGGACACTTGGTGCGGCAGCGGCTCCACGTCCGACGTGTGCACGGCCATCATCGGATCGAAGAGGTGCGCGAGCTGGATGCGGAGCGCCTCGGCGGCGAGCTTGAAGGCCTCGGGCTTCGCGGCGAAGGTCCAGGTGCGCGTCGCGCTCACGAGCGCGAGCTTGGGCTCGTCGTCCCGGAAGAGGGTCTTACCCCGCGTGGTGCCGTCGGCGAGATCGTACTTGACGGTGCACGAGCCCTCGCCCGTGTGTTTCACGTAGATGACCTGGACCGGCCCCGAAGGCTCGAGGCCCGAGACATACGATTCGACTTCGAGGTCTTCGAGCTTGATCATGAGGAAAACGGCGTCCAGGGTGCGGGAGGCCAGGCTAGGGGACCGTGAGAGAGGGTGCAACGGCGTGACGCCGAAGCGCCTCCTCCGGCGCCGCGAAGCACCTCCGGGTGCCGCCGCTCGTTGCCAGCAAGGGCGCCTACCAGGCTTGTGGGGACCGGCGCGTGGCCCTCGAAACTGCTAGCAACCTGCGGGCGCAGCGCACGGCATGCGGGCAATCTACGCTCCCCCCATGAACACACGCCAAGAAGACAGCGTCACGCGAGATATGCGGCGTCCCGACGACATGGATTGGTCTGCGTACTGTCCCGGAGATCGACGAGGTCCTTGATCTCCGCACGGCCGAGGAGCGCGATGATGTTGGCCGCAATCTCCCGCACGAGCAGGTCGCGCTGCAGCGCCGTCAGCTTGCTTCGGGGCGAGAGCCTTCCGCAATGGCCCGATTTCCATCCGCCTGCTATGACCACCGCATGGAAGCGCTGACGCCTGAGGCTGCGGCGAAGGTCGTGCTCGCTGGGCTCGAGGGCCACCAGCGCCGCTTTTCCATCGTCGGTCGTCAAGGCTCGGGCAAGTCGTCCACGTTGGACGCGGTCGGCGACGGCCTCACGGAGCGCGGCCGGCCCTTCGTCCGACTTGGGTTCTCTCACGACGAGGACGCTCCCTTCTCCGCGCTGATCGACCTCGCGTCCCAGCTCTCGATCACCTCGCCCGATCTCCTCCATCTCGTCCGCGACCCCGGCGTGGGCTGGCGCGCCAAGCTCGAGCGGGTAACGAGCGAGCTCGTGCGCGCCGCGCCGGTGGTGTTGTTCGACGAGCCTCGGTCGCCCGGCACCGCCCTCGGACGCGGCGTGTTCGCGAGCTGCGCTCACGAGCTGAGCCACGCCATCCTCTCGGCGGACAAGCTCCGGGTCGTCGCGGGAGAGCAGACTCACGGCGGCTTCGTTCCCTCGCACGCGGTCGTCTCCGTGCAGCCTACATCGCTCCCTCGCCAGGTGCTCGAGCGTGCATGGTCGAACAAGGCGCTGGAAGCCGCTGCCGCCGCCCTCATGGAGCAGGACGCCACGCGGCTAGCCCGCTACTCCCCCCTCGAGCTTCGCCTCGCGGCGGCATGCGTGGCGAACGGCGCCCGCGCCCGCGATCTCGCGGAGCGGCGGTGGAGCCCGCCCGAGCTCGTTCGGAGCGCCGTCTCCACCGATGCGCTTCGCGGCGCCGTCGCGCGGCTGGCGCTCTGTCGCATGGGAGCCCCGCACGATCTCGCGCACGATCTCGCTGCAACCCCTGAGCTCTACGCGTTCCTGAGAGACGTCGTCTTCATCGAGTCGCCCGCCGGCGCGATGGTGCACGACGTCATCGCGCACGAAGCGCTCGAGGGGCGATGGCTTCCCGACCTCTCCGCAGAGCAAGCGCACACCACCATCGCCGCCTGGCACCGGCGCCAGTTCGAGGAGGCGAGCGCCGCGAACGACCTCTCCAAGGCGACTCGTCACGAAGTGGAGGTGGTGCACCACCTCACCGAGTCGCGCGACGCGGCAGGCGTGCTCTCTGCGGCGGTGTTCTTCTCCGAGCAATACGATCTGCTTGGGAAGGAGCTCAGCCTCGCCAAACGGTACCAAGACGCGGTAGCGGCGTACGAGCGTGCCCTCGCCTACGACGCGAACGACGCGTACGCGCACCACTACCTCGCGTTCAACCTCGACGCGCAGGGCAAGCAGGCGAGCCGCGTGAAGGCTGGCTACGAAAAGGCCCGCGCCCTCCATCCCCAGCGCGCGCGCTACCACGGCCGCTACGCGACGTTCTTGGTCACCGTGGGCCGAATGGCCGAAGCCGACGACGCCTGGGCGCAAGCGCTCAGCGAGCTTGGATACGACGACGGGGTCGACCCCGCGCTCCTCGTCCGCCAGCTCCACCTCCCGCTCGCCGCGCTGTTGCTCCATCGGGGCGAGCTCGATTTTGCCGAGCGGGTGCTCTCGGCCTTTCCTCGGTCCTTGCGCGACCGGCCGGCGTTTCGCTCGCTCGAGCTGCGCCTCACTCTCCTGCGCGAGGTGGAGAGCGAGACCAACGTCTTTCCGCCCGCTCTCGCGATCGAGAGCCGCTGGAAGAACCCCGCGCTCTTCGACGCCGCGGACCCGCGCCGGGTCACGCGTTATCGGCCCGGTCGTATCTGCGACGTGAGTGAGCGCGGCGCGCGTGTGCTCATGGGCGAGCGCGCGGCAGACGGGCCGCCCTCGTACCGATACGTCAACTTCACGCGCGACGAGCTCGCGGCATTGGGCGCCGAGCGGAGCAGAGGCTTCCGTCTCGCGGTCGGCACCTTCGTCGAGCACCTCGTGCTGGACGACGGCACCGAGCGCTTCCTGAGCTGGCAGCCGCAGGCGAACGCGCTTCCATCCCTCGAGCTCGGCTTCCCGCCCGACCGTTACATCCGTGCCGCTGCCTCCGCTTTGGAATGACGCGCTGACGGTCTTCGTGCTCGGACCGGGCACGGGCGAGTCGGTCGTGGTGCATGCGCCATACGGCGCGTGGATGGTCGTGGATAGCTGTCGATCGGGTGGGAGGGGCCTCGCGCGGAGGCTCCTCGACCACTACGAAGCGCGCCCCAGCCTGCTCGCCCTCACGCACCCGCACCTCGACCATGCCTCGGGCTTTTCGGACCTCGTGAATGCCTTTACGAAGCCGGGCGACAGCCGATGGCCCAAGCTCGGAATCGTGCCCTCGCCGGACACCAAGACGGCGGACGGCTCGTGGGACTTGGAGCCCGCGCTGAAGAGTGGCCAAGTGCAGCAAGCGATCGCCGCGGTGCTCTCGCGATGGGAAGATCGGGAGACGTCGCGGTGGGACATGAAGCAGGGCGACGTCGAGGCGCTCGGCGGCGCCAAGGTTCACGTCATCTCGCCCAGCCCAGCCGAGCGTGCCGCGGCGCGCGACGCCTGGAACCGGGGATCGGACCACGACTTCAACCGCGCATCGTCTGCTTTCATCGTGGAGTGGCAAGGGCGCACCGTGCTCCTCGGCTCCGACCTGGTGGAGAATCCGGGCAAGGGATGGTCGGACGCGACCGCCATGTTTACTCAGGCGGTCTCGCACGACGTCTACAAGCTCGCGCATCACGGCTCGGATGGCGCAAGGGGGCCGCAGCTCGGAACGGCCACAGCCACCGCGCGGGTGTGGATCGCCACGCCGTTTGCGCGACAAGACTTGCCGACGGCCCAGGACCTCGCGCCGCACTTGGCGATAGAGCCGAGCGTGCATCTCACCGGGCTCCCGACGAGATACGACGACCAAAGCAGCCAGCATCGAACGGTAGCCGTCGGCGGGCTCGGAGCGCTCCATGCAACGCCGCCTCCGGGAGGATTTCCCGATTGTTTTGTGTGTGTGGTGGTGCCGCAGGCGGGGCCGTGCGTAGTGACGTGCGGCTCGGGGGCGGTCACAGTCACGAGGTAATGCGAGGGGCAGCCGGTCATCCCCGCCCTCCCGGTTCCGCTGCCGCAGCTCCCAGCCGGGGCCATCTCCCCCGTGCCCGTGCCCGTGCGCGGCCCGCGTGCCCCCGCGGGCCCTCTCCCCCGCGCGAGACATGCGCGGCCCGCGGGCCCCTCTCCCACAAGGGGAGAGGGGCGCTCGTGAACTCGGAAAGCCCGGTGAGGGCCGTACCTACGCGCGCCACTCGACCCCACGGCAGCGCCGCGGGCTACGGCTCGCGGACCGAGGGCATGAGGTCCTCGATCATGCGGAAGAACGAGCCGTCGTGGCCGGGGCGGCGCCGCGACTGCGCCTGCTCGTCGCTGAGCGACGCGCGCACGCGGCGCGCCTCGGCCCGGAGCTCCGTCGCCGTCGCCCACCGCTGCTCGCGATCGTAGGCAAGCGCCTTGTCGACGAGGTGCGCGAGGGCCCGCGGCGCCTCGGGCGCGACCGTGGCGAGCGAGCGCGCGGGCTCCGTGGCGGCCGCGAACCACGCCGAGTAGTCGTCTTTGCCCTCGTGGATGCGCTCGCCCACGAGGCACTGGAACAGCACCGCGCCCAGCGAGAAGACGTCGGCGCGCCCGTCGACCACGCTCGCTCCTTGGGCCTGCTCGGGCGCCATGTACGCGGGCGTGCCGAGCAGCGTGCCGGCGGCCGTCTTCATGGCGATCGCGCGGCTCTTGCCCACGCCGAAGTCGAGGAGCTTCACGCCGCTCGCGGTGAGGAACACGTTCGGCGGCTTGATGTCGCGGTGGACGATGCCCGCGCCGTGCACCTGGCTCAGCGTGTCGGCGAGGGCGATGGCGATGTCGAGCGCGTCGCCGATGGTGAGGCAGCCCTCCTCCGCCAGCCGCTCCTCGAGGGTCTGCCCCGCGAGCAGCTCCATGACCAGGTAGGGGCACCGATCGAGCTCGGAGACGCCGTCGTCGGTGACGAGGCAGACGCCGGGGTGCTTCACGCTGTTGGCGAGGTACGCCTCCTCGAAGAACCGCGCGACCGCCACGTCGTCGGCGGTGAGCGGGCGGTGGAGGATCTTCATCGCGAAGCGCGCGCCGGCGTCGTCGACCACGGCGTACACCGTGGCCATCCCGCCGAGGCCGATGATGCTCTCGACGAGGTAGCGCCCCACGCGGGTCCCGACGCGCCTGTCTTTGGTCTCGGTTGTCGCCATGTGCCCTCGAGCGTGCCTGGAGGCGTGAGGCTACCACCGTTCCGTCGCGCGACGCGGCTCGCTTGGTGTCACCCGCGGCGCTCGAGCACGCGGTAGAGGCCCTGGCGGCTCAGGCCGAGCGCGCGCGCGGCCTCGCGCTTGTTGCCGTCCGCCGCGGCGATCGCGCGGCCGACGAGCTCGCGCAGCTCGGCCTCGTGGCGCGCGCGGAGGGCCGCGAGGGTGGTCTCGGCGAGCTCGCGCTCGGGCCGGGGTCCGGCGGCGGGCGCGCGCGCCATCGCGGCGGTGATGTCGGGGCGCCCGATGAGCGGGCCGTCGGCGAGCGCGGCCGCGGCGCGGAGCACGTTGCCGAGCTCGCGCACGTTCCCGGGCCACGCGTGCTCGGAGAGCGCCGCCAAGGCGGGGACGTCGAGCTTGTGCGCGCGCGTGGTGGGCTCCCGGGCGAGGAGCGCCCGCGCGACGAGGGGGATGTCCTCCATGCGCTCGCGGAGCGAAGGCACGGGCACCGTCATGGCGGCGAGGCGATAGTAGAGATCCTGGCGGAACGCGCCGCGCTCGACGAGCTCCGGCAAGGCGCGGTGGGTCGCGGCCACCACCCGCAGGTCGACCTTGCGGGCGCGCCCGCCGCCGAGCGCGCGCACCTCGCGGTCCTCGAGCACGCGGAGCAGCTTCACCTGCATTTGCTGTGTCATTTCAGCCACTTCGTCAAGAAACAACGTCCCGCCGTCGGCCTCGACGAAGAGCCCGCGGCGCGCGCGCTCGGCGCCCGTGAAGGCGCCGCGCTCGTGGCCGAAGAGCTCCGCCTCGAGCAGCGGCTCGGGCAAGGCGCCGCAGTTGATGGCGACGAAGGGGCCGCGCGCGCGCTCGGAGAGCTGGTGCAGGAGGCGCGCGAAGAGCTCCTTGCCCGCGCCGGTCTCACCCACGAGCAGCACGCTCGTGGCGCTGCGGGCCGCGCGCGCGAGCGTGGCGACGCCGCGCAGCAGGGCCGGCGCCTCCCCCACGAGGCCGACCGCGGTCATCGCGCGCCGCACCGGCTCGCTCACCCGGGCGTCCGCGGCGGCCGTCGACGCGCCGCGCGAGCGCTGCTCCGCGAGCCGGCGCTCGACGCGCAGGAGCAAGCGCCGGAAGGTCGCGCGATGCTGGCTCGGGGTGCGATCCACGAGGCGCGCGCGCAGCACGGGCAACGTCGCGCGCGCGAGGCTGCCGATGGGGTCGGGCTCGCTCACGAGCGCCGCGCACGCCTCATGCTCCACGCGCCCGGCCGCGCCGCTGCCAGCGATGGCCAGCGCGCCGAGCCACCGCAGGAGCCACGCCTCGGGCGGACCCGCGCGCGCGGCGAGGGCGAGGGCCTCGGCGGCGTGCAGGCGGATCCCGGCGTTGGCGTGCGGCCCCATGAGGGCGATGCCCGTGCGCTCTGCGTCGGCGCGGCTCCCGAGCGCGAGGAGCGCGTCCCCGCGCACCTTCTCGAGCGCGAAGCGCACGGGCCGCAGCAGCGCGGGGAGCGCTAGCCCCTGCTCGGCGAGCGCGACGGCGCGGCGGGCGTCGCCCGCGCCCTCGAGGGCGAACGACGCCTCGAGCGCGAGGTGCTGGGCGCGCTGCCACGCGGGCGCGTCGTCGTCGAACGCGGCCTCGCCGAGGGCGGCGTCCGCGGCCTCGAAGGCGCCCACGTCGAGCAGGGTCATCACGCGCGCGTGGCGCAGGGCCCAGTCGGCGTGGCCGCCCGCGCCGCCGTGCTCGGCCGAAGCCACGAGCTGCGACGCGCGATCGAGCACGACGAACGCGTCGGAGAAGCGCCCGGCGGCGCGGTGCACGCCCGCCAAGTTGTAAAGTACACGGAACACGCGCGACGGGGGCAGGTCGTCGAGCGGCGTGGCGAGCAGCACCTCGAAGGCCTCCCGCGCGCGCTCGTGATCGCCGAGGCGCCCGAGCAGCAGCGCGTAGTCGGCGAGCACGATGCGCTCGGTCGTCGGGTCCTTCGCGCGCGCGGCGAGCGTGCGCGCCCGCGCGGCGTGCTTCAGCCCGGCGATGTACTCGCCGGCGGCGCGGCGCACGTCGGCGAGCACGAGCTCCCCGAGCGCCTCGTCGCGGTACGACCGGGCCGTCCTCGCGACCCGCACCGCCTCGCCGGCGACGCGCTCCGCCTCGGCCGCGTCGTCGTCGAGCAAGAGCGCCGTGGCGAGCAGGCGGCGGCTCGCGGCGCGCGCGCCCCCGCGAGGGTCGCGGTCGGCGAGGGCCACGGCGCGCTCCGCGAGCCCTCGGGCGCGCCGGAACTCGGCGCGGTCGAGGGCGGCCTGCGCGGCCGCGAGCAGCTCCTCGCAGGTGCCGCCCTCCCCCTTCGCGGCCTTCGCCGCGCCTCGTCGTCCTCCGGCCATGTGTCCGAAAGGTGGACACGAGCCGCGGCGTCGGTCAAGCGGGTTGACCGTCGGGGAGACGCTACTCGGCCGGGGACGGCGCGTCGCCGGGCGCGCCGGGCGCGGCCTTGCCGCCGAACATTCGGCCGAGGAAGCCCTTGGTGTTCTCGATGGTGAGGTAGACGACGGGCACGACCACGAGCGACAGGATGGTCGAGCTGATGACGCCGCCGATGACCGCGATGGCCATGGGCGAGCGGAACTCGCTGCCCTCGCCGTTCGAGGTGGCCGTGGGCAACATGCCGAGGATCATCGCCGCGCTGGTCATGAGGATCGGACGGAGGCGCTCCGGGCCCGCCGCGAGGATCGCCTGGAGGGGCGTGTCGCCGTGCTCGCGCACGCGCACGAGCGCGCGGTCGAGCAGGAGGATCGCGTTCTTCGTGACGAGCCCCATGAGCAGGATGATGCCGATCATCGCGCCCATCGCCATGGTGCGCTGCGCGATGAAGAGGGCGTAGAACGCGCCCACGAAGCCGAGCGGCAGGGTGAGCATGATCGTGAGCGGGTGGATGAAGCTCTCGAACTGCGACGCGAGGATGAGGTAGATGAAGATGATGCCGAGCCCCATGGCGGCGCCCATGGAGCCGTTGGTCTCGGTCATCTGCCGGATCTGCCCGTCGAAGTGGTAGCTCGCGCCCGGCGGCAGCTTGATCTTCGCGAACGAGGCGGTGAGCTCGGGCACGATCTCGCCGAGCGAGCGGCCCTTGGTCGAGGCCCAGATCACGATCTGGCGCTCGCGGTCCTCGCGCTCGATCACGCTCGGCCCCTCGCCGCGCTCGACCGTCGCGAGGTCGGCCAGCGCCATGGGGCCGCTCGGGGTCTGCACGGTCATGCGGAGCACGTCGTCGACGTTGGCGCGGTCGCCGGAGCGGAGGCGCACGCGGATGGGCACCTCGTCTTTGCCCTGGCGCATCTTGCCGGCCTCGTCGCCCTCGACCGAGGCGCGGAGGGCGAGCGCGATCTGCGCCACGGGCACGCCGGCGCGCGCGGCCTTGTCGCGGTCGACCCGCACGCGGAGCTCGGGCTGACCCGGGCTGTATTTGACCTGCAGGTCAGCCATTCCGGGGATGGCGCGCATCGCCTGCTCGAACTCGTGCGCGAGCGGCGCGAGCTCGTCGTACGTGGCGCCCCGGACCTGCACCATGATGGGCGCCTCGGTGGCGGCGCCCTCGACGAACGGGGGATCGGTGACGGTGATCTTGGCGCCCGGCATGGCGGCGTACGCGATCTCCCGCGCGCGGTCTTTCAGGTCGGCGAGCGGCACGTCGCGCTTGCTCTTCGGCACGGTGACCACGCGCCAGCGCACCTTGTTCACCTCGCCGGCCGCGCCGAGCGTGGAGAGCACGGTGACGAACTTCTTGTCCTCGAGCACCTTCAGCTCCGCGGGGAGCGAGAGGCGCGCGGTCTCGGAGAGCTTGGTGCCGGCGGGCAGCTCGGCCTCGAGCACGAACTGGCCGCGGTCCTCCTGGTTGACGAACTCGTTGCCCATGAGCCCCGCCACGGGGCCGATCGAGAAGAGGGCGAGGAACGCGCCCAGGCCGACCACCAGCTTGTTGCGCAAGGCGAAGCCGAGCACGCGCCGGTAGACGCCCTCGATGCCCTCGAACACGGCCAGGAAGGGCCGCTTGAGCGGCATCCACGGATCTTTGGCGCCGGCGACGTGCGCCTTGGAGAAGCGGCTCGAGAGCATGGGATCGAGCGTGAAGGCGACGAAGAGCGACACCAGCACCGCGGCGGTGATGGTGAGGCCGAACTGCCGGAAGAACTGCCCGACGATCCCGCTCATGAAGGCGACGGGCACGAACACGGCCACGATGGTGAGCGTGGTCGCGAGCACCGAGAGCGAGATCTCGCGCGTGCCCTCGAGGGCGGCCCGGCGAGGCTCGACGCCGCGCTCGAGGTGCTTGGAGATGTTCTCGCGGACGACCACCGCGTCGTCGATGAGGAGCCCGATCGCGAGGGAGAGCGCGAGCAGGGTCATCATGTTGAGCGTGAAGTGGAGCGCGTACATCACGAAGAACGTGGAGACGACGCTCGTGGGCAGCGCGACCGAGCTGATGAGCGTCGAGCGCAGGTCGAGCATGAACATCAGGATGACCAGGATGGCCATCGCGCCGCCGAAGAGGATCGCGACCTCCACCTCGTGCGCGTTCTCGCGGATGAACTTCGACTGGTCGACGATGACCGACGCCTTGTACCCCTCCGGGAACGTGCGCTCGAGGCCCGCGAGCTTGGCCTTCACGAGGTCGGCGACGGCGACCGTGTTCTTGCCCGACTGCTTGACGACGTCGAACGACACGGCCTGCGTGCCGTTCGCGCGGATGCGCATGCGGAGCTCTTCGTAGCCGTCCTCCACCTGTGCGATGTCCGAGAGGCGCACGCTCGAGCCGTCCTTCGTGGTCGCCACGATGGTGTCGCGGATGGCCTCGACCGTGCGGAGCTCGCCCACCGTGCGGACGCTGATCTCCTTCACGCCCTCGTCGAAGTGGCCGGCGGGCACGTTCAGGTTCTGGGCGCGGAGCTGCTGGAGGATGGCGATCGGCGAGAGGTGCAGCGCGTCGATGCGCGCGAGGTCGAGGTCGACGTGCACCTCGCGCTCGGCGCCGCCGAGCACGTTCACCGCGGCGACGCCCTCGACCTGCTCGAGCGACGGCTTGATGACGTCGCGCGCGAATTTCGCGGTCTCGGAGAGCGAGCGCCCGCCGCCCTCGAGGGTGTAGGTGATGACCGGCGCCGCGCCGACGTCGATGCGGCTGATGATGGGCTCTTTGGTCTCGGTGGGGAGCTTGTAGCGGGTCTGCGCGACGCGCTCGCGCACCTCGGTGGCCGCCTGCTGGATGTCGACGTCGAGCTTGAACAGGACGATGACCTGCGACGAGCCCTCGCGGGAGTAGGTCTTCACGCGGTCGATGCCGTTCAGCGAGACGACGGCCTCCTCGAGCGGGCGCGTGACGAGCTGCTCCACCTCGCCGGGGGCCGCGCCAGGGTACGGCACGGTGACCGCGACGACGGGGAACGACACGTCCGGGAAGAGATCGGTGCCGAGCTGCATGTAGCCCATCACCCCGAGCACCATGAGGGCCAGGGTGACCATCACGGTGAAGACCGGGCGATTGATGGCGATCGATGAGATGTTCACGGGCGGATCTCCAGAGGGGTCTGGCGCGTCAAGGCTTGCCGGGCGAGGCCGCGGCGATCTCCACGGGATCACCCTCGTGCAGATCGTCGGAGGGGCTCAGCACGAGCTGGTCGGTCGGCGCGAGGCCGCTCGTCACGATCCACGAGCCGTCGGTGTCGACCGAGTGGACCACGCGCACGCGCTGGGCCTTCCCGTCGACCACGCGCACGACCTCGTTCTGCGAGCCCACCCGCCGCGCCGCCGCCGGCACGCGCAGGGCGCTCACCTCGTCGGTGCCGTCGATCTGCGCGCGCACGAACCCGTAGCCGAGGAGCTTCGAGGTCGCGTCGGTGGGGACCTCGATCTCGACGGGCGCGCGGCGCGTGGCCTGGTCGAGCGACGGCACGACCGCGATGACCTTGCCGACCACGGTGCGGCCTTGGTAGGCGATCGTCACGGGCGAGCCGAGGCGCACCACGCTCACGTCTTGCTCGCTCAGCGTGGCGCTCAGCCGAAAGCGCGACACGTCCTCGAGGCGGATGAGCGGCACGCCGGGGTTCACCACGCTGCCGATCGCCGTGGGCGCGCGCGTGACCACGCCGGCGAAGGGGGCGACGATCGAGTGCATGCCCGCGCCCTGCTGGGCGAGGTTCGTGGTGGCCCGCGCGCCGTCGAGCTGGGCCCGCGCGAGCGCGACCTGCTGGCGCGCCTGCTCCGCCTGCGCCTCGGGGATCGACTTGGTCGCGATGAGCGCGTCGGTGCGGCGGAGGTTGTCCTCCGCGATGGCCAGGTTCGCCTCGGCGGCCTTGGTCTGCGCCACGGCCTGGTTCACCTGCGCGCCCGCGCGCGAGGCGTCGAGCACGGCGAGCAGCGCGCCGGCCTTCACGGTGTCGCCGGTGGCGACGTTGAGCTTCACCAGACGCCCGGGGGTCTCGAAGCCGATCTCGGCCTCGCGCCACGGCTTGAGCGTGCCCGTGAGCTCGACCCGCGGCTTCCAGCGCATGGGCGTGGGCGAGGCCACGGACACCGGCGGGCGCTTCGCCAACTCCACCGCGGCGACGGCGCGCTCCGTGGCGGTGTCCTTCCGCTTCTGGAGCGCCTGGGTCACCCGCAGGCCCATGATCCCCGCGAGGCCGAGGCCGGCGAGCAGGCCGACGATGAGCACGACGCGGCCGCCGCTCTTCGAGGGCGCGGGCGCCACGGACGACGTGCTCGGGTAGGTGTGTTCGGGCTCCAACTGCGGGCTGCCTGTCTGCATGGGTTTTCTGTGTTATTTCCAGCGTTTCGCGTGGTCACGGGCGGGGCGGGTCAGCCGACGGGGCGCCGGGGCCGAGGGGCGCGCCGCGGCGCGCCGGCCGCGCGGTGCGCTCCGAGACCGGACTCTGAGGTCGGCAGGGTCACACGGGAAGAGGGGGCCCGCGGGATTGTGCTCGCCTTGTGGTCGGCGGTGAGGCCCAGCGCGAACACGCGGTGCGTGGCGAGGAGCCAGTCGCGCAGCGGGGGCTTGCGCTCGGACGCGAGCATGGCCTTGGCGAGCTCGCCGTGGGCGCCCACCATGAGCGTGGCGACCAGCTGGGGGTCGAGGTCGGCGCGGTAGAGGCCGCGCCGCATGAAGAGCTCGACCCAGCCCTTGGCGTTGCTGAGGAGATCGCGGCGGAACGCCTCGAAGAGGTAGGCGTAGTCGCCCTTGCAGGTGTGCAAGATCGCCAAAATGGCCCGGTTTTGCCAGAGAAACTCGAAGAGCTCGACGTTCTCGTCGACGCCGCACTCGGCGATGTCTTGGCCCTGCTTGCTGTCGAGCAGCTCGGCCGAGGGGCTTCGCAGGAGGCTGCCACACCGCGCGAGGAACGCCTCCACCACTTGGAGGAACGCCTCCTCCTTCCCCGCGAAGTGCAGGTAGAACGCGCCCTTCGAGACCCCCGCGAGGCGCGCGATCTCCTCGACCTTCGCGGCCTCGAGGCCCTTCTTGGCGAAGACCTCCTCGGCGGCGCGGAGCAGCGAGATGCGGGCGGTGGGATCGGCGACTCGGGACATTGTGACCGGCTGGTCAGTTATAGGCACGACGCCGGCGGAGGCAAGGCAGGGGGGCGCTCGGCGCGCTCTTTTTTTGGCCCACCTCGGCGCCCCGTGCGACCACCTACTCCGATGACCAGTCGTGCCGCCCCCGAGCTCGTTGAAATCCGCAAGGCCGCAGAGGAGCTCGCGAAGACGCGGGGCGAGCGCCTCTCGACCGCGCACGTGCTCGCGGCGCTCTCGGCGAAGCCGGGCGACGTGTCGCAGCTCCTCGCCGACCGCCGCCTCGACGGCGACACGCTGCTGCGCGCCGCGCGCGTAGCCACCGACGGCTCGCCCGACGCCCTGCTCCGCGCCGTGACCCGCGCGCAGGACTTCGCGCAGCGCGCCGTGCAGCGGGCGCCGCTCGCGCGGGGCGAGAAAGACAGCCGCGCCCCCACGGCCCTGCACCTGCTCTTCGCGCTCTGCCAGGACACGACGTCGGCCGCGTACCGCGCGATGGTCCAGTGCGGCACCGACGTCTCCAAGGTGCGCTCGGCGGCGCTCCAGCTCGCCACGGGCGCGAGCCTCCCGCGGCGGCCGACAGCGCCGGCGAGCC
>DAORJJ010000034.1:0-24714 GCA_035439005.1 Polyangiaceae bacterium | reverse complement strand
CGAGGACCGCGAGGGCGGTCGCGGCGAGGGGGGCGCCGCCGGCCGGGCCCGCCGCGGCGGAGCACCCGCCGCCCAGCTCCGACGCCGCCGCACTCGGATCCCCGCCCGCGTCGGGCGAGCCCGCGTCCGCCGAGCCGGGGCACGCCAGATCGATCGTGAGCGGCGCCGACTCGAGCGCGAGCGACGGCTCGCCCGCGAGCCGGGCGCGCATGACGACCTGGTGGCGTCCCGCGCTCACTCCGCGGTAGGTCGCGGCGGTGTTCTCGTCGCAGACCGCGTACACCACGTCTTTGCCGATGCCCACCCAGCTGCCCCCATGGTGCACCTGTTGGGTCGCGTCGTTGCTCGCCGACCACCGCGCGCCGTCGACGAACGTCTCGTACTGGAGGAGCGCGCCCCAGGGCGCGACCTCGGCCGGGAGCGCGACCTCGAACGCCGCGTGCGCCGCGGACGCGGACGCCGAGCACGACGCGCCGGACCCGAGCCGGAGCGCGGTCACGCCGCTCGCCGTGACGCGCAACGTGCCGAGCGTCGTGGGCTTCGGCGCGGCGGGCGCGGCGGTGAAGGCCGCCTTGACGGTCGACGGGCAATCGCCCTCGGACGCGACTGTGAGCTCGTACGATGCGCCCGCCTCGAGCCCGGCGGGGAGCAGCACGTCGGGTCGCCCCGCGGTGGTCCCGCGGCCGATCGGGATCGCCTCTCGGCCGCTCGCCGTGATCTTCTCGAGCGTCGCGGTGGGCGCTGGGACGGAGAGGCCCGTGAACACCGCGAGCGCGGGCGCGTTCGCGGGGACGCTCGCGCCGGCGCCGGTCGGCAGGAGGTAGATGTTCCGGCCGTAGCAGACGGGGCCCGAGCAGGCGTCGGCCGCGCGCGGCGCCGCCGAGAGCAGCGCGGTGGCGCACATCGAGAGGGCGAGGAGGCGAAGTGGCTTCATGCCTAGCCCATCAGCAAGCCGCGTGCCGCGCCCGATCCGTGAACTCTCGCGCGCTTAGCGGCGTCCGCAGCTCTTCGGTGGCACAGGTGGCTCACCGGTCTCAGGCCGCGCCCGCAGCCACGCCCCCCTCGGCGCTACGGGATGAGCCCCGCGTCGCGGGCCGCGCGGAACTGCTCCATGTTGCGCCGGAAATTCCACTTGTAGCCGCTCGGCGTCTCGAAGCCCTTGGCGCTCGCCGGAAAGTGAAGAGACTTGACCACCTCGACCAGGCACTTGCCCACCGCGTCGTCGCCCACGTTGGTCTGCGCGGGGTCGACCGCGACGTTCGTCACCGCGCCCGTAGGGTCGATGGTCCACGAGACGCGCACGTCGCCCTCGATCTTCGGGTCCTTGGAGGCGACCTTGTCGTAGCAGGCGCGGGTGTCGGCCTTGCGCGCCTTCACGGCCGCGTCGATGTCGGCGGCGCTCCGGCCGTCGCTGGAGCGCTTGGGCTCGAGCTTCGTTCCGAGGCCCGCGTCGGCGTCGAGCTGGGTCGTGGTCGTGGGCGGGCTCGTGGGCTCGGCCGCGGGCCCGGAGGCGGCGGGCGCCGAGGCGGCGCCAGAGCTCGCCGCGCCGGGGGCGTCGGGCGCCTTGGGCGGGGCGCCGCACGCGGAGGCGGCGAGCACGACCGCCGAGGGCAGCAGGAGGGACGCGAGGGCGAAGCGCACGGTCGACATGCCCCGAAGCTACCCGAGTTTCGGCGCGCGCGCGCGGGCCTCGACGCCCCCGCGGGGCCGTGCCACGCTCCGCGCGTGCCGCTCGTGTCTCGCACGCTCGCCCCTCGGTTCGCGGTCGCCCTCGGCCTGCTGCTCGGCGCGGCGGGCGCGACGACGGTCGCGTGCCGCGACGACTCGCCCCCGGCCGAGCCCTGCCGCAACGTGCCCGACGGCGGCTGCCCGCGCTCGCGCGGGGTCGCGTGCGAAGACCCGACGTGCAAGGCCGTGTACCTCTGCCGCGAGGACAACACGTGGGAGCTCGAGAAGCTCTGCCCGGAGCGCGAGGCCTCCGCCGTCCCGGTTCAGCCTCCGCCCGACGCCGCGGTGTCGCCGCGCGACGCGGGCTTCGTGCTCCCTCCCGGCGCCTCGGGCGGGCCAGGCTGCCGCACCCTCCAGCCCCCCGACTGCCCGCTCGCGACGGGCTTCGCCTGCGCGACGGCCTGCTGCGGGTGCGAGGATCTGTTCGTGTGCGAGAACGGCGGCTGGACGCCCTGGGGCTCGTGCGGCGACGCCGGCCCCGAGCGCCCGCGCTGAGCCCGCGCCGAGCGCGCCGCTACAGCGCCGCGAGCGCCGACTCGAGCTCGCCCTGGGCGTGGCTGTTGCCGGTCTTCTTCGCCCAGGCGATGCCCTCCTCGAGCCACGCGCGCGCCTCGTCCTTGCGGTCGGCCTCTTGCAGGAGCTGCCCGCACATGAGGTACATCGCGACGTAGTCGGGCTTCTTCGCCTTGAGCTCGCCGAACACCCGGAGCGAGTCTTCCACGCGGCCGGCGCCGCGGTACTCCATCGCCAGGCCGTAGTACGCCATGGGATCGTCGGTGCCCTTCTGGAGGAGGCTCTCGAGGAAGAGGAGGCGCTTCGTGCTCATGGCTGCCTCTCTAGCACGACCGCCAGGCGCCGCTCTCGCGCCCCGCGGTCGAGGAGCGACCGTCTCAGTTCGGCTTCGGAACCGCCGACCGGAGGATGGCCCCGTGGGTGGCGCCCACCCAGAGGGTGCCGAGCGGCGACACCGACGCCGAGACGAACTTGGGGTCGACCGCGAGCTTCGCGGGCTCGAGAGTGCGCCCGTTCCAATGAAAGAGCCGAGGTTCGGTCCGGTCTCGAGGCGAGTAGCCGGTCGGCGCAACCGTCGTGGCCACGACCCAGGCGTCCGAGGCGCGGACACCGACGATGTTTCGAATATTCAGCTGTTCCCCCGCGGGGGTCCCCACCACCATGCACCTCGTGCCCGAAACGTGGAACAGCGTGGTTTCCCGAGGCGTCGCCGTCGCCGCCACGACCCACGCCTCGTCCCCGACCGCGAAGACGGCGGAATACGCGGTGCCCGTTGGCTGGCCAGCGCACACGATCTTGTCGGTGCGGTCCCCCTCGCGTCGATAGATGGCGTCCCCTGTCGCCCACACCACACCGCCCGCCGCCGAGAGGCCGGTGATGTACTCGTTCGGAGCGAACGGGCTGCCCAAGTCAGACCAGGCTGTCCCGTCCCATCGATGGAGCCGCGCGACCTGAACGCCGCCCGCCGCCGGTGACGAGTTGCTAATGGCCCACAGCGAGTCCGGGCCGTCCTTCGCCAGCCGCGACACCGGCGCGCCGAGGGAGAAGGTCGTCCACTCGCCGCCCTTCAAGCGGGACAAGCCCTCGGAACCCTTGAACCACAGGCTGTCCTTCAAGGCGACCATCGTGTCCCCGGGCGGCGCCTCCTCAACCCCTTCCACAAAGCGGCCGGTTGCCCCGCTGTGACCTGGCGCAACAACCCCTTCGGACCAGGTGCGCCCGTCGTAGTGCCGTGCTCGGTGGATCCCCTCGCGGGACTCCAACGCCCACACGTCGTCGTCCGAGAGCGCGTCGATCGCAAAGACTCGGTCCGATGGGCTCCGCCCCTCTCTGCGCACCCAATTGGCGTCGAGCGAGGCACTGGGCGTAGAAAGCCGAGTGTACAACTGGCCCCCCGTACCTGCCGCGTGAAGCCCGCCGTAGGGGTCGTTGCCCAGGACAAACCCTGCGTCTATCGCAAGTTCCAACCTGGTCCACACACCCTCCACCTGCGCGTGGACGGTTCCCCACCAGCCGCACCCCAAACCACCACAGCTCCCGCCCGCGCCCACGAATCGAGCGCCCCCGTATCCGGGTGTTACCGACCGGCCGTGCGGAAGGATTTCTTCTGGATCGACCCCTCGTGGAATGCTCGTGACGACGGATCCGCTCCCCTCCAACGTGGCGATCTCTCGACGAGAATAGCTGCCGTTGACGATCCTCGTGATCCATGTGTCTCGAATCACCTGGACCCCTTCCCCTCGGATCGCGATCCCGGTCCCCCGCGAGACTTCAGAATACTCGCCGGGACCGCCGCTCGTCGGAGGAAAGGGCCTGAGCTCGGCCCACGCCGCGCCCCCCTCGGTCCATCGGAAGACCCGTCCGGCCTTCGTCAAGACCCAGACCGACAATACGTCGTCGCCGTTCACCGCAGCGGCGGCGTCGAAGGTCTCGTCGGCCATCGTCCCGTCCCCGCTCGCGAGCGGGAGCGCGGGGAGCGCGAGCTGCGGCGTGAGGTCGGCGTCGACGAGGGCGACGCTCGCCGGATCGTTCGCTTTCGAGAGGACGGCGACGACGCCGAGCCTCGGCACTTGAACGGGGCGAAGCGCGCCGATCGCGTAAGCGCCGCTGCTCGCGTGCACCTGAAAGGCCCCGTCGTGGAAGCGCACGACGGTCGTCGCGCCGAAGGGCTCCGACGGCGTCTTCGGCCTGTGAAAGAAGGCGTAGACGTTGTCGTCTGCGGTGCCCCACACGAGCGCGTCGTCGAAGGTCCCGTCGAGCCGAAACTTCACCTTCTGGCTCGCGCCGTCCCACTGCACGATTTCTCCGCGGCGCGTGACGGACCACACGCCACGCGTCGCGTCGGAGGCCCAGGTGGAGACCAGGTCGTTCCGCGTGGACTCCGTGTTGGCCCAGCAGAGCGTGCCCGTGGGACAAGGCATGAGCGACGACGAAGGGGGAGGCGCGGGCGAGGAGCTCGTCGGAGCGGGCGTCGGATCGGGTGAAGCGGTCGTGCCCGTGGGCGCGGGAGGAGCGGGCGTGGGCTCGGGGTCTCCGATGTTGAGGTTCGACCCACATCCAACGACGAGCCACGCGGCGAACGCGAAGAGGGAAGTGTGAGAGTGCGTCTTCATATTCCCTTGTTCGCGGCTCCGGTCCGTTTCCGTCACGCCAGGTGAGAGATTTTGCGTGTTCACCGGGGAAGCTCTCGGAGCAGGGCGTCGATGCGGCCGCGCAGCATGCTCTGGGGATAGGCCGCGAGGAACGCCTCCCCCCGTCGGCGCGCGTCGGCGGTGTGGCCTCCCGCCGCGAGCCCTTGGACCTCGAGGGCGTCACGCTCCTCGGCGAGCTGTCCCTTCGGGAATCGCTGTCGGTGCGCGCGCACGGCCTCGAGCGAGGACACCCAGTCGCGCCGGGCCAAGGCCACGCGGCCCCGCTCGAGGAGACCGCGCTCCTCGTCGAGGAGAGTCTGCGGCCGCGCGCTCGGCTCGAGCGCGGGCTGTGCGGGCGGCTCCACCGTCGGTGCCGTCGGTGCCGTCGGTGCGAGCGCGACGCCGCTCGAGGCGGCAGGGGGGGCAGGGGAGGCGGCAGGGGAGGCCTGGGCGGACACGACCGCCCGCGCGGGAGCGCTCGAGGGCGCGGGGCTCGACGTGGCAGGTGGCGCCAGTGGCGCGACGGGCGGCGCGGGGTCCGGCTCAGGCGATCGCACCGAGAGCACGACGGGCGCGGGCTCGATGGGAGGTGCGAGCGGCATGGGCTTCGGTCCAAGTGTAGCGTAGCCGGCGGCGCCCACCACGAGGCCCAAGGCGAACATGCCGGTCAACCGCATGAGCCCGCTCGCGGCGGGCGCGGACGGCGCTGCGCTGGGCGGCTGCGGCGAGGGGTCCAGGACCGCCGTCGGCGCGGCGATCGCGGCCTCGAGGTTCTTGCGCACGGCCTCGAGGCGCGCGGCGTCCACCGCGGGGGCGTCCCGCTCCGGCGCGAGGAGCGCGGCGAGCGCGGGGTCGAGCTCGTCGTCCATCACGCCGCACCTCCCGCGGTGAGGGGCTTCGCGGTGAGCGCCGCGGCCAGGTCCGCGCGCGCGAGCCGGAGGCGAGAATAGGCGGTGTTCAGAGGGATGCCGAGCGCGTGCGCGATCTCGGGGATCGACTGTCCGTCGATGTCTTTGAGGATGAGCACCGCGCGGCGGTGGACCTCCACGTTCGCGAGGGCCTCGCGGACCCGCGCGCGCGCCTCCGCCCCCTCGAGCGCCTCGTGCGGTCCCGCCTCGGTCGAAGGCGCGTCGCTCTCGACGAGCAGCTCGCGGTTCCTCCCGGTCTTCCGGCGGTGCCGGAGGCAGACCCGGTACGCGATGGCGAACACCCAGGGTCGAAAAGGTCTGCTCTGATCGTAGTCCTCAAAGAGCGCATGGACCGTCATGAACACCTCCTGGACGAGGTCGTCGCGGTGGTGGTTGGGCACGCCGAGCCGGGCAAGAGAGTGAAAGACATAGGAGGCGTGCTCGTCGAAGATCCGGCGGAAATCCATGCTTCCCGAGCGACATTCGCCCTCCGCGAGAGAATCCGTCACGGAAATCGACCGACGAGGCCGATTCCCACCGTGCCCCCCAGGGCGGGGGTGGTGAAGAGGGTCTCCGGGCCCACCGTGACGCGGGTGCGCACGAGCAGCGCCGCGACGTCGGCGGAGGCGCGCAGGGCGATCGGTCCGAAGAGCGCCAGATCGCCGCCCACCCGCGCCCCGAGCGTTCCGAAGGGTCCAACGGTTTGTCGGGCCTGGAGCACGTTCGCCCCGTCGGCCGTGATGGCGCCCGCCGCGCCGACGACGCAGAGGAACCCGCGCCCGAGGTGTCCACACCCGGCGAGCTCGCCCAAGCGGACGGCGGTCTCGACCGTACCGGCGGCGTAGCGCCCCTCGGCGGGCAGGTCGAGCCGCCCGCCAGCCGCCACGGACCAGGGACCGCGGCGGAGGCTCGCGTAGAGGCGCGCGCCGACCGACGGTGCCGGCGCGAAGCCCACCCCGGCCACGAGGTCGAGGCCGACCGACACGGTCCAGGCGAGCGCGGGGGCGGGCGTAGGGGGCGCGGGAGGCGGGCTCGCCGAGGCCTCACGCGCCGGCGTCGTGGCCACGGCAGGGCGCTCCGGCGCGGGCGCGGGCGCGGGCGCGGCGGAGGTGCTCGACGGGGGCGCGTCGAGCAGCAGGGTCACCGCGAGGACGACGCTGTCGGCCAGATCGCGGCACGTCTCGTCGGTGCTCGCGAGGCTTCGTCGCCCGAGCAGCGCCGAGCGGTCGTCGAACGCCTCCACGTCCGCCGCGAGCTTGTGGTCCTGGCGCTCGTCGAGTCGAAACGCCGCGCGCACGGTCATCGACGCGTCGTCGCGGAACGGATCGTAGCCCAGGCGCTCGGCGACTCGGGACCGCAGCTGCTCCGCGGAGGGACACCGCTCGGCCCCCGGCTCACGCACGTGGAGGAGGCGCGCTTGAGGGCGACCCCACGCCGCGCTCGGGGTCGCGAGGGCCAGGAGGCCCACGAGCGCCGCGGTCGCTCGCCCCGCCGAGCGCGCGGCGAGGGAGCCCCTACGGGAGTCGCGGCGCCTCGGCATCGCCCGCAACGTACCCGCAACTCGCCCGCCCGAGAACGTGTTGCGCGCACCACGTGGTCGCTTGACAGGCCTCGCGCCGAGCGGATCTGGACCGCTCGTTTCGGTTGGCGTCTTGCGAAGGGCCGCGCCGCCGACGCGGGCTCTTCGCGAAGGGGGAGTGACCCCGCTCGGTAGACGGGCCGCTCCAAGGCCGCCAAGCCCCGATAGGCTGGGTACATGAGACGAGGGACAATCTTGGCCATCATCGGGGGCTCGGCGACCGCGCTCGTCGCCGGGGCGGCGCTCGTCGCCGGGGCCGTCTACTACCGGTCGCGGCGGAGCGAGCCGGCCGTGACGCCGACCGCGTGGACCGAGATTACGAAGGGCATTGGTCACGATGCCGTCCCGGTCGACGTCGCCCTGAAGGCGTTCGCGGCGACCGTAGGACCCATCCCTGGGGTCGTGCCGCCCCCGGCGGACGACTCGCTGCCCTTCTGTTCGACCCTGCCCGTGCTGTGGGTGCGCGAGCACTGGACCGAGCTCAAGCCGGACCAGAAGCGCGCGGTGGAGGACGCGCTGGCGCCGCGCCGGCCGCTCGCCGTGAAGAACCAGCTCCACTGGTTCGACGGGGGCGCGCCGGTCGCCGATGCCTTCAAGGCCGACATGGAGTGGGCGAAGAACGCCGTCGAGTCGTTCCTCACGCCGGGGGAGTCGAGCGGTCGCGTCGATGTTCTCGTGCTCCCGCCCGGCCAGTCGATCGACGCGCGCGGGGCGGACGCCAAGGCCATCCCCGTCGTTCAAGAGGCGTGGAGCTACCGGCTGCTCCGCCCCGACGAGAACCCGAACACGGGGCGGTGCCTGATCCAAGTCTCGCCCACGCTCCCGAGCGCCGCGATGGCCTACCGGCGCTTCGTGCTCGTCCACGAGCTGACGCATTGTATGCAGTATGCATGGGTGAACATCGGCACGACCTTCTCGAAGGTCGGCTGGGTCATGGAGGGGTTCGCGCAGTGGGTCGCGTGGACGACGGTCGGCCCTTTCCCTTTGGACTGGCCTGTCATGCTCGACGGCACGCCGCAGCTCCCAGGCATGCTCGACATCCACGTGAACCCGTACCAGGGAGGGCTCTCCCTCTTCCTCCGAGCCCAGCGCCATGGCGTGCCCGCCGGTGAGATCGCGAGGAGGGGCGCCGCGCTCGTCAACGCCGGCTCGTCCTCCGCGGCGCTCGCCATCGTCGAGGGGCTCCGGGCGGGGGTCCTGACGAGCTGGGCCAGCGAGGCGCTGAGGAAGGCGGAGCTGAACGTGGACGGAGAGCCGGGCTGGGACTTCAGCCCGTCGCCCCTCGGTACCGTCCCGGAGTGGACCCCTCCTTTCGTTCCCCCAGCCGCGAACCTCTGGCGCCGCCCAGCCGAGGGGGAGACCCTCACGACCACGAGTCGCGGCATCCAAGTGCTGGCGGGCGACGGGGTGCAGCAGGTGACCCATGTGTCTTTCGCCTCGGACCTGCGTGGAGTTCGCGTCTTCGCGTTCGGCGCGGGGCGAGGCGTGTTCGCGACGGTCGCCACGAGCGGAGCGGTCGATACGGCGCGCGCGGGCTTCAGCTGGGCGGGTGATCGCGAGCTCGTCTACTGCTTCGTGGCGAGCGCGTGCCCGAGCGGCGGAGTCCAGGTCGCGCGTGAGCGAGGCCTCCTGCTCGCCCTGAGCGGTGGATCCCAGGGGGCGCGGGTCCTCCTCCAGCCGCTCGACGAGGCCCGAGACGCGGGGCCGCCGGCGCCGGACGCTTCCGGCCCCGTCGTCGGTCAGGACCGGTGCCTGCTCGGGACATGGGACCTCGATCCGAACCCGGCGGTCTCGACCACGTTCAGGACCTTGATGGGCTCGCCGACGCAGCCGGTGGTCCGCGGGACGATCCGCCTCGCGTTCACCGAGTCCTCCCTTCGCGCCGACCCGCGCGGGCTCTCGATCGACGTCACCGCGGCGGGCACGCCGGGCTCGGCCCAGGTCCGATCGACCGTGACGGCGAACGGGTTCATGGCCGGACCGTGGCGCGCGGCGGGGGGGACCCTCGAGACGACCGCGACGCAGAACACGTGGCAGTTCGCCGTGTCCTCACGGGTCGCCGGCCGAACGATCGACATGCCCGTCCCGCGCGATCAGCTCGGCTTCAACGCCCTCCCCCAGAGGGCGAGGTATCGCTGCTCGCCGACGCTGCTCGTCCTCGACCAGAACGACGGCGCGGGCCCCGCGACCTCCACGTACCGGAAGGTTCGCTGAGCGCCGGTCGCGGGTTCACCGGGCGAGCGCCTCGCGCGTGCGCCCGATTCGAAGCGCCGCGTCCACTTCCTGAACGATCCCAACCGCTACCTGGGCGGCCTCGACGGGTCCGAGTAGCCCCGCCGGCGCCGTGGCCGCCTCTTGTGCGACGCACCAGTCGTGCGGCCGCACGCGCCGAAGAGAGCTTGTCCTAGCGCACCGACGCAAATATTGCGTTGCACAAATTGTTGCAGGTGCACATACTGGGTCTCTGCGCGAGACCCCGCGCCAACCAGACCCATGCTCTACCGCCTCCATGAGCTCCAGCGCGCGTGCCTCGACCCCGTGGCGCGTGTCTCCGGCGCCACCGCCCGCCTCCTCACCCACGAGAAGAGCCCGCTCGCGCACGTGCCCGGGGCGCGCGTGGTCGGGGCCGGGCACGCGCTGCTCCACCGGCTGACCCGGCGCTACGAGAAGCCCGCGTTCGGCCTTGCGCGCGCCACCGCCGCGGGCGGCGAGGTGCGGATCACCGAGGAGGTGGTGCACGCCGAGCCGTTCTGCCGCCTCGTGCGGTTCGTCCGCGAGCCGCTCGACGCGTCGCACGCCGCGCACGCCGCGCACGCCGCGCGCCTGCGGGCCCAGCCGAAGGTGCTGCTGTGCGCTCCGCTCTCGGGTCACCACGCGACGCTCCTCCGCGACACCGTGCGCTCGCTGCTCGCCGACCACGACGTGTACGTGACCGACTGGGTCTGCGCCCGCGAGGTGCCCGTGGCGCAGGGCGCGTTCGGGCTCGACGACTACGTGCACACGGTGCAGCGGCTCGTGCGCCTGCTCGGCGCGCCCGCGCTCCACGTGGTCGCGGTGTGCCAGCCCACGGTGCCGGTGCTCGCGGCGATCGCGCTGCTCGCCCAGGCCGGCGAGCCCACGCCGCGCACCCTCACCCTCATGGGCGGCCCGGTCGACGCCCGGCGGAGCCCCACCGAGGTGAACCGCCTCGCGACCGAGCGCTCCCTCGCGTGGTTCGAGCGCACCCTCATCAAGACCGTGCCGGGGCGCTACCCGGGGCGCGGCCGCCGGGTCTACCCGGGGTTTTTGCAGCTCTCGGCGTTCGTCGCCATGAACCCGTCGCGGCACATCGACGCCCACGTCGAGTACTGGCTCGGGCACCTCACGGGGAGCGACGGCGAGGCGAAGCGCGCGTCGCACGAGCGCTTCTACGACGACTACAACGCCGTGCTCGACATGGACGCGCCCTACTACCTGGAGACCGTACGCCTCGTGTTCCAGGAGTTCGCGCTGGCGCGGGGCACGTGGGAGGTGGGCGGCGAGCGCGTGCGGCCGGCGGCCATCCGCGACACCGCGCTGCTCACCATCGAGGGCGCCGACGACGACATCGCCGGGCTCGGGCAGACCCAGGCCGCCCACGCGCTCTGCACCGGTGTGCCCGCCGAGCACCGAAGGCACCACGTCGCGGCGGGGTGCGGCCACTACGGCGTGTTCTCGGGGCGGCGCTGGCGCGAGTCGATCTACCCCATCGTGCGCGACTTCGTCGGCGCGCGGAGCGGGCCCGAGGCGCGCGAGGCGCGCGCGTGACGAGAGGTCGGGGAGCGCGCTCCCCAGGAAGGGTGTAAACTGCATGCTCTCGGGAAAGACGGCGGTCGTCACGGGCTCGACCAGCGGCATCGGCCTCGGCATCGCGAAGGTGCTCGCGGCCCACGGCGCCCACGTGGTGCTGAACGGCTTCGGCGACGAGCGCGGGCCTCGGGCCGAGGTGGAGGCCGCGGCGCGGCCCGGCGCGCGCGTGGGCTACCACGGCGCCGACATGAGCCGCGCGGCCGACATCGAGGACCTCGCGCGCTACGCGGAGGTCGAGTTCGGCGGCATCGACGTGCTCGTGAACAACGCGGGCATCCAGCACGTGGCGAGCGTGGAGGACTTCCCGGTGGACTGCTGGGACTCGGTCCTCGCCGTGAACCTCACCTCGGCGTTCCACACGACGCGGCTCGCGCTGCCCCACATGAAGCGGAACGACTGGGGCCGCATCGTCAACGTCGCCTCGGTGCACGGCCTCGTGGCGTCGCCGCAGAAGGCCGCCTACGTGGCCGCGAAGCACGGCCTCGTGGGGCTCACGAAGGTGACGGCGCTCGAGACCGCGCGCACCGGCGTGACCTGCAACGCCGTGTGCCCCGGCTGGGTGCTCACGCCGCTCGTCGAGCGGCAGGTCGACGCGCGCGCCGCGCAGGACGACACCGACAAGGAGACCGCGAAGCGCGCCCTCCTCTGCGAGAAGCAGCCCTCGGGCGACTTCGTGACCACGTCGCAGCTCGCCCAGCTCGTGGGCTTCTTGTGCAGCGACGCCGCGAGCCAGGTGCGCGGCGTGGCCTGGAACATGGACGGCGGCTGGGCCGCGCAGTAGCGGAGCGCGTCAGTCGCGCTCGATCACGCCGACGTAGGGCAAGTTGCGGTACTTCTCGTCGAAGTCGAGGCCGTAGCCCACCACGAACTTGTCCTCGATCGTGAAGCCCAGGTAGTCGACCGGCACCGACACGCGCGCCCGCGCCGGCTTGTGCAAGAGGGCGCACACCTTGACGCTGCGCGGGTTCCGCGTGCGGAAGAGGTCCATGAGGTGCGCGATGGTGAGGCCGGTGTCGACGATGTCCTCGACGATGACCACGTCTTGGCCGTCGATGGGGCGGGTGAGATCGCTCGTGATCTGCACGACGCCGCTGGTCTCCGTGCCGGCGCCGTAGGAGCGCACGCCCAGGAAGTCGATGCGGCACGGCAGGTCGATGGCGCGCATGAGGTCGGCCGCGAAGATGAAGCTGCCCTTCAGCACCGACACGAGCACGAGCGACTTGTCTTTGTAGTCTTCGGTGAGCTGCTTGCCGAGCTCGGCCGTGCGGGCTCGGATTTCATCGGCGGTGATCATCGGGACGAGGCGCTCGCTCATGCGGCGGGTATCGCGCCCCGCCGCCCGCACGTAAAGGGGGAATCGTGCGGGGAGAGAAATCTACTCGCGCGGGAACACCTTGAAGAACGCGCGCGGGGCGCGTTTCTTGCGGCGGCACGTGGTGCGGGCGTCGAGGTAGCAGACCGTGAGCGCGCGCCGCGCCTTGCCCGTCGTGCTCCGCGCCGAGCGGTGCCAGAGGTGGTTGTGGATCAGGATGACCTCGCCCGCCGCCGCGGGGAGCAGGAGCGACCGCTCCTCGGGCCGCTCGCGGGCGATGGCCTCGGCCGGCACGACGCCGCCGAGGGGCGTCACGAGGCCCGCGGCGTGGCTCCCTGGCACGACCTCGAGGCACCCGCCGTCCTCGGGCGCGTCGTCGAGGGCCGTCCACACTTGCAGCCCGGGCTCGCGGTCGAGGCCCCAGAAGGCGCCGCCGTCTTGGTGCCACGGCAGGCGCGAGCCGCCGGTCGCCGCCGCCTTGTTGAACACGAGCGCGCGGTAGAGCGTGACGTCTCCGCCGTAGACCGCGCGCGCGAGCGGCTCGAGCCACGGGTGCGCGATCCACGCGAGGAAGAGCGGATCTTTCTCCAGCTTCTCGACCTTGCGGTAGTTGAGCGACGGCCCCTCGTAGCCGCGGCCGTAGGCGAGGTCGTCGTACTCGCCGGTCTCGGTGTCGCGCTGGAAGAACACGCCCGGGTAGGTGATCTCGCCCAGCATGAGCGCGTCGATGCGCGCGCGCAGACCTACCAGCGTGGGCTCGTCCAAGAGGCGCCCGAGCCTCGCGTAGCCGTGCGCGCGGTAGTGCGCGAGCGCCGCGTCGAGATCGTAGGGGAGGCCCTCCGGCTCAGCGGGCGTAGCAGGCATCGGTCCCGGTCCATCCAGTCTGCAGCTCATCGATCGCGGCCATCGCCGCCGGCGCGAGCGGCTCTGTGAGCGCCTCCAGCGCGTCCTCGAGGTGCGCGGGCGAGCCGGGCCCGACCACCACGCCGCTCACCCCTCGCGCGAGCAGGAAGCGGTACGCGAGCGTGAGCACCGACAGCCCGAGCGACGCGGCCAGCCCGGCGAGCTCGTCGCGTCGGGCGAAGAGGGGGGCGCTCCAGTAGCGCCGCTCGTAGCGGGCGTTCTTCCAGAAGCGCGAGCCCCGCCGGTCGGCGGCGACGTCCGCGTGCCGGTCGGTGAGCAGCCCGCCGGCCAGCGGGTTGTAGACCTCCGTGTCGAGGCCGTAGCGCGCGGCGAACGGGAAATACTCGACGTCGAGCTGGCGCACGAGCACGTTGTAGAGCTGCTGCGCCCGCGCCGGCGGCGCGAGCCCCGCCGCGCGCGCCGCCGCGAAGAGCTCGACGAGCTGCCACGCCGCGTAGTTCGACGCGCCCCACGCGAGGATCTTGCCGCGCTCCACGAGCTCGGCGAGCGCCGAGAGGGTCTCCTCGAGGGGGACCGAGGGGTCGGGGACGTGCAAATAGAGCAGATCGAGGCGCTCGGTGCGGAGCCGCGCGAGGCTCTCGTCGACCGCCGCGAGCACGCGCGCGCGAGAGAGGCCCTCCGTGCCGCGACCCGCGGGCTGCGCGCCCACCTTGCTCGCGAGGAACACGCGGTCGCGGGCCGCGCCGAGCGCGCGCCCGAGGAGCCGCTCGGCCTCGCCGCCGCCGTAGAGGTTCGCCGTGTCGAAGCGGGTGACGCCTCGCTCCAGCGCGAGGGCGACGAGGCGCTCGGCCTCGCGGGCGCGCGCGCCGAAATTCATGGTGCCGAGGACGATCCGCGCGCGCGCCGCGGCTTCGGGGGAGCTCGTGGACATCGTGTCGCGCGCGGCTACTTCTTGAAGAGGCGGCCGAAGAGCCCGCCGATCGAGCCGTCGTCTTTGGAGGAGGGCTGCCGCATGCCGTGAAGGCGGATCTCGCGCGCGGCGTCGAGGTTGTGGGGGTTCAGCTCCACCGCGCGCTTGAAGTCCTTCAGCGCCTGCTTCGGGTTCTCGGTGCGCTTGTGCAGCATGCCTCTGTAGAAGTGCGCGCGCTCGCAGTTGCCGTTCATGTTGATCGCGTCGTCGAGCTTCAAGATGAGCTCGCGCGTGCGATCGAAGTTCAGGTTGTGCGGCTTCTGCGCGTCGAGCCAGGTGACCAGCGCCAGGTAGTCGGCCTGGGTGGGGTCGGCCGCGAGGGCCTTCTTCGCGAGCTCCTCGCAGGTCGCCACGTCGTTGCGCTTGAGGTAGACGAGCGCCTTCTGGAAGTCGTTCGCCGCTTCGAGCGCGCGCTGCACCTCGGCCTGCTCGGCGGCGCCGCCGGTGCCGTCGCGGAGGTTCTTGTCGTACTCCTCGCGGCGCGCCACGTCGGTCAGGACCGACTGCGCCTCGGTGATGCGCGTGAACACCTTGCTGCACGCGTCGCGGAGGTCACCGAGGGTCGCCGGCAGTTTGTCGGGGTGCCAGGTCTTGGCGAGCGCGAAGAAGGCCTTCTGGATGTCCTCCTTGGGCGTCGTCGGGGCGATCCCGAGCGCTTGGTAGTGGTCCTCCTCGTCGATCGAGGCGGCCTTCGCGACGATCTTGTCCCAGAGGGCGCTGTCCGCCTCGCTCAGGGCGGGCTTCGCCTGGACCCCGGGTGCGGGCCCGCCGCCCGGCGCGACCCGCGGGCTCGAGGTGGGCGCGAACGGAGTGGACGGCACCGCCGGGGGCGGGCCGAGCGCGATGTCGGCGAAGGGGTTGAACGGCGCGTCCGGTGGCGGCGTGAGCGGCGCGGCGCGCGAAGGCGCGGGCGCGGCGTAGGCCGGCGGCGCGGGCGCGGCGTAGGCCGGCGCGGGCGCCGCGAAGGGGCGAGCCTCCGACGGCGGCGGCTGGGGGTTCACGGGCGCGACGGGCGGCGCCTTCATGCCCGGTGGCGCCTCGAGCAGCTCGAGCTGCTTCGTGATCAGCATGAAATACACGAACAAGTGCGCCACCGCGGGCGGCACCAGCCGGGCCGCCGTGAGGTCGCCGAGGAAGAGCGGCCGGTGGCGGAGGAGCTCCACCATCTGGAGCTCGCCCGCGTCGAAGCCGCAGCGCTCGGGCGCGGCGGACGCGTTCAGGCGGATGGCGACGGTCTGCAAGCGCGCGAGCGCGGCGTTCGCATGATCCCACGAGGGGTTCATGCGGATCCCCGCCCACAAGAGGCGCAGCGGATCGGCCTCCACGAAGCCTGGCCCGCGCTCTTGGAGCGTGTCGCGCCCCTCGTAGAACGCGAACTGCGAGGCCGGCGGGAAGGTGAAGAGGCACTGCACCTGCGCCTCGAGGGCGGCGAGCGCCCCAGGATCGGAGGGAGCGATCTCGGGCGGCGCGTCGGCCTTCCGGGGCAGACCCTCGAAGAAGACGATGGTGCCTCCCCAGCCGTCGGGGCGCCGCAGCACGAGCGAGCCCGAGAGGCGCCGCCCCATCACGTAGGTGAAGAGGTGCGCGAGCGGCGTCTTCGCGAGCAGACCGGCAGCCGTCGGAGGGGGCAGCGCTTCCATCAGCCCCGAAAAATATCCTGCATCCCAGGCCGACGCGAGCGCGAAACCGCGGCGCCCGCCGATCGCGGACGCGCACGCGTTGCGCGCATGGTTTTCGTGAGCGTCGCTGCGGCGAACGCGGGTAGACTGGGGGAGCTGGCGCACCAGCACTTCCCGGGGTGGGGGCGACGGGGCCGAGCCCGCTCTTCGACACCACGCACGCCGTGACTGAATCTTTCCCCGAAAAGTTGGCGCAGTACGACGTGCTTCGGCGCCTCGGCGCCGGGGGCATGGCCGAGGTGTTCCTGGCGCGCAAGAGCGGCGCCGAGGGCACCTCGAAGATCGTCGTCGTCAAGCGCATCCTGCCGTCGTTCGGCGCGTCGCGGCGCTTCCGCACGATGTTCATCGACGAGGCGCAGCTCGCCACGCGCCTGAACCACCCGAACGTCGTGCAGGTGTACGACTTCTCGAACGAGGGCGCCGAGGGCCACATCCTCGCGATGGAGTACGTGGAGGGGCCCGACTTCGGGATGCTCGTCGCCGCCGCGCGCGCCGCCGGCGTGCGGCTCCCGCCGTGGGTGAGCGCTTACGTCATCGCCGAGGTGGCCAAGGGGCTCCACTACGCCCACGAGAAGAAGGACGACGGCGGCGCCTCCCTCGAGATCGTCCACCGCGACGTGTCGCCCCAGAACGTGCTCCTCTCCTACGATGGCAGCGTAAAGATTGCCGATTTCGGCATCGCCAGCGCGCGCTTCCTCCAAGACGAGCAGGGGGTCATCAAGGGCAAGTACGGGTACATGTCGCCCGAGCAGGCCCGCGGGGAGCGCGTCGATCGCCGCAGCGATCTCTACTCGCTCGGCGTGATTCTGTGGGAGTGCCTGTCGGGCCGGCCGCTGCATGGCAGCGCCACCGGGACCGCCCTGCTCGAGGTGGTCCGCACCGGGCGCGTCGAGCCGCCGAGCACGTTCGCGATGGATCTGCCCGCGGAGCTCGAGGAGATCGTCATGAAGCTCCTCGCGCCGCGCCCCGAGGGCCGGTACGCGACCGGGCGCGAGCTCGTGTCCGCCATCGGCCGGGCGCTGCTCTCACGCCAAGAGCTGGTCGACGGCGCGGCCCTGGAGGCGACGATCCAGGCGTTCCTCCCGCGCCCGAGCGATCGCCGCGGCGAGCGCGGCGGGGCCCCCGCGCCCGGCCCCGAGCTCACGAACCCGGCGGCGCCCTCGGCGCTCGCGAGCGACCGCGCGCCGGCGTCGTCGAGGCCGAACAAGCGCGGCGGCGAGCACCGCGAGGTGCGGCACATCGCCCTCGTGACCCTCGAGCTCGCTCCGCAGCAGGAGCTCACCGAAGGCGAGCGCGCGCGCCTCGCCCGGGCGATCCTCCGGCTCCGCCCGATGCTCGACGACATGGCGTACAAGCGCGGCGCGCGCTGGCAGTGGATCTCCGACCTCCAGGCGCGCGCGGTCGTGGGCCTCACCTCGCGCCACGCGCGCGCCCCCTCCGACTCCGCGTGGCTCGCGCTCGAGACCCACGAGGCCCTCGCGGCGCTCGCCGACGATCTCCCGACGCCCGTGTCGGCCGCGATGACCCTGGTGCGCGGCATCGCCTCGGGCATCCGCGACGCGAGCGGCAACCTCGTCCGCTACACGCTCCACGACCCCGTCACCTACCTGGCCGACACGCTCAGCCGGAAGACGCCGCCGAACACGACCTGGGTCGCCGGCGGGCTCTATCGCCTCGTGCGGCGCGAATTTCGCTGGGGCGACGCCCCGAGCCTCGAGTTCCCCGCCGACGCCGACGTCGCGAACCTCCCGCCGACGATGCGCATCTACACGCTCGAGCGCAGCCTCTCGCGCGAGGAGCGCGAGTCGGAGCTCGGGGCCTCGCCGCACGATCTCGTCGGGCGGGACGCGGAGAAGGCGGAGCTCGTGGCGGCCTACCACGCGGCCATGAACGCCACGAGCAACGACAAGATGAGCGCGCGCGCCGTCGTCGGGGAGCTCGGCATCGGGAAGACCGCGCTCGTGCACAGCTTCCTCGAGGAGCTCCCGCCGAACGCGCGGGTCGTGCGCGCGGAGTGCTCGCCCGTGCGCATGGAGGTGCCCTTCGCGACGATCGCGGAGCTCGTCCGGTCGGCCGCCGCGCTCACGGGCGAGGAGAGCTACGCGGAGGTCGTCGAGGTGCTCGGGCCCGCCGGCGGGCCCGGCGCGAAGGGCGACAACCCCATGGTCGCGCGGCTCGCGGAGCTCGTGACCAACCGCCCGTCCGGGCAGGGCGACAACGACGACGCCGCCTACCAGAAGCGCCTGCTCGTCACGAGCGTGCGCAACCTCCTCGGCGCGTTCGCGACCGACGGCCCCGTGGTGCTGGTCGCCGAGGGCCTGCAGTGGGCGGACAAGCCGAGCCTGGACGTCCTGGTGGATCTCCTCAAATCCACGGATCCACTGCCTATTTTGGTGGTCCTCGTGAGCCGACCCGACGAGCGCCTCGCCCACCTCCTCGAGGGGAAGGTGCGCATCGAGCTGCACGGGCTCTCGGCCGACGAGCAGGTGCGGCTCGTCGAGACGCGCATCGGCGTGAAGGAGGGGGTCCGCGAGGTCTGCGCCGAGCTCCTGCCGCGCGTGGGCGGCAACCCGTTCTTCTTGCTCGAGCTCGTCGACGCGCTCCTCGAGCGGGGCGTCCTCGAGATACGTGACGACGCCCTCGTGCGGGCGGAGGAGGGCGAGCGCGAGTTCTTCCTCCCCCAGACGCTCGAGCAGCTCCTCGCCGACCGCATCGAGGAGCTCCCGCCTCGCGAGCGACGCATCGTGGACTGGCTCGCGATCGCGGGCGGACCGCTCTCCGTCGGCGACCTCGAGCGGCTGCTCGCCGAGGGCAGCTCCGTCCCGAGCGCGGCCACCGAGCCCGCCGCCCGGCTGTGCGAGCGAGGGCTCTGCGACCGCCGCGGCAACGAGCTCGACTTCCGGCACCCGCTCACCCGCGACGTCGCCTACGGAGCGCTCTCGGCCACCGCGCGCACGCGCATGCACAAGGCGCTCGGCGAGCACCTCACGGGCACCCCGCTGGCGCGTGGCGTCTCGGCCGCGATCGTGGCGAGCCACTTCGCGCGTGGCGACGACGGCGAGCGCGCGGCGCACTACTACATCGAGGCGGCGACCGCGGCGCGGACGACCTACCAGACCCCGCTCGCGGTCCGCTACTACAAGCGCGCGCTGCTCCAGCTCACCATCGACGACCCTCGCCGCCTGGTCGCGCACGAGGCGCTCGAGGGCATCTACCGGATGCTCGGCCGCAAGCGCGACCGGGTCGCGCAGCTCGAGGGCATGCGCGCCTGCGCGCGGCACGTCGCCACGCCGCGCAGCGTGTGCCTCGCGTTCCTGCGCACCGCCCGCTTCGACCTCGACGAGGGGCGGCTGCCCCACGGCCTCCCGATCGCGCGGAAGGCCGCCCAGATCGCCCGAGGCTCTGGCTTCCTGCAGCTCGAGATCGAGGCCGAGTCGCTCACGAGCGAGCTGTCACGCGAGCTCGGCGACGTGCAGGCGGCGCTCGCGGCGGCCGACCGCGCGCTGGCCGCCGCGGACCCCAACGTGAACCCCAACGTGCCGCCGCGGCTCCGAGCCGACGCGCTGCGCTCGCGTGGCGTGCTCCTCCGGCGGGTCGGGCGCGTGCGCGAGGCGGTGAGCGACTACGTGCAGGCGGTCGCGATCTACCGGAAGAGCGGCGCGCACCGGCAGGAGGCGCGCGCCAAGAACGCGCTCGCCTACGCGATGTTCGTTCAGGGGCGCTACGAGGACGCCATCGCGCTGGCCTTCGAGTCGATCCAGATCGACCTGTCGGTGGGCGGCCGCTTCCAGCTCGCCAAGACCCTCGCGAACATCGGCCAGAGCTACTCGCGCCTCGGCGACGTGCCCCGCGCGGCGGCCTACCTGCAGCGCGCGCGTGACGCCCACGAGCGCTACGCCGACAAGGACGGCCGCACCGACACGCTGCTCGTCAGCGCCGAGGTCGCGCTCGACAACGGGGCGCTCGACGAGGCGGTCGCGTGGCACGCCGAGGCCATGGAGGGGCTGACGACCAGCGAGAACGCCTACGATCGGGCGCACGGGCTCGTCGTGGGCGCGGCGATCGCGCGCGCGCGCCGCGAGCCGCAGAAGGCCATCGAGCTCGCGCTCGAGGCCCGGCGCATGGCCGAGAAGCAGGCGCTCGTCGCCTACCACTTCTACGCGTTCGCGCTCGAGGCCTCCGCCCGGGTCGACGCGGGCGAGGTGCACTCGGCCACGCTGCTCGCGACCACGGCCCTCGGCGCCGTCGAAGCGCTGCAGGGGAGCGAATACGGCCTCGACGTGCGCACCTTGTGCGCGGACGCGCTGAAGCGCGCGGGCTCGCCCCAAGCGGCCGCCACCCGACAGCGCGCCGTCGACTACGCGACCGGCGTGATGGAGACCATTCGCAACATGCGTCTGCGGAAGCTCTACTCGCAGCGCCCCATGGTGGCGGCGCTCTTCGACACGACGCCCTCGCCGCTCGTCGTCGCGCGGGTAGACCTCGGGAGGGGCTCGCCCCTCCGCCAGACCCTGCAGAGCGCGCTCTTGCCCAGTGAGCTCACCGCCATGCTCGGCGCCCGATCGACGCCGCCGTCGGAGAAGAAATGACCAGCATCAGCAGCGCGGGCGGGCCCACGGCGAAGCGCGTCGGCATGATCTTCTCGGGCGGTGGCGCCCGCGGCGCCTACGAGGTGGGCGTGCTCTCCTACGTCTTCGAGGAGCTCACCCGGATGCGCGGGGGGCCGCCGCGCATCGACGTGCTCTGCGGCACGAGCGTGGGCGCGATCAACGCGTGTTACCTCGCGGCGCACCTCGCCGATCCCGTGCTGGGCCTTCGGCGCCTCGTCCACCTGTGGTCCGAGCTCGAGATCACGCGCGTGCTCGGCTTCGGCCTCCGACAGTTCGCGGGGCTGCCCAAGGTGGTGATGGGCGGGGGCGCGGGCACGGGCCTCTTCGACGTGAGCCCGATGGCCGATCTCGTCGGCCGGGAGATCTCCTGGCGCGCGGTGGCCCGCTCGCTCCGCAAGAACAAGCTCCGCGCGCTCACGGTGTCGACGACCGAGGTCGCCACCGGGCGCACGGTGATCTTCGTGCAGACCGCGCCGAACGTCGCGATGCCCGACGTCGTGCCGCCGCGGACGCTGTTCCGCCAGGCGCACATCGGGCCGGTGCACGCCCTCGCGAGCGCCGCCATCCCGCTGCTCTTTCCCCCGGTGCGCATCGACCACGACCTCTACCTCGACGGCGGGCTCCGCCAGAACACGCCCATCGCGCCCGCCCTCGCCCTGGGCGCCACGCACATCTTCGCGATCGGCAGCTCGCGCGAGGTGCGCGGCGTCGTCGCGCCGGCCAAGGAGAGCGCGCGCTCCCCCGGGGCGGCGTTCTTGCTCGGGAAGCTCTTGAACGCGTTCCTGCTCGACCACGTCGACGTCGACGTGGAGATGCTGAACCGCGTGAACCACGTCATCGCCGACGGCACGAAGATCTACGGGCCGGACTTCACGCGCGCCATGAGCGTCGAGGCCGAGCGCCGCGGGGCGCGGCCGTACCGCCACGTGACGGCGCTCACCGTGCGGCCGAGCGAGGACCTGGGCAAGCTCGCGGCCGCTCACGTGCGGAAGGGAAAATTCCAGGGAAATCCACTACTTACGAAGCGCTTTTTCTCGCTGCTCGACATCGGCGCCGGCGACGAGGCCGATCTCGCCAGCTACCTCCTCTTCGACGGGCCGTTCTGCCGGCAGCTCATCGAGATGGGTCGCGCCGACGCCCAGGCCCGCCGCGACGAGCTGCTCGAGTTCTTCGGGCGCGCCTCCGACGACGGCGGCGGCACGCACCTGCCCGACGGAGGCGGGGGTGACAGCGGCCTGTGGGATCGAAAATCGCTGGGAATTCCCCTGGGAACGTGAGCGCGCGCGTCGCACGTCTTGGGCGCCGCCTCGCGCTGCGCTGGGCCGGGCTCGCGGCCCTCGCGTTGCTCGGGCTGCTCGGGCTGCTGGGCGCGTGCTCGCGCGCCGGCGCCGTGAAGCCCGACGTCGACGTGCCGGACGCGGCCGCGCCGCCGTCTCCACCGCCGGCCGCTGCGGAGAGCGTGGTCGTGCCCGCCGTCGAGATCTCCTCGCGCGTCGAGACCACCGTCCACGTCGCGTGGGACGCCCCGCCAGGCACGGCGGTGAACGACGAGGCGCCGTTTCACGTCCGCTGGACGACCAGCGAGGGGCTCGCCGAGGTGCCGCCCGAGCTGCGCGGGAAGGGCCGCGAGGTCTCGCGCGGCTTCGACGTGCGCGTCGTGGCCGCCCGCGGCGCCCCAGAGGCCGGCCTCGCCGGCACGGTGGACCTCGTCGTGTGCGACGAGGCGACCCACGCGGTGTGCGTGCCCGTGAAGCGCCGCCTCGAGATGCCGTTCCTCGTGACCGACGTCGCCGACGCGGCCGCCGCGCGGCGCGAAGTGCGCGTGGCGCTCCCGAAGGCGCGCTGACGGCTTCACTCGCCGGCGAGGGCGATCGCGTAGAGGAAGGCCTTCGAGATGCGCTTCGCGTGCGTGTAGCAGAGGGTGCCCCTGGCCCGAGGCCGAGTCGACCCCTGGTTCAGCGCGAGGGCGATGCAGCGCGCCCATTCTCGGACGCCTCGGACAATCGACGCGAACCACGCAACGATCCTTCGCCTCGCGCCGAGAGTCGGGCATGGGGCACGAGACGCCCCGAAGGAGGCTCTCATGACTGCAAAGAAGATGGTGCTCGGCGTCGGGCGGCTCGGGTGGCTCATGGTGCTCGGCGGCGCGTTGGTCCTCGCTTGCGGTGGCGGACCCGAGGCGCGCGCGTTCGTCGGGGGGTGCCAAGTCGGGACGAGCGGGGCGAGCGCGTGCATCGAGTATTTCGGGCCGGCGATGAACCCAGGCACGATCGAGAACGGCTGCAGGAGCGCGGGCGGCACGTACCTCGCGGCGCCGTGCGCACCCGAGAGCGGCGCGTTCGGGTGCCGTCTCGACGCGATCGACGAAGATGCCCACGTCATCACCTGGTACGCCTTCGAGGGCTGCCCGGACGGGCAGACGGCTGTCTCGCGTGAGTAGGCAGTTTCACGACGAACGACGAGGGCCTTGGGCGGAGCTCGACGCAGACGACCGGCTCAGCATCCAAGGTCTCCCGGTACGCGAAACGGGGCGTCGTCGTTCACGGCCGTCCCGGCCCGGCCTCCCCGCGTGCAGATCGGGCGTGCCCGCGTGCAGATCGGGTGTGCCCGCGTGCAGATCGGGTGTGCCCGCGTGCAGATCGGGGCTCCGTGCGTGAGGTTCGGGTGTCCCCGCCCGAGGGGAGGGGCTCCCTCCGCGAGTGTCTTTGCGCGCGCGTCGGTGCGAGAGCCGCCGACCCATCTCGATCAGCTGCCGGCAGAACGGCACGTCGAAGAGTTGACGCGCATCTTCACGAAGACGGTGCTCGGGTGCTACCGCGAGCGCAGTGGGGACCTCCGCGAGCGAAGGTGCCGCGTGTCGCGCCCCGCGCCGAGCCGCCTGGCCCGGTCGCGTGTGCCCTCACTTGCCGGCGAGGTAGATCGCGTACAAGAACGCCTTCGAGATGCGCTTGGCGTGCGTGTAGCAGAGGTGGCCCTGGCCCGAGGCCGAGTCGACGCCCTGGTTCAGGCTGGGGCACCCGCTGGTCGAGCGGATCGAGTTGCAGATCTCCCACGACCCGCCGCGCTCGCAGCGCGTGCCGCTGCCGGGCTCGGTGCTCTCGATGTCTTGCAGGTCGAAGATGATGTCGCTCGGGAACGTGGCGATCATCCACGAGCGCATCGCCTGCTTTGGCGCGTTCTCGACGGGGACGTTGTAGACGAAGGGCGGGGTGACGTGGAGCACGCGCACGCCCGCCGCCTTCACGGCCGCGACGGCCGACTGGTACGCGGTCTGCGCGCCCGCGGCCTTGCCGTCGACGATGTCGGCGTAGCCGAACTTCATGATGGCGACGCGGAGGTTCGCCTGGTTGGCGAGCGCCATCGAGCGAAACTCGGCGATCTTCCCGGCGGGGTTGCCGTTGCTCGTCGAGAAGAGCCCGCCGTTGAGCCCCTGCTTGAGGTTCGTGGAGCCGCTCGTGGCGTATTCGAATTTGTACCCGTTGAACTGGGCGCCGTCCTCCAGATCGCCGCCCACCGACTGGTGCAGGAAGAAGCTGCGGAACGTGTTGACCTTCGCCTTCTCGCCGAGCGCGTCCCAGTCGGCGATGCCGTTCATGCCGACCACGCCCGGCGTGGAGGGGTTGCCGCCGTCGGTCGGGGGTACCGCGCTGTCGGGATCGGGGGTGCCGCCGTCGGGGAGCGTGGCGTCCGGGTTGGGCGCTCCGTCGGGGAGCACCGTGGGCACGGGCGCCGTGCTGGTGGTCGTGGACGTCGGCGTGGTGCCCGCGCCGCCGGGATCGTCGCTGGAGCACGCGAGGGTGGTGAGAGGCGCGAGGGCCAGCGGCAAGACAAGGAAGAGGGCGCGCATTCCGCGGAGTATGGCCCATGCGCCCTCGGGCGCAACACGCAACCCGCGGCGTGCGACGTGGCGGGTCCGGTCAGCGCCGACGCCGGCGGGCGCGCGCGCGACCGAGGAGGCCGAGCGCCGCCACCAGGCCGACCCCGGCGAAGAGCGAGTGGGTCGGCGTGCCGACCGAGCCGCAGCCGCAGCCCGAGGTGGACGGGGCCGCGCTGCCGGCGCCGCCGTCGTCGCTCGCCCCGGGGCTGCCGGGGA
>DAORJJ010000033.1:0-25081 GCA_035439005.1 Polyangiaceae bacterium | reverse complement strand
CCGCGCCGCCCTTCGAGTGGCGCCCGGTCGAGGCGCGCCGAGACACGTCGACGTCGAGCCACGCGATGTCGCCGAGCGCTCTCCTCGAGGCGTACCGGGCGGTGGGCCCCGCGGGGAGCGCCCCACCCGAGGCCTGGGCGCTCGCGATCCGCGGGGAGCGCTTCGAGCTCGGCGAGCCGCTCTCGTCGCGGGCGGCGGCCCACCTCGACGCGGCGGTGGACGACCTCGTGAGCCGGGTGCGCGGCGAGTGGGCGGAGGGCGCCGACGTGACGGGCGGCGGCGTGGTGGCGGGCGAGCGCGTGGTGCTCGAGGGCGTGGTGCAGGGGGTCGGCTTTCGGCCGTGGGTGCACCGCGTGGCGAGCGCGCTCGGGCTCTCCGGAAAGGTGTGGAATACATCGAACGGCGTCACCGTCGACGCCTATGGCCCTCCCGCGGCGCTGCGCGCGCTCGGCGTCGCGCTCCAGCGCGGGGCGCCCGCGGGCGCCGTCGTGCGGAGCGTGCACCGGTCGCCGCTCGCGTCGCTCCCGCCCGTCGCGCGCGGCTTCGTCATCGGCGAGAGCGACGCGAGCGGCCCCGTCGCGATGGGCCTGCCGCCCGACCTCGCGACCTGCGCGGCGTGCCTCGACGAGGTCGCGTCGCCGAGCGATCGCCACCACGGCTACGCGTTCACGAGCTGCACGGGCTGCGGTCCCCGCCTCGCGGTGATCCTCGCGCTGCCCTACGACCGCCAGAACACGACGCTCGCGGGCTTCGCGCTCTGCCCGGCGTGCGCGCGCGACTACGCGACCCCGAGCGCGCGCAGGTTTCACGCGCAGACCCTCGCCTGCCCCGCGTGCGGGCCGCGCGTGTGGCTCGCGGATCCGGCGGGGGTCCCCACGCCCGCGGGCGACCCCGTCGCGGCGGCGGCCGCGGCGCTTCGCGACGGCGCGATCGTCGGCGTCCAGGGCCTCGGAGCGTTTCACCTCGTGTGCGACGCGACCTCCTCGCGGGCCGTCGCGGAGCTCCGCCGACGCAAGCGCCGCGACGCGCAGCCGCTCGCCGTGATGGTCCCGGACCTCGAGGCCGCCGAGGCGCTCGCGGACCTCGACGTCGCCGCGCGCGAAGCGCTCTGCTCTCCGGCCCGGCCCATCGTGCTCGCCCCGTCGCGCGGCTCCGCGGTCGCGCGCGAGGTGCGCGGCCCCTCGCTGCGCGCCGGCGTGCTCCTGCCCTACACGCCGCTCCACGCCGCGCTGCTCGCGGAGGCCGGGAGGCCGCTCGTGTTCACCTCGGGCAACGCGAGCGGGGGCCCCGCGATCATCGACCACGACGGCGCGCGCGCGCACCTCGCCGGCCTGGTCGACGCGCTGCTGCTCCACGATCGACCCATCGCGCGCCGCGTGGAGGACTCGGTCGTGGCCACGGGGCCGCGCGGCCTGCGCGTGCTCCGCCGCTCGCGCGGGTTCGCGCCGCACCCCGTGCGCCTCCCGAGGGCGTCGCCCGAGCCCGTGCTCGCGGTCGGAGGCCACCAGAAGAACACCGCGTGCGTCGTGGTCGGCGACCTCGCCTACCTCACCCCACACCTGGGAGATCTTGGCCTCTACGAGAGCGAGCTCGCTTGGCGCCGCGAGGTGGAGGGGTTCGAGGCGCTGCTCGGCGTGCGCGCCGACGTGCTCGCGCACGACCTCCACCCCGACTACGCGTCCACGCGCTACGCCCTCGCGCGCGCCGCGCGACGCCGCGTCGGCGTGCAGCACCACGCCGCACACGCGCTCGCGACGCTGGCGGAGGTCCACCAGCACGAGCCCGTCTTGGCGGTCGTGTACGACGGCACCGGCTGGGGCCCCGACGGCACGGCGTGGGGCGCGGAGATCCTCGTTGTGGACGGCGGGCGCTGGCAGCGGGTGAGCGCGTTCCGTCCCCTTCCGCTGCCCGGCGGCGAGCGCGCGATCCGCGAGGTCTGGCGCGCGGCCCTGGGGATGCTGCACGACGCCTTCGGGGGCGACGAGGCCCGGGCGCTCGCGGCGCGGTTCGCGGTCTTTCGCGAGCAGGCGCCTGCGCGGCTCGACACCGTGCTTCGCGCGCTCGACGCGGGCGCCGCGACCACGCGCGCGCGAGGCCTGGGCCGGTGGTTCGACGCGCTCGGCGCGTTGGTGCTCGGGCTGTCGCACGCCGGCTTCGACGGCCACGTCGCGCTCGCGCTGGAGGAGCACGCCGACCCCCGCGACGCCCCACCCTACCCGATCGACACGCCGACCCGCCTCGCGCTCGACGGTCCGCTCTCGGCGGCGAACGAGATCGATCCACGACCCACCGTGCGCGCGGTCGTGCAAGACCTCCTCGCGGGCGCGGCGCTGGGCTGGGTCGCGGCGCGCGTCCACGCGACGGTGGTGGAGGCGACGTGCGCCGTGGCCGCGCGAGCCCTCGCCGAGACCGGCCTCCGGCGCGTGGTGCTCTCGGGTGGTGCGCTTCAGAACAGGCTCCTCGAGCGGGGCCTCGTCGCGCGGCTCGGCGCCGAGACCGTCGTCATGGCGAGGGACGTGCCGGTGAACGACGGCGGCCTCGCGCTCGGCCAAGCGTGGGCCGCTGTGCTCGCGCTGACCGAGCCCGCGAGCGCGGCGGTCGATCGCGCGGCGGGGCTCGCGCGCGAGGACGAACCGGCGTAAGACGAGTGCGCCATGTGCCTCGGAGTGCCAGGAAAAATCCTCACGATCGAGGGCACGAGCGCCGTGGTCGACTTCTGGGGCGTGCGCCGCAAGGTCGGCCTGGAGCTGGTCGACGAGGAGGTCGCCCCCGGCGATCACGTGCTCGTCCACGTAGGCTTCGCGATCCGAAGGATCGCCCCCGAGGACCTCGCCGAGACGCTCGCCTTCTTCGAGGCCATGGCGTCCGAAGATCTCGAGGGCCTCTCGCCGGGCGACGCGCGCGCGGACGCTCCAAAGGCGCCCTCGTGAGCGCCAAGCTCGAGTTCCGCGACGTGGCGCGAGGCCGCGCCCTCCAGGCTCGCCTCGAGCGAAAGGCCATGCCGCTACCCACAAGAATCGTCGCCGCCAGCGACCTCGCAGGGACGCGATCCCGGGTGACATCGGACGGTCGGTCCCTCTAAGCTGGGGCCCCGCGACCCGAACGAACGCAGCAGGCGATGAGCAGACCAACGGAAGACCAGAAAGCCCCGACGGCGTGGGCGTTCGAAGTGGCGAAAGGGTCCGGAAAGCCCTCGGCGGCGCATGCAAGTCGACCACTGAGCATCGGGACGCTTGGGTGGACTGATTGAGACGCGGCGTAGTCGGCTCGGCAACCCACCCCGCACCTCCCCAAGGAATTCTTGATATGCTAACGATCGGGTCGACATTCGCGGGCGAGTTCCTCGTCGAGTCGCACCTGAAGAGTGGCGGGATGGGAAGCGTCTTCGTCGTTCGCCAGCTCAGCACGGACCGACGTCGCGCCCTGAAGGTGATGCGGCGCGAATTCTTCGAGGAACCGTCCCTACGCGAGCGATTCGCCCTGGAAGCGCGCATCGCGGCCCGCCTCGAGACGCCACATACGGTCGACGTGATAGGCGCAGGTGTCGACGCGCCCACAGGCATTCCTTGGCTTTGTATGGAGCTGCTCAGCGGTGAAGACCTTGGGGCCCGTATCAAGCGTGGGGGGCCGATGGCGTGGGCAGAGCTGCGCCCGCACATCAAGGCGCTCGCCCAGGTTATGGCGCGTGCCGCGAGCGCGGGCGTCGTGCATAGAGATTTGAAGCCCGAGAACCTCTTCTTGGCGCGCGCCTCAGACTCGGCTGACGTAAGCGTACTCAAGGTCCTTGATTTTGGCATTGCAAAGCTCCTTCTCTCGGGCGCGCTGACCACAGCGGCGCTTGGTACACCTTTGTGGTCTTCGCCCGAGCAACTTTCGCGCGGACACGTCTCGCCCGGCACCGACGTTTGGGCACTTGGCCTCATCGCGTTCTACCTCCTCACGGGTACCCACTACTGGAAGGGGATTCACCCGGACGGCACCGGGGACCTCGCGTCACTCCTCTACGACATAACAACTCGCGAGCTGGACCCCCCCTCGCTTCGCCCGGGCGGCCCCCGCCTTCCGCGCGGGTTCGATCCGTGGTTTCGGACCTGCCTCGCCAGGGACGCCAACTCTCGCTTCGCGGACGGCGGCACGGCACTCGATGCGCTCATCGCGCTGTTCGAGACTCCGCCGCCCGGCATCGTTGGATTTGGGCCTTCACCACTTGCCGCCTCGTTCCCAATAGCCATTCCTTCCGCGCCGCGGCCACAAGACGGCGCGGCGGGAGGACATCCGCCATTCGAGAGCGCCCCGACCGTCGGGCCATCACTCGTCGGATCCATGGCCGCCACTCCTCGGCCCGACGTACCGGTGGTTACTCCGCCCCCACCGGCGAGCCACACCCATGTTCATGCCACGAGCGCTTCGCCGCCCAAGGCCTCGCGCTTACCGTGGGTGGCGACGGCCATCTTTCTTGCGTTGGCGCTCGTGGGTGTCGGCAGCGCGGTCGCCGTTCGTCAGTCGCAGCAAGAAGGCCCCCCGTTGGCTCCGAGCGCGAGCAGCCAGGCCCGGCGCGCGGTCGACCCCGCCCCCGTCGACAGTGCTCCGTCAGCACTCCCTTCGACGGTCGCGAGCAGCCCGGGACCCGCCGGACCGAAACCAAGCGCAGGACCGCGACCCGTTGGCCCAAATCCCACGCCCCCTGCGCCCCCTGCGCGGTTGGGGCCGACCGTCGCTCCGGTCAGCTCTACCGTCGAGACCGGACCTCTGGGCAAGGCCGCCGCCGCCAATGGTCTTCAGCGACTGCTGGGGCCTACGAAGTCTTGCTATGAAAAGGAGCTCGCTAGGAATCCTGCGTGGCAAGGGCCGGTGCAGGTCACGCTCAACATTCGCGCAGACGGTAGCGTGGAGGGAGTCACCGGGCGGGTGTCCGGAGCTGCCGACCTCACGTTTTGCATTCAGCAAGCCGCGAGTGCGTTGTCCTTTGGCAAAAGCACTGCAGCGAGCAAAGTCATCCTCCGAATGCAACTTTCAGCCGGGACACCTTAGGCCAACTTCGTACGGGACACCGCTCCCGTCCAACGAGAGTAAGTACATGAACACGCCAACTCGGCACGCCTCCGTTCTAGCCGCCGCCATCACATCGACCGTCTTCGCCTGCGGCGGCCGTGGCGCATCCGAGCCTCGCAGCTGCGACGGCGCGGCGCGCGAGCAGCTCGTCTGCGAGTCGGAGTTTTCTTACGACGCCACCAAGGCGGGCGGGGGCTTCTCCGTGCTCGGCACGGCCAGCGCGAACGCGTCTCACGAGACCACGGCACTCCGTGCGCTGGACAACTCCGTGGAGCGCTACGCAGCCGCGTCGCGTCGCCTTTGCGACGAGTACAACAAGTGCGTGCTCAGCAAGGAGCGCTATACGACCGAGAGCGCTCAGCTACGCGCCCAGCTTCAGCGCATCGGTTCGGCCCGCGAAGACATCGCAAGGACACCCGCTCCGGCCCGGGGCCGCGCCATCGCGGAGGCTTACGAGAAGCTCGTGGTCGGAGACGACCCGAACGGGCTCTCACTCGACTTCACGCTGGAGGCGAAGCGCCCGGCGGACGCGGACTACCGACCGGTCGATTCGGGCGTCTCGCTCCCGACGGGAGCGCGCCTGGCCGCGACGCTCTCGACGAGCAAGACCGCGTACGTCTACTTCTTCACGAAGACGATGGGCGGAAAGACGGAGGTCGTCTTTCCGAACAAGGAGATCGTTCAGAAGAATCCCCTTCCAGCCGGGGTACGACTACGCATCCCGGAGGGCACGGGATCCTTCGTGCTCGATTCGCGTGACGTCGGCACCAAAGAGAGACTGTTCGTGGTCGCCTCGGTCACACCGATTGAGGCACTCGAGGCTTCCGTCGCGTCGGGGACCTCCGCCTTGAACGAGAGCCTCGAGAGGGTGGGCTCGGGAGCCGAGTGCACGCGCGGGCTCACGTTCAAGAAGGGTGAGCCGAAAGCGGGCTGCGTGCGCGGACGCGGGCTTCGAGTCGAAGCAAACCCAAGCCGCACCTTGACGGAGCCTGGCGACGACATGGTTACCGCGACGTTCGACTATCTTCACACGAAGTGAGCTCGGTCGGGGCCGCGCGCGCGTCGCCGCGTGACAAGAGGAATTGTCCCTAGGTAGCGCGCGTGAAGTGTTACGACGAGAAGGTGCTGAAGCGCCTCCACCTGATCGCCCTCACCCTCGTCCTCGCCGCGTGCGCTCCGCCGCCCAAGTCGGTGCGCCGCAGCTTCGTTCCCGCCGAGCCGAACGCAGCCGAGGCGCCGGTTCTGGGCAACGTCCGCTTCGTTCCTCAGGCAGGACACGGAACGCCGGCGCTCGCGGTCGCCATTGCAGCAAACGGTCGCTACGCAGTCAGCGGGGGGGAAGACGGAATGCTCGCGCACTGGGACCTCGCGACCAAGCGGCTGGTGCGCACGCTGTTCGTTCCGGCCACCATACGTTCGGCGGCGCTCTCCTCCGACGGCCGGACGGCGCTGGTGGCTGGCGTCGACGAGGTGACCGTCTATCGTGAGCTCAAGTTGGGCGGCAAGCTCGACGACGAGCACGCGAAGAACCACTTCGCGATCGGCGTGTGGGATCTCGTTGAAGGGAGACGATCGCGGCGACTCGAAGGGCACACCACGGTCGTGCGTGGGCTAGCGCTCTTCGGGGACGGAAAGTACGCCCTCTCGTGCGCGGAGGGCGGCGAAGTGATGACCTGGGACATCGCGAAGGCCAAGATGCTCTCGTCGTTCACCACCCACGGAATACTCACGACGTGTGCGCTCTCGCCTGACGCGACGACGCTGGCGACCGCAGGCGAAGACAGGAAGGTCCACCTCTGGGACGTCGCGCGCCGCACCGAGCTGCGTGCCTTCGCGGGGCACTCCGATTCCATCGAATCGATTGCCTTCTCGAGCGACGGAAAGCTCCTGGTCAGCGCAAGCCGCGATCGATCTGCACGAGTCTGGAACGTGAGCGGCGTCCTTCCTCCCCGCGTGTTCGGGCATCATGAGGGCGCCGTCGCCTTCGCGGCGGTTCGCAACAGTGGAGCCCTCGTCACTGGGGGGCCCGCTGAAGGTGGGATTAAAGTATGGGACGCGAGCGGCAGGCTCCTACGCACGGTTTCATCGAGGGGAATCACGCTCGGCGCCCTCACGCCGGAGGCAGGCATCGCGCTCACCAGCAACGCGGACGCGAGCGTGAACTTGTTCGATCTCACGACCGGAACGCTGACGCGCAAATTTGCTGGCCGTTCGTTGCGTGTCGACGCGCTCGGGTTCTCGGCAGACGGCGCGCACCTCGTCTCGGGCGGGGTGAAGGGCGCCACGCTCTGGAACACTCCCACGTTGTATCGCGCGCGCCACTTTGCCGACGAGCCCGGCAGCCTGGGCAGACACCTCGGAATCTCGGAGAGTGGACGACTCATCGGGGCCCGAACCGCCGACAACCACGTGCGAACGATGTCTGCGGAGAGCGGGCGCCCCAAGTCAGACCTGGGCGTCTGGGCGGGTAGCGCATCTCCGTTTGACCAGGGGAAGGCGCTGGTCGGGCGCGGCTCGCAGATTTCCCTCGTCGACCTCGACACTGAGCGCGCCGTCGTCACGATTCCTGCGCGACCCGAGGACATCGCGGGGTGGACCCTCTCGAGCGATGGCACCACCCTGGTGACGCTCGATGGCGCAGGTACGCTTCGCTTGTGGAAGACCGCGGACGGATCCTTGCAGCGGGCCATGACCCGTTCGTCTCCGCTACCGGTACCGGCGGGGGCCGTTGTCGTGTTGCGCCTCGAAGGCAGCCGGATCTTCGTGTTCGTGGGCGACCTCTTGTCTTCTTCGCTGAACGTCTGGGATCTTCAGTCGGGTCGAACGCGCGAGATCGCGGCCACGTCGCGCGACGTCACGAGCGCGCGGTTCCTCAGCGACGGGCGAGCTCTGCTGATCGGCACCGTCGACGGTGACGTTCACGTGTGGGATACCGAGCTCGGGGTGTTGCTCCGCAAGATCGAGGGCCACGGTGGTGCTGTCACCAGCATCGCTGCGCCACCTCGCGGTCGGCTGTATGCCAGCGGCACGGCAGACGGCACTGTGCGGCTTGCCAATATCGATACAGGGGCTTCGGCCACGTTGCTCGACGCGGGCGGGGAATGGCTCATCTATACGAATGACGGGTATTTCGACGCCTCGCGCAGCGGCGCGGACCTCGTGGCGATGGTCAAGGGGCTCGAGGTCTTCGCGGTCGACCAGTTCGCGATCAAGAACAACCGGCCCGACGTCATTCTTCGTCGCTTCGGACTGGGCACCCCAGCGGTGCTCGCGCACTACGAGAGCCGCTTCGAGCGTCGTCTGCGGCGAGCGGGGCTCACGGCAGAGCGGCTGAGGAGCGATCTTCACGTACCCGAGGCCACCATCGTCCGCGTGAAGACCGAGGGGAAGGTCGTCGACTTGCAGCTCAAGCTGAAGGACACCACCTTCCCGCTCAAGCACTACAACGTCTACGTCAACGACGTGCCGTTGTTCGGCGCCTCCGGAAAAGAGATCGGCGGCAAGGATCGCGCCCTCACGGAGCGAATCGAGCTGACCGAAGGCACGAACCGAATCGAGGTGAGCTGCACCAATGGCGTCGGTGTCGAGTCGTATCGCGCCCAGACGGTCGTTGAATATACGAACAAGACCAGGGGCTCCCTCTTCTACGTTGGCTTTGGGGTGTCGAAGTACAAGGATGAGCGCCTCGATCTCGAGTTTGCTCACAAGGACGCGCACGACCTTGGGCGCGTTCTAGGAAGTGCCAAGCGCGAGTTCGACCGGGTCGAGGTCAAGACCTTCCAGAACGAAGAGGTCGGCCCGGAGGCTTTCGTTCGCGCCAAAGCTTTCCTCGAGTCGGCGGGCGTGGATGACACGGTGGTGGTCTTCATCGCAGGGCACGGCGTGCACGCAGGCGATCGTGAAGGCACCTATTACTACGTGGTCCACGCGACGGAGGTGAATCGCCTGGCCGAGACCGCGGTGAACTTCGACGTGGTGGAGGGGCTGGTGCAGGGGATCCGCGCGCGGCGCAGACTGGTGCTTCTCGATACCTGCGAGTCGGGTGAGCTCGATGACGAGCGGGATGCGCGCTCTGCGCTTCCAACGGGCGGTGCTCGAGGCCTCCGCTCGCGCGCCATTCGAGGCTTGCGGGTCGACCCCGGCGGCGGCACGGCGCACGGCGCGAAGACCGCCCCCGCGCCCACCCCGGCGCCCAACCTCCGACGCAGCTACCTCAGCCAGCGTGACCGATACGTCTACAGCGACGTTTCACGACGAAGCGGTGCCATCGTGCTGGCCTCTGCGCAGGGCACAGAGTCTTCGTATGAGAGCCAGGACACCCAGAACGGCTTCTTCACGTACGAGCTGATCCAGAGCCTCTCCGCGAGCTCCGCCGATGTCGATCGCGACGGGTGGCTCAACACCCGCGAGCTCCGCGACTCGGTGACCCGCGCCGTCTCCCAACGCAGCGCCGGACGCCAAAACCCGACCATCGACCGAGACAACATCCAGCAGCGCATCGCGCTCCCGCTGGTCCCGCGCACGCGGTGAGGCCTCTGTTGGATTCGCGTGAGTTGCACACAAGCTTCAGCGTGTCCCGGGTGGCGATGCGCTCGACGAAATGCAGCAGGCCCTGCGCGTCGACGCGCACGATGGGGATCGCCGGGCGCACCTCGCTTGGCGGCTAGGCTCGCGGCGTGGTACGCGAACCACTGAGCCCGTTCCTCGCCGCCGACCTCGTGACCCTCAACGCGCGCGGACCGCACGCTTCAGCTGATCCACGATCATCTGTATTGAGGGCCGGTATCCGTAGAGGGGATTCGGCGCTCCATCGACCTCCTTGTCAGCCGCGGCTGCGGTGATGGGGCAGATCGAGCCGACGATGCCCTGGTCCTTCAGGGCGTGCGCAACGCGCAGCTCACGCGTCGTCGGGTAGGCCTTGGCGCGGCTCTGGATGGTGGCCGACGAGCACAGCGGCGGGTTCTTCGAGCCGTCGCAGTCGCAGGTCTCGCGGTTGGAGACCCCACACGCCGCCGGGAGCCTGAGCGGAAAGGTGCATGCATATTGCAGGTCTCGCCCCTTCGTGTCCCAGTCGCGTAGCTGCCCCGCCTCTTCGTTGTTCCCAGGGGTTGAGCTCGGCGCTGGTCGGCCAGCGCGCGGAACAATGGAAGCATCCATCCGAGGATCGATGCCTTCGAGGTTGTACCTGGCGGGGTCGCTGCCGAGGATCTTGACCCAGTCATTCTCGCTGAGCTTGCTCCGCCCGGAGTCCTTCGGATCAAAGTGAAGTAGGTCGTGCGGTACGCCGCCGATCACCGCGAAGAAGACCTGATCGGGCGTGCGGGGACCCTTCTCGAGGGTGCAGAGTCTCCCATCGCTCTCGCCCTCTGCCGAGGTCGGGAGGTTCTTCGAGAAGAGGGGGTTTCGGCAATTCGCTTGGCCTACGTAGTTGCCATTCGCGTCGTGCTCACTCAGGCGGTCGGGGACCTGGGTCTTGGACAGACCGTCGACGTAGCGCTGGATGGGGTATTGCGGATCGACGCCATATCGCTTCTTCATCTTGTGGAAGCGAACGTTCATGTCGTCGTCGTTCTTGCCATAAAACCCAGCGTTTTCCTTACAGCGAGGGTCGTTTTTGACGACCGGCGAGTCCTTGAAGCCGCACGAGGTGCAGTCTGGGCTGGCAGGATTGGTATCGCACGCTGAGTTGCCCTTGGGCGCCGTCGAGCCGCCGCGGCTTGGGTCACGCTGCGCGCCCGGCACGCCAACCGAGGCCGGAAAGACCGTGTTCATGAACGCCCACCCCTGGCCGCCGAGGGAGAGCGGATCAACCGAAGAGTCGTCCTCGTCGGTCAAGAGCACGACGACGACGAGTGAGTCTGGGCGGAGAAAGTCCGCGCGCTGCTGGAGGATCGTTTGGTCCGTCCCCGCGTACCTCGCGGTGTTGCCCTCGCGGACGATCCGCTCGTACGGGTCTGGTTGCACGAGGAAGTGGTAGAAGCTCTCGAGCTGCGCCTCCAGCCCGCAGCCGTGTTCCTTCACGCCGGCGACGAGCCCCGAGAACGCACCGTTGAGCTCGTCCAGCGAGGTGTAGGGCGTCGCGCCCGGCGAGGGACTCGTCGTCTCGTTGCGTTTCACGGAGGGGAACCACGCGAGAAAGTTCGATGGGCTCGCGTTCGCGATGGCCGTTTCCTTGACGCCGGAGCGGTTGACGAGGCGACCCTTGTCGTCGTTGTGGGCTACCAGGCTCGGGTCCACAGGGCTCGTGGCGTCGGTCGGGCAGCTGTCGGACCCAAAGCCTCCCATCGACGAGGTGACCACGCCGACGTGAATGTCGGAGATGGGTCTGTGCTCGGCCCGGCCCGTCGCACACTCCTGCCCCTCTCCCGCCGCCGGGTCGGCGCGAGTGCCGTTCGGCTTTCCGTCGGCGTCCACGCAGCGAGGCGTGACGAGACTCTGGATGAGCTCCGGTACGGCCTCAGCCAGAAGGGCCTGCTTGTCGCCCATAGAGCGTGAATTGTCGATCATGAGCAAGAGATCGATTTTCGTCGAAGGCGGCTGCGCGACGGGGAACGTGTAGGTGGTGACGTCCCCGCAGGCCAGCGTTGTGAACGTGGCGAGCGCGACGAGCGCAACAGAGGGGATTCGTACGGCTAGGCCCTGCATGCTTCTCTCCCACGCTGTTTATACACGAAGCCACGCTGGGCATGAGCCGTTTCGGCGGATCGTTGGGGAACGGGCCGAGCGGCGAAGACGACGCGGGTGCCGAGAGCGTAAGCGAAGCAAGCCACTTTCCCAAAGCTGGCGCATGGCGGGACGGCGTGGCTCGAGGCACCTGCACGGTGGCCGGTGGCCGCGCCGAGCCGGTTTCGGCCCTGGCACGGAGGTTGCCGAACCCGAGCAACCTGCATGCGGGCGCACCGCGGCCTTCGCGCGCCCAAGGGCGGCCCGTTCGAGACGAGTGGAACAGGCGTGGACTACGACGGCCAGCAACGTCGAGCACGAGTCGTCGTGGGGAATCCCGAGCGGGCGAACGTTGAAGTACCAGTTCCATGGCTGCACGGACGTTCGAGATCGAGAGCGGCTATCGCATCGTACGCGGCGTGGCGCTCGGGTTCGCGTTCGGGCTTGGGGGCGTAGTGGTGCTTGTAGGCCAAGTCTCGACGGGCGAGCTTCTCGCCTGGCCGGCGGGCCGTCGCCATGAGCCGATGCGCGACGGCGCGGATCGGGCGAACGGGAGCGCGCTCGCGCGGAGGGCAACGGCGCAAGTCGCTGATCAGATGCGACGGGGTCGACGGGGGCTGGCCTGGCGCTTGACCCTCGCTGTCGCTTCCGCTTACCGTCGCCCTATGAATCAACCAGGCCAAATGGCGAACAACCAGCAGGCTCCGCGGGCGCCGCAGCGCAATGTCGGGCTCTTGGTTCTCGGCGTGATTGCGCTCGGGACCGCGACCGTCGCAATGTTGCTCTACGCTTATTCGGCGCGGCAAGCGCTCAGCTCGCTGGACCTTGGTTCTTCGTTCCTCACCGAATCGTGGGAGAAGAGGATGAGTATATTCGGCGGTGCGGGCACTCTGTTCGGCATCGCCGGAGTCACGATGCTAGTGCTCGGAGCGCGCAAGCGCTGACGAAGCCGGACACGCGGGTTCCCTGATTTGGGGCATCCTCGGGGAAGGCATCTATCGCGGAGGGCAAAGGCGCAAATCGCTGAACGGATGCGACGAGGTCGACGGGTACTCGCAACCTGCCCGGTGTGGACAGAATGAGCTCGATCTTTTTTGTGTATCCGATCGAGGGCAAGGAGGTCACCGCGGTGGTCCCTCTCGCACCTTCCCGCGAGTGGTTCCGGCCTATGTCACGGCTCGTTCCGAGAGGGAGCGGCTCGACAAGCAGAGGCTTCAGAGCTTCCCGGCAGCCCGCAGCTGGTCGCACTTCGTGCGCTTCTGTTCCGTCATCGTGTCGCGAACTTCGGCGGCCTTCGCTTCGAGCTCGGGTCGGCCCGACATCTCAAGCATCTTTAGATTTCTCTCTTGGTCCGTGGTCAGGTACGGGAGGTTGCCCTTGCAAACCGCAATCATCCGCACCTCCGCCGCCGCCGCCTGTTCTTCCGGCGTCTTGACGCGTACGGGTTCCTTCGGCGCCACACCCCGAGCCGCCGCGGAAGGGACCGTCGCGGGGGCGTGCACGGTTGCCACGAGGTTCGTGGACCTCGCGGCATCGTCGCCGCCGTCGAGCGCACCGATAGCTGACACGCCGGAGTCCGTGCCTGAATGGGGGGCGCCGCTCGAGCTCGAAGCCCAAGCGACCTTGGCGAGCTCGCTGGAGGGCACGCTGGCCACCGGCGGCGAGGGCATCGAGGACCCCGTGCTCGACGGAGCAACGCTCGCGTCGCTCGGCGGCCTGCTTCGCCCGAGCACCCCCCCGACGACCCCGATCGCCACCAGCGTGCCGACCACCGCGGCCCCCAGCTTGCCCCGGCTCCCGGCCCTCGGCGACGGCGGGCTAGGCGGTGGGCTCGGTCGGGTCTCCGGGAGGTACGTCGGGATCGCCGCGCCGAGCTGGGTCTCGGGGCCCTCGGACTTGCGTCTCGGCCGCGTCGGCGCGGGTGTCGCGGCGAGGACGGCGGGCGCCTGGGGGGAGAAGTCCGCGAGGTGGTCCAGCGACGTACCCACCACGCCGGCTACCCCGCTCTCCCCCTTCGGCCTCCCCGGTTCCGGCGCGCGCAGCGTGTTCGCGCCCGTGGTGAGCGCGGCCAGCGCCGCCGCCGCTTCCCCCGCGCTCGACCACCGCTTCCTCGCGTCCATCTCCAGACACCGAAGAAACCACCCGTCGAAGCCCCCCGGCAAGAGCCTCGCACGGTCTCCCGCGCGCTCGCTCGCCGGCGCGCGTGAGGTGAGCGCCATCGTCATCGCCGCGCCAATCTCCTGCGCCGTCGTCGCGTCCCAGTACTGCCCTGGCTTCCCGCCCACGAGCATCTCGTACGTAATCAGCCCCATCGCCCAAAGGTCCGTCTGCGGCGTCACGTGATCGGCGATCTCGATTCCGCTCTTCAGCGCCATTCGCCGGAACAGCGGGCCGAGCTGCTCCGGCGCCGCGTACGCCGGCGTCCCCAGCTCGGTCGCCGTGCCCGCGCCCTCCAGCAGCTTCGCGATGCCGAAGTCCAGCACCTTCAGCACCGGACGCTGCTTCCTGTCCCGCGTCACGTACAGATTGCTCGGCTTCAGGTCCCGGTGCACCACGCCCCGCTCGTGCGCCTGGTCCAGCGCCTCGGCGAGCTGCTCTACGAGCGTGCACACCTGCGTCGCCTCGAGCGGCTGGGCGATGAGCGCTTCCACGCTCTCCCCCACGAGCAGCTCCATCACGAAGTAGGGAACGCGGCGCTCCGCGTCGACGCTAGCGAAGAGCACGCTCACGATGTGCGGGCTCTCTCCGATGGTCGCTCCGATCTGCGCCTCCTGCTGGAACCGGTCGAGCACCCCGGATCGGTCCGCCAGGTGCGGCAGGATCACCTTGATCGCGCACGCCTTCCCCGTCCCGAGGTTCGTGCCTCGGTACACGATGCCCATCCCTCCCTCGGCGACCAGCCCGTCGATCCGGAAGTGACCGCCGAGAGTGTCCCCAACCTGCACCGTCCGTGTCTGCGCCATGGGCCGCGAAGGTAGCACTCCTGGTGCGAGCGAATGGGTCCCTGAACCGCAGAAGAACGCCCCGCCTATGGCCAGGTCGTCGCTTTCCGGTTCACGGCGGAGCCAGCTCTGGCCGCCCGTCGACCCAGGCGTAGCGGCCCGTCGAGGGACGGGGGACGAGCCGGGGACGACCCCGGGACAACCCCTCACCACGCCGATCTCGAGGAGGGCCTGGAAATGCGGCGCCACCTTCCCCCCAGCCCCAGCGACAAAGGAGACGTGGTTTCTTCATCGTGGCTACCGTGGAGATCGGTTCACGCCGCTCGCGGTTAGGACGGAGGCGCGGTGGTCGCCGTCAGAACGCGAAGCCTGCGCCAGCCGAGAACGTGTAGAAGACAAGGGTGCCTCCGATGGCGGGGATGAAGCCGACCTCGAACGGTCGCGCGACTGCGAAGAAGCCCTTTCCAGGGCCCCTCTTGATGGGGAAGAAGCGCCCCTCGGCGCCAAATCCGAAATGGGCAAGAACACCCCCCACGGGGGCGCCGTACGCCACGCCTCCGTACCCGTAGGGGGCGACGACGAGGTCCATCTCCTGGACGGGGATCGCGAGGTCGAAGCCCACCCGGACCACAGTGGCGGCGATCATGCCGCCAGAGAAGATGAGCTTTTGTGCACCGCCGAGGACCAGCCCCTCGTGTGCACCGTTGATGTGATAGCCGCCCGAGATCTCGAGCGGGTACGCCAGTCCGCTGCCCCCACTAATGGCCGCCGAGAACCCAAGCACGTTGGCTTGGACGAAGCCAGGTCCAGGGCGTTCCTGGGGGAGACTGGCCTCTTTCGACTCGTCTTCCGCTCGCTGCTCCTCCGTCTTGATGCCCTCCTGCTTGGCGCCGCGCCGGATAGCGCGCCCCCACGCGTCGCTCGGGGCGGGCTCGGACGCCGCCGGTGGCGACGAAGGCGGGGTTGGCTCCGCGTGGGCGCGGGTCTCGCTCGCAAGCAGGGCTAAGCCGGCTGCGAAATGAGCGGCCGCTACGCGGCGGGCGAGATTGGGTCTCTTCATTGTCATCGAGACTCCGGGGTCGCGAGAGGCTGAAACACTCATGGCTCCTCCGCAAAGGGCGCGCGGATGCAGACGGGTTTCGGGGGTTGGTCAGGGCCTGCGCCGTCGGCGCAGCGGTAGACCGTGGTGTCCTTCTCACGCTGCCTGCGGACGACCCAGATGCGCCGCTCCTCCGAGAGTTGCCACACGTCCTTGGGGTCCGGTGGGGCGCACGCGGCGAGGGCGCCGAGCGTGAGCGTGACTGCGAGCAGCGTGAGCGTTCGATCGATCCTAAGCATGGGCGGTCTTCGGGGTGGCAGCTTCATGTGGAGGCGTCGGGGACGCCCCCATCGGAGCTCGGTGCGCGTGGAGTGGTGGGCAGCTCGACGATTTGGGTGTCGACGCTGGAGCCCGCGTCGTCGTTCCGGTCTTGCGGATGCCGTCGCGGTCAACCGCGAGCCCACCGGGAAGGTGGCCGAACGCCAACCTGGGGCTAAAAGACATATGCGCCGCCGCCGATGAAGCCGACGGCGGGGCGGGCGTGTTGAGAGAGGGCGGGTCCGACGGACGGACGGACGACGAGCTCGATGTGATCCGCCACCGCCACGCCGATCTCGAGGAGAGCCTGAACGAACGGCGCCACCTTGAGCTGGGGAATCTCGGAGACGGAGGTGTCGGTGGACGACCTCCGCGTCTCCACCAAAGTCCCCCAAGCGACCACACCGCCAAACCTCGCGCCCATGCCAAAGAACCACGGAGAAGTCTCGCCGAAATGGACGCGGAACGTCGCATCGACGCTGGGGATCATCATCGTGGCCCCAGTACCCTCCGATGTGACGCCTGATCGGCCGTATGCGTAGTAATTGTAGCTGTTGCTATCGCGGAGATCGGCGCCCGAGGCCGGAACAATACTCAGTGAGGCGCGGGCCTGAAGGTCCCATAGCCGGGAGAGGCCCTTTTGCAGACCGGCGCCGAATGCGAACTCCGGGCCGATCAAGTCATCGAAATAGGTATCGCCCTCCAACGACGTTGCAAACACACCGAAGCCGGCGTGAACCGACCACCGCAACTTGAGGCGTTCCTCCATGAGCTTGGCCTCTTCCGCCTCGTCTTCCTCCTTCTGCTCGTCCGTTTTGATGCCCTCCTGCTTGGCGCCGCGGCGGATCGCCTGGCCCCACGCGTCGGTCGACGTAGGCTCGGAAGCCGCCGACGGGGTCACACTCGCAAGCAAAGCTACGCCGGCTGCGACATGGGCGGCGGCAAGGCGGAGGGCGAGATTTTGTTTCTTCATCGGGGCTTCAGTGAGCGAACGGAAGAAGACTCAGGGCAGCTCTGCGAAGGGTGCGCGGATGCAGACGGGTTTCGGAGGTTGGTCGGGGCCCGCGCCGTCTGCGCAGCGGTAGACAGTGGTGTCCTTCTCGCGCTGCTTGCGCACGACCCAGATGCGCCGCTCCTCCGAGAGTTGCGTCACGTCCTTGGGGTCGGGTGGGGCGCACGCGGCGAGGGAGCCGAGGGCGAGCGTGAGTGTGATCAGCGTGAGCGTTCGATCGATCCTAAGCATGGGCGGTCATCTCGGTCTTCGGGGTGGCAGCTTCACTGTGGAGGCGTCGGGGACGCCCCCATCGGAGCTCGGTGCGCGTGGAGTGGTGGGCAGCTCGACGATTTGGGTGTCGACGCTGGAGCCGGCGTCTTCGTCACGGAACTGGCGGTCTCTGCGGATGCCGTCGCGATCGACCGCGGGGCCCACGCCGGGAAGCTGGCCGACCGTCCTGAAGAGCTTGTTGGAGCGCTTCCTCGCGGCGCTCTGGAAGTCCTCTTGCGACACCTCTTGCGACTTGCCCGTGTTGCCGAGCAAATCCTGCTTGGTCGTGGGATGAACCGTGAACTCTGCGATGAGCAGATTCGCGTCTTCGCGAAGAATGAAGGTGTCCTCGCCCTCCTCTTCCACGTCCTTTACCGTCCAGCGGACCTCGGCGGTCCCGACGTCGTTGCGCTCCAGGCTGCCGAATTTCCGGAGCTCGGCGTTGGTGGCATTCGCGACCTGCGAAAATGGCGCGAGGAGGATGAAGCGTAGGCGAAGGCGGACCGACTCCAGTGGCGAGCGGGCGACCGGCCGGAAGAGGAAGCCGCAGCCCACGGAGGACAACGCTGAGCCCGCGAAGACCGCGGCCACGGCGAACGTCACCGCGCGGCGAGACACCCTTTCCGCCGCCCTGTCCACCGCGCTGTCCACCCCGCTCTCAGCTCGCCCCGCCATCGATACGAGACGCTAGAGCAGCTCGGCGGGCGTGTAAACCACGGACCACATGGATTCAATCCGGCGCGCTTCCCCGCGGGGCTCCGCGTGCAAATGGGGCCCGGCTGCCCCGCGTGCGTCACCGACGCCCCGGAGATCGACGCGTGCGCGGCGCTGGCAGAGGCGGGCCACCACGTGCTCACGTACGGCGACATGCTGCGGGTCCCCGGCCGCGCGCGCTCGCTCGACGACGCGCGCGCCGCGGGCGCTCGCGTCGACGTGCTCTACGCGGCCACGCAGGCCGCCGGTGGGAGCCCGTCCGCCTCCGCTGCGCCCGCGCCCACCAGCCCGTCGCCCGCGCCGCCGAGGGTGCGCGACCGCGCCGGGCCCCCTGAGCGGCGGGCGCGTCGGGCTCGCGGGGCGACGCCGACGCTACCAATTAGCGTGTTGATTTGCGCACCGAGGCCCGTCGTCGACCGCGCCCGACCCGCCAAGGCGCGCTTTGAGGAGCGCGCGGAGCCGAGTATTTCTTTTGGTGCACACGCACCACGGGATCGTCGGCCCCCGGGCTTTCGATGGAGGGGCCACCGCGACCTTGCGCCCCGCCGCGCGGGCGCATGCTACCTTCGCTCCCGCCACCCTGCCCTCGTGCACGCTGAGCATTGAAGCCCAACCTTGGGGGTCCCCATGCGACGACGAATTCAGCTGTTCTTGGGTAGGTCCACGCTCGCGCTCGTCGTTGCGGGCGGTGTGGGACTCGCGGTGGAGGCATGTGGCGGCGGTGAGCCGGCGGCGTCGCGCGACGCGGCGGTGCCCGACGCGGGGAGGCCCGGCACAGTGGTGCCCGTGGGCGACGCGGGTGTGCCGGACGCGTCGGCGTGTGGTCCCGGACGCCGCTATACCGTCATCACCCCGCCCACCCCCGGGTGCTCCTCCGACGGCGCGGGCCGCGTGTTGGACAACGGCACGGGTCTCACGTGGATGGCAAAGCAATACTCCTCGGCCCAAGGCGACCCAGAGACCTACTGCGCCAGTCAAGGGATGCGACTGCCCACCAAGGTTGAAGCGCTCGGGATTGCCGGTACGCCCTCGGTGATGGGGAGCCCCGCAACGGGCAGAGAGATGTGCGCCTTCCCCTGCACCTGGAGCACATGGACGTCTACGACGATGGGCAGCCTGACGTGGCGCGTCTTCGACAACGGCGTCAACTACGCCATCGGCATTGGCGACGACAACTACACGGTTCTCTGCGTTCAGTACGCCTCGGACGCGGCCGGGCCCGACGCGGCCGGACCCGACGCGGCCGGACCCGACGCCGCCGCCGGCTGCGGCCCTGGAGACCGCTACGCGGTCGTGACGGCGCCATCAGCCGGCTGCTCCAGCGATGGCACGGGCCGCGTGTTGGACACCAGCACGGGCCTGACGTGGATGACACATCCCTACTTCCCCTCCTCAGGAGGCCAGAACCAGGCCCAAGCCGAGACCTACTGCAGCGGTCTCGGAATGCGACTTCCCACCAAGGATGAAGCGCTCGGGATTGCCGGAACCAACCGCCAAACGTGCGCCTTCCCATGCGGCTGGGTTACATGGACGTCGTCGCTGGCGGGGCCAGGCCTCGCGTGGCGCGTCTCCAACGGCGGCGGGAGCGAGCAGCGCGACGTTGGCTACAACGTCGGCACCGTCCTCTGCGTTCAGTGAGGACGGAGATCGTCCCGTGTCGCTATACCTCGCGGCGCTCAGCCCGCTCGCCCGCCACGCCCGCACTTCGGCTCCGCGCTCGCCCCTGATTCGCTGTCGTCCCATGTGTGCAGTTTGCACTCCCCCCGATCACTTGCGCGAGATGGGGTCCGCGCAGCGGTTACCTGAACCCGACTCGCCCACTTCGCTTCCGTCTTCGTCATGCGCCCAGTCTGCTCACGCGCGCCGCGTCATCAAAGACGGCGCCCATCCACCGGATACGGATGTCGGCGAGGATCGAGCGTCTTCCACCGCAGGGACAGGCGAGGACGTCGTGGAGGTAGACACGGCGGTGGAGGGAGGCCCAGTCGCGTCTTCCGGTCCACGGGTCGAGGAGCCCGGCGCCGAGGGGTCCTCGGTCCGTCCGCTTGTTCACCCTCGACACCCTCGACGCGCGAGTCCCTCGTTGGCGCGAGGCGCTTCGCCTATCCTCTCTCCCATGGACCTCCGCGTCCGCTCCCTCGGCCCCCTCGACCCGCGGGCCGTGCCGCTCCCGCACGGCACCGGTTCTTCGGCGTGATGTGTCAGGAGGTTCACCCAGGGCGGATCCGGCGGGCGTCCCCTCGCCCGCGGGCGAGCCCATCGCGTCGGCCACCAAAGGAGCGGTAGTGGGGTGTCCGACGGAGGTCCCGGAATCTCGCCCGACGAGGGCGGCAAGGAGCGCGCGCTCGGCGTGAGCGGAGAGGCGGTGGAGAGCGTGGCTCCGCGGGCGCGGCGCACGTTCACTCCAGGAGCCGGAGATGGTCACGGGCGCGCAGGTCAGGTTGCTGAGGAAGCTGATGGGATGGCGTGAATCCGCTGCGTTCCCGAGTGGGGTCGTTCGAGATGGCGAGACCGCGGCGCCTACTCAAGGGACGGCAGCACGACGCAGGACGTACACCGTCCCATGACATTTCGCGTTGACCCGTATGGCCATCATCCCTGGCGTTGGTCCGTCGCTCGGGTGGCTCGGGACATTGCTGCTTACCGAGTAGCTAATGTCGGCCACCCCATCAAAGCCGAGCTTGGCGGCCTTCTTGCGGAAAATATCGAGCACCTCGTCCGAGCACCGATCGAACGCGCTCCCCGGGAACTCGAACGTCCCCATGGCGATGGCGTTTGCGGGGACGTGCTGCCCCGTGGGGCGAATGTCGACCCTTCGGGGATCACGCGGCACGAGGGGCGCGAACCCTACATCGCACAGCCCATCGGGACAAGTTGGAGGGGCGTGAGTGATACACCCCTGCAAACCACCCAGTGCGGCCAGGAGAGTGAACGTCGAGATGCGCTTCATGGTGTGGGCTCCACGAGAATGTAAGTGCGACCCGAGCAGCCTCGCCTGCCATGCACATCAACCGGTCCGATATCACCAACGCCGTCATAGCCAAGCAGAGCTGCCTTGCTACGGAACTTCTCCAGAACCTTAGGCGAGCAGCCAGCATCACTCGCCTCGGGGGAGGTCAGACGAGCCATGTACATGGCGTTTGGTGGCGCCTGTTCGCCCTTCTTCGAGACCAATATCTCGGCCGGAGTGTGTCTTCGTGCCGGGGTGTACGGTATGCCACAGAACCCAGAGTCACACTGGACAGTTACGACCGTGACGCATCCCGAGGTCGCCCCCCCCAGGCAAGCGAAGAGGAATGGCGTCAATCGCATCCCCTGGAGCATTGCCTGCCTCCAGATAGTGCCTGAGTTCTCAAGATTCATGTTCGGTCAGAGGCTATTGGTAAATCAAGAGATGAGCAAGGAAGAAGGCGGAAGGCTGCTGGCCCTGCTGGCCCTGCTCCGACCACCTTCGCCCTGCCCGGGGACGACGCGGCCGGCCGCGAGGAGCGAGATGCGCTCGAGGCTGAAGGGCGGTCGCGCGCCGTAGCGGCAGAGTCTCTCGAGGCCTTCGCGATCGCCGGCGTGGATGAGAACACCCGCGTGGATGTTGAAGGCGAGACCTCGCCTTCGGCTCGGGCCCGCCTTCGACCTTGGTTCGCCCCTGCGGGGCTCACGTCAGGTTCAAAGCCCCGGACCTCGGCGGTCCACGGGCTCTTCTTGCCGCGGTGTGGTGCGCTTCAGAACAGGCTCCTCGAGCGGGGCCTCGTCGCGCGGCTCGGCGCCGAGACCGTCGTCATGGCGAGGGACGTGCCGGTGAACGACGGCGGCCTCGCGCTCGGCCAAGCGTGGGCCGCTGTGCTCGCGCTGACCGAGCCCGCGAGCGCGGCGGTCGATCGCGCGGCGGGGCTCGCGCGCGAGGACGAACCGGCGTAAGACGAGTGCGCCATGTGCCTCGGAGTGCCAGGAAAAATCCTCACGATCGAGGGCACGAGCGCCGTGGTCGACTTCTGGGGCGTGCGCCGCAAGGTCGGCCTGGAGCTGGTCGACGAGGAGGTCGCCCCCGGCGATCACGTGCTCGTCCACGTAGGCTTCGCGATCCGAAGGATCGCCCCCGAGGACCTCGCCGAGACGCTCGCCTTCTTCGAGGCCATGGCGTCCGAAGATCTCGAGGGCCTCTCGCCTGGCGACGCGCGCGCGGACGCTCCAAAGGCGCCCTCGTGAGCGCCAGGCTCGAGTTCCGCGACGTAGCGCGAGGCCGCGCCCTCCAGGCGCGCCTCGAGCGCGCGATGGCGCGGGCCACGCGCGAGGTCACGGTGATGCACGTGTGCGGGAGCCACGAGCAGGCGATCGCGCGCTACGGCCTGCGCGCGCGCTTCCCGGCGGGGCTCCACGTGCAGATGGGGCCCGGCTGCCCCGTGTGCGTCACCGACGCCCCCGAGATCGACGCCTGCGTCGCGCTGGCAGAGGCGGGCCACCACGTGCTCACGTACGGCGACATGCTGCGGGTCCCCGGCCGCGCGCGCTCGCTCGACGACGCGCGGGCGGCGGGCGCGCGCGTCGACGTGCTCTACGCGGCCACGCAGGCGGCGGAGATCGCCCGCGCGAGCGACCACCCCGTGGTGTTCTTCGCGACGGGCTTCGAGACCACCGCGGTCGCGACCGCCGCGGTGCTGCTCGCCGACCCGCCCAAGAACCTCTTCGTGCTCTCGGCGCACAAGTGGGTGCCCGCCGCGATGGAGGTCGTCGCGCGCGCGCCCGACACCCGCATCGAGGGCTACCTGGCGGCCGGGCACGCCGCGACGATCACCGGCCACGGGGTCTTCGAACCCTTCGCCGCGCGGCACAGGCGCCCCGTGGTGGTCGCGGGCTTCGAGCCGCTCGATCTGCTCGCCGGCCTCACGCTGCTGGTCGAGCAGGTGCTCGACGGCAAGCACGAGGTGGTCAACGCGTTCCCCCGCTGCGTCTCGCGCGACGGCAACCGCCGCGCGCTCGACGCGCTCTCTCGCGTCTTCGAGCCGTGCGACGGCGAGTGGCGAGGCATCGCCCGCGTGCCCGGCGGCGATCTGCGGCTGCGCGCCGAATTCGCCGCCCACGACGCGACCGCGCGCTTCGCCGACGTCCTCGCGCGCGCGCCGGTGGCCGCCGAGCGCCCCGACGCCGCCGAGTGCAGGTGCGGTGGCATCATGACCGGCCTCCTCCAGCCGACCGACTGCCGCCTCTTCGGCCGCGCGTGCCGACCGGAGACGCCGGTCGGGGCGTGCATGGTCAGCACCGAGGGCGTGTGCCGCATCTGGCACGAGCACGGTCTCGTCGCCGCCGCCGGGGGCCCCGCGTGAGCGAGCGGGACGACCGCGACGCGGGAGCAGACCGCGTGACCCTCGCGCACGGCGCCGGAGGCCGCGCCATGCGCGCGCTCGTCGAGTCGATCTTCCTCGCGGGCGCGACCCACCCCGAGGCCCTCGCCATGGGCGACGGCGCGGCGCTCCCCTTCGGCGATCGCTGGCTCGTGCTGACGACCGACGCGCACGTGGTGGCGCCGATCTTCTTCCCCGGGGGCGACATCGGGCGCCTCGCGGTATCCGGGATCGTCAACGATCTCGCCATGATGGGCGCGTGCGACGTGTTGGGGCTCACCTCGAGCGTGATCGTCGAGGAGGGCTTCTCGCTCGACGCGCTCCGCCGCATCCACGCCTCGATGACGCGCGCGTGCCAGGAGGCGGAGACCCACGTCGTCACGGGCGACACCAAGGTGATGCGACGCGGGGAGCTCGACGGCGTCGTGCTGTCCACGAGCGGCGTCGGCGTCGCCGAGCGCGTCGTGCGCGACCGCGGGCTCGAGCCTGGGGACGCCCTGCTCGTCACGGGCACAGTCGGCGATCACGGGCTGGCCGTGCTCGCCGCGCGCGCCGCCTTGGGGCTCGAGGGCGAGCTCGTCTCCGACGTCGCGCCGCTGAACGGCCTCGTCCGCGCCGCCCTCGCGGCGGGGGGCGCGCGCGTCCACGCCATGAAAGATCCCACGCGCGGCGGCGTCACGAGCGCGCTCACCGAGCTGGCCGAGAAGGCCGGCGTCGCGATCGTGCTCGAGGAGGCGCGCGTCCCCCTTAGCGACGCGGCGCGCGCCGCCTCGGAGCTGCTCGGCATCGATCCGCTCGCGGTCGCGAACGAGGGCAAGGCGCTGCTCGGCGTGCACCCCGAGGCCGTCGACGCGGTGCTGTCGGCGCTGCGGGCGCACCCGCTCGGCCGACACGCCGCCCGGGTGGGCAGCGTGCACGCGGCGCGGGGCGACGAGCGCGGCGTGGTCCTGCTCGACACGGGCTTCGGGCGCCGCCGCCTGCTCGAGCGCGACGGCGAGCCGCTGCCGAGGATCTGCTGAGATGCACGAGGTGTCCTTGGTGCACGCGCTCTTCGACCAGCTCGACCGCGCGATCGCGCCGCACCCGCCCCACGCCGTGCGCCTCGTGGCCGTGCGCGTCGGCGAGCTCGCGGGCGTCGAGCCCACGCTCCTCCGCACCGCGTTCGAGGGGTGCCGGGGTGAGCGGGGCTTCGCCGCCGCGGAGCTCGTGCTCACCGACGAGCGCGCGGCCTGGGCCTGCCGAGCGTGCGGCGCGGCGGTGCCCGCGGGCGGCCCGCTGCAGTGCTCATGCGGAGGCGACGCGCGCCTCGAGGCGGGTGACGCGTTGGTCTTCGATCGGGTCGAGCTGGAGGTGGTCGATGTGTGACGTGTGCGGCTGCGGAGACCCTCGCAAGATCACCATCGACGTGCACGCGTCGCTGCTCTCGGAGAACGACCGCGAGGCGGCGCACCTCCGCGAGCACTTCGCCTCGAGGCGCGTCCTCACCCTGAACCTCATGGGCTCGCCGGGCTCCGGGAAGACCGCGCTCATCGAGGCCGTCGCGGCCTGGCCCTCCACGGCGCGTGGGCGCACGCGCCCGCCCCTCCGGCTCGCGGCGGTCAGCGGCGATTTGGCGACCTCCCTCGACGCCGAGCGCCTCGCGCGCGCAGGGGTCCCGTCGGCCGCGATCACCACGGGCTCGGCGTGCCACCTCGACGCGTCGATGGTGCACCACGCGCTGCACGGCCCGCTCGCCGCGGCGGTGGCCGCCTGC
>DAORJJ010000032.1:0-25496 GCA_035439005.1 Polyangiaceae bacterium | reverse complement strand
CCCCGCGGAGGAGCCGGGCGGCCGCGGCCACCGCGCTCGCGAGAGCCGCTTGCTTCAGAAACGTTCGTCGCTCCATCACGCACCTCCCTCCGCCGCGTGCGCTGGGACGGCGCTGAGCGGAGCGTCTTCGAAATCGATGCTCACCACGTCCACGCGGAGGATCCCCACGGTCCTCAGCAGCTCGGAGACCAGCTCCTCGCCCTCCTCCGCGGTGCCCGTGTCGAGCACGGCCGGGAGGTAGTCGCCCTGCGCGTCGCCGAGCTCGACGCGAGGCTCGGCGAGCAACGTAGCGAGGGCGCGTCGGCGGAGCTCGCCCTCGGGAGCGGTGGAGATGACCACGGAGGCGATCGGCATGCCGGCCCGTGAGCAAGTTCCGCGCCGACGGCGCGCCGCGCCCTCGCCGCGGCCCCGCGGCACAGACTCGGCCTCCACGGCGCCGCCCGCGCCGCCCCTCGGTGCACGCCGCGCGTCCGCCGCGAACAATTTGCACCTCTGCCTCCAAAAGCGCCCGGCGCAAGCCTTGGAATCCGCTGGCACGGCGCGTGCTTCGGCGGCGGCGTGCTCTCCGTCGCCTCCCATCGCTTCGTGGCCGTCGTGACGCTCGCGTCGTCTGCCGCGTGGGTCGCCGCGTGCGGCCGGGACGAGCCGCTCACCTTCGCGCCCGCCCCGTCGGCGTCCGCGAGCGGCCCGGTCGTCATCCACGATCCCCCCAAGCTCACCTCGATCGAGACCGGCAAGCTCGACTCGCACGGGCGCGAGCTCCGCGTCGCCTGCACAACGTGCCACGGCGTGCGCGACGCCGGCGCGCCCTTCCCGGAGCAGGCCGCCGACCTCCGCGAGTTTCACAACGGGCTCGTGGTCGACCACGGCGCGCTCGGGTGCCAGAGCTGCCACGTGGCGTTCGGCGGCGGCGAGCCCCGCCTCCGCCTCGCCGACGGCACCACCGTCGCCACCCGCGACGCCATGTCGCTGTGCGCGCAGTGCCACGGCAAGAAGCACAGCGACTACAAGCGGGGCGTGCACGGCGGCATGAGCGGCTACTGGGATCTCTCCCGCGGCCCGCGGCTCCGCAACCACTGCGTGGACTGCCACGATCCGCACGTCCCCAAGTACCAACCCTCGCGCCCGGTGCTGCCCCCGAGAGACCGAGGCCCAGTAGCCCCGCGCGAGGCGAACCATGGATAAGGCAAAACGGCGCTCCCTCAAGGTGCTCGGCGCCACGCTCGGCGCCTCGGCGTTCGCGTACGCGATGGCGCCGCTCCGCGAGTTCACGAAGGACCTCACGATCGACCAGTTCCTCCAGAAGCACTACAAGGAGCTCACGAAGGCCGACCTCGCCGCGCTCGTCGAGCGTCTCGAGCGCGAGACCAAGCAGGCCTATGGCAAGGAGGTCCACATTCAGGACTTCCGGCCCATGGAGAACGTCGAGTTCGGGTACGCGCTGAACCTCAGCGTCTGCATCGGCTGCCGCAAGTGCGCCGAGGCTTGCCACTTCGAGAACAACCACGACCGCGCGACGAACAACTCGTACATCCGCGTGCTCGAGATGGAGCAAGGCAGCTTCGACCTCGAGAAGGGGAACGCGCACTACGACCACGCGGTGCCCGCGCCGGGCAAGTACTACATGCCGGTGCAGTGCCAGCAGTGCGACAACGCGCCCTGCGTGAAGGTGTGCCCCGTGCAGGCCACATGGAAGGAGAAGGACGGCATCGTCGTCGTCGACTACAACTGGTGCATCGGCTGCCGCTATTGCGAGGCGGCGTGCCCGTACCACGCGCGGCGCTTCAACTGGACGAAGCCCGAGGTCCCGACCGACGAGATCAACCCCAACCAGGGCCTGCTCTCGAACCGTATCCGGCCGCAGGGCGTCGTCGAGAAGTGCACCTTCTGCCTGCACCGCACCCGGCAGGGGCAGCTCCCCGCGTGCCTCGAGGCCTGCCCCACGGGCGCGCGCGTGTTTGGCAACATGCTCGACCCGAAGAGCGAGATCCGCTGGGTGCTCGAGCACAAGCGCGTCTTCATCCTCAAGGAGGAGCTCGGCACTCGCCCGCGCTTCTTCTATTTCTTCGACAGTTGAGAAGGGTACGACCGTGAAAGCCCCCGACATCGCCCCCGTGCTCAGCTATCCGCGCTTCTTGTGGAGGGTCGTGCGCCTCGCCTTCGAGGGGAGCTTCGCGTACTACGCGGCCATGACGGTGCTCACCGCGGTCATGCTGGTCGGGGCGAACGCGTGGTCGCACCAGCTCGCCGACGGCATGATCCGCACGAACATGTCCGACCACGTGTCGTGGGGGCTCTACATCGCCAACTTCACCTTCGCCGTCGGCCTGGCGGCCGGCGCCGTGATGATGGTCATCCCCGCGTATCTGTACGACGACGACGAGATGCACGACGTCGTGCTCCTCGGCGAGGTGCTCGCGATCGCCGCCATTCTGGTGTGCACGGGCTTCATCGTCGCCGACATGGGGCGGCCCGACCGCTTCTGGCACATCATCCCGGGGGTGGGCCGCTTCAACTGGCCTATCTCCATGCTCACGTGGGACGTCATCGCGCTGAACGGGTATCTCGCGCTGAACCTCCACATCTGTGGGTACCTCGTCTACATGAAGTACCTCGGGCGGCGGCCGCAGAAGCGCTGGTACCTGCCGTTCGTCTTCCTGTCGATCGGCTGGGCCATCTCGATCCACTCGGTCACCGCCTTCTTGTACGCGGGGCTCGGCGGCCGCCCTTTCTGGAACTCCGCGCTGCTCGCGCCGCGGTTCATCGCCTCCGCGTTCATCACTGGCCCCGCGTTCGTCATCGCGCTTCTCTACGGGGTTCGGGCCACCGTGCCCTCGTTCCGGTTCGGCGACGGGCCGGTGAAGCTGCTCTCCAGCGTGCTCCGCGTCACCATCCTGCTGAACCTCTTCATGTTCGGCTCCGAGCAGTTCACCGAGTTCTACACAGGCGGGGCGCACACGACCTCCTCGCGCTACCTCTTCTTCGGTCTCCACGGCCACCACGCGCTCGTCCCGTGGATCTGGACGGCCGTGCTCCTCAACATCACCTCCGCGGTGCTCGTCCACCTCCCCGCGAGCCGCAGAGATCCTCGGGTGTTGCTCGCGGGCTGCGGCGCCGCGTTCGGCGGGGTGTGGATCGAGAAGGGAATGGGGCTCATCGTCCCCGGCTTCGTGCCGAGCACCCTCCACGAGATCGTCGAATACACGCCGAGCGTCGCCGAGTGGAAGATCTCGGCGGGGCTCTGGGCGTTCGGCGGGCTCGTGCTCCTCGTGCTGCTCAAGATCGTGCTGCCGGTGCTCACCGGCGAGCTCTCCGACAAGCCCGACGCGCCGAGCGCGATGCCGTCGTCCCGGCGCCTCTGATGCGCGCGCCCCTCGCGCGCCGTCGCGCGCAGGCCTAGGTTCTCCATGACACGAGCTCCCCCATGAGTCCTCCCACGCGCCACCGCCGAAGCCTCTCGCCGCTCGCCGTGAGCGGGCTCGTGGGCCTAGGGGCGCTCGTGGCCGTGGTCCCCGTGCGCGCCGCGTCGCCGCCGGTTCGCCCGCCCCCGGGCATGGTGGCGGTGGGGCCCGGCGAGCTCAAGCTCCTCGACCCGCCGAAGTCGCAGCAGGCGCCGGAGCGGGTGCGGCGGTTCTTCCTCGACCGCGCCCCGGTCACGAACGCCCAGTACCTCACCTTCGCGCGCGCGGAGCGGCGGTGGCAGCGTGGCCTGCCGCCGAGGCTCCTCGCCGACGCGAGCTACCTCGCCCACTGGGAGAACGCCGTCACGCTCGGGCCCGACGCCCTCCCCGACGCGCCCGTGGTCCGCGTGAGTTGGTTTGCCGCGAAGGCCTACTGCGAGGCGCGCGGGGCGCGGCTCCCCACCGAGTCGGAGTGGGAGTTTGCCGCGCGCGCGAGCGAGACGGAGCCCGCCCCCGCCGCAGACCCCAACCGCGAGCGGCTCATCCTCGCGTGGTATGGCCAGCCCACGCCCGCGCGGCTCGGGCCGGTCATGCGGGGCAAGGCGAACTTCTGGGGAGTCCACGATCTCCACGGGCTCATTTGGGAGTGGGTCGGCGACTTCAACAACCGGGTCGTCTCCGACGGCCGCCGCACCGACGAGGCCTTCGTGTGCGGCGGGGGCACCCTCACCGGCGCCGACAAGACCAAGTACTCCACGTTCATGCGAATGGCCTTCAGGGCCGCGCTGCGCGGCGCCTACACGAGCCCCAACCTAGGCTTCCGGTGCGCCACCGACGAAGCCCCGAGGTCCCCATGAAGCCCCACGCCCTCCCCCTCGTGTGCGCGCTCGTCGCGGCTGGCCTCGTCGGGTGCAGCAAGTCCGAGCCCCCGAGGCCGCCGGCGGAGCTACCGTCGGTGAGCGCGCCCGCGAGCGCGCCCGCGGAGCCGCCGTCACCCTCCGCGATCTCCGGCGAGTCGATCTACGTGCTGAAGCCCGCGCTGGTCGACCAGGCCGGGGCCACGATACCGCTCGATCTCTTCCGCGGGCACCCGGTGCTCATCGCGATGTTCTACGGCACCTGCCCGGCGGCGTGCCCCACGCTCACTCGGGACATCAAGAACGTGCTCGAGGCCGTCGACCCCGCGCGCCGCGGCGACGTGCGGGTGCTCATGGTCAGCTTCGACGCCGAGCGCGACACGCCCGCGGCCCTCGCCGCCCTCACCGAGAAGCACAAGGTCGACCCGAAGGTCTGGCGCTTCGCCGCCGCGAGCGAGTCCAGCGCGCGCGAGCTGTCCGCCGTGCTCGGCGTGCAATACCGAAAGATCGAGAAGGGCGAGTTCAGCCACTCGACCAAGATCGTGCTCCTCGATCGCGGCGGGGTCGCCGTGGCCGAGCTCGAGGGCCTCGGGCAGCCCGCCGACGCGCTGGTCGCGAAGCTGAAGGCGACGCTCGCCCCCTGAGGGCGTCGCTGGGCGTGGCGTCGCGCCGTTGGGCCCTTGTGCCCTCTGGTGCCGCGCCGGCCCATGAAAAGCCTCCACGACTGGTTCGTGCCGATCATGGCGGAAAGTTGTCCCCCCGCGCCGTGAGTTGCCACCATGCGGCATTCGCGCAGATTTTTGCGCTCGTTGGAGGTGACTTAAATGATTCTTCCCGAGACCATCGACAGCGCCGCGAAGGCGGGGGGCGATCTCGTCGCCATGGTGAAGGCCACCGCCTTCGACGTGGGCCTCAAGCTCGTCGCCGCGCTCCTGATGTGGATCGTGGGCAACTGGCTCGTCGCCTTCGTCGACAGGATCGTCGGCAAGTCGCTCAAGGCGAGGAAGGTGGAGGAGACGCTCATCACGTACATCTCCGCCGCCCTCACCGCGATGCTGAAGATCGCCCTCGCGCTCGGCGTGCTCGGGTATCTGGGCGTGCAGACCACCACGTTCGCGGCGCTCCTGGGCGCGGCGGGCGTCGCCATCGGGATGGCGTGGTCCGGGCTCCTCGCGCACTTCGCCGCGGGCGCGTTCCTCGTGGTGCTGCGGCCCTTCAAGGTCGGCGACTTCGTCGAGGCGGGCGGCGTCACTGGCACGGTGGAGGAGGTGGGCCTCTTCGTCACCAAGATCAACACCATGGACAACGTCGCCACGCTCATTGGCAACTCCAAGATCTTCGCCGACACCATCAAGAACTACTCCTCCAACAAGGTGCGCCGCGTGGAGCTCACCGCGCAGCTCGATCACACCGGCGACACCGCGAAGGCGATCGAGATCCTGAAGGAGAGCCTCTCGAAGATCCCCAACGTGGCCACCACGCCGGCGCCCGAGGTGAACATCGTCACCTTCACGCTCGCCGGCCCGGTGCTCTCGGTGCGCCCGTACTGCCACAACGACCACTACTGGCAGGTGTACTTCGAGACGAACGCGGCCATTCGCAACGAGCTCGGCAAGGCCGGCTACGCGGTGCCCCAGCAGCACCTCCAGGTCACTCAGCCCGCCAAAGCAGCGGCATGAGCTCTCCCCGGCCTGATGAAGGCCGGGGCAGGGAGGAAGGAGAAAGCCCGGCTCAGCGCCGGGCTCTCGATTCCGGCCGGGCGGCTCAGAGCACGCGTCGCGCGCGCTTCTTCTCTTCCTCGAAGCGGAGGGCGAAGCGCTTGCGGCCGGGCTCGTCCTCGACCAGGAGGACCGAGAGATCCGCGGCGTGCTCCTCGGTCACCCGGAAGAGGAGGCTCGCGGCCTGCTCGGGATCGCAGAGGCCGCGCGCCCGGCCCGGCAGCTCGAGCACCGAGCGCTTCGCGCCGAGCCCGACGAGGGCGATCACGATGCGCCGAATGGCCCGCTCGCACGTGGCCTCGTCGAGGTCGGTCGAGGGGCCCCACCCGAAGACGACGAGCTTCTCGGCGGCGAGACGCGGCCGAGGCGGGAAGAGGAACGCCTCCCCCATCACGCCCGTGAGCTCGCCGCGCCGCAGGTACGCGCTGAGCCGCCCGGCGAGGCGAAAGTCGGCCACGGCGGCGAGGCCGCGCATGGGCCGCTCGTCCTCGAACAGGCCGCAGGCGATCACGTCGGCGCCGCTCGCGTCGAGCGCCGCGAGCTCGTTCGCGACGAAGCCGACCTCCACGGATCAGCGGTCCCGATCGGCGCGGCCGAGGTCGTCGGCGATGCGGTTCAGCACGCCGTTCACGAACGCCGAGGACTCCTCGGTGCCGTAGGTCTTGGCGAGCTCGACGGCCTCGTCGAGCACCACCGCCCGCGGGACCTCGCGCGACGCCGAGAGCTCCCACGCGCCGAGGCGCAGGAGGTTCCGGTCGACGCGCGACATGCGCTCGACGCGCCAGTGCGAAGAGGCCTTGCGGATGATCTCGTCGAGCCCGGCGCCCGCCTCGGTGACGCCGCGCACGATCGCGTCGGCGTACTCGCGCCCCTCCGGATCGATGTCGAACTGGCGCCAGAAGAGGCGGATGGCCTCGTCGGCCGTGGCGCCCTGCGCCTCCACCTGGAAGAGCATCTGCAGGGCGGCCTCGCGGCCCGTGCGCCTCGCGCCCACCTAGAGCCCCGCCGCGTCGAGCGCCCGCGCGAGCGCGATCATCTCGATGGCGCTGACGGCCGCCTCCCAGCCCTTGTTTCCGGCCTTCGTGCCGGCCCGCTCGACCGCCTGCTCGATGCTGTCGGTCGTGAGCACCCCGAAGGCGATGGGAACGCCGGTGTCCATCGACACGTGGGCGACCCCCTTGGAGACCTCGGCGGCGACGTAGTCGAAGTGGGGAGTCGAGCCGCGGATCACCGCGCCGAGCGCCACGATGGCGTCCACCTTGCGCCCGAGCGCCAGCCGCCGCACCGCGACGGGGATCTCCCACGCCCCCGGCACCTTCACGATCGTGAGGGCGCCGGGATCACCGCCGTGCCGGACGAACGCGTCGATGGCGCCGTCGACGAGGCGGTCGACGATGAAGTGATTGAAGCGGCTCGCGACGATCGCGAGCTTCGCGCCCTCGCCGACGACCAGCCCGCCCTCGACGATTCTCGGCTCTGCCATGGTGTGTCCTCTCGCTCCTGGGTTCTTGGGCGGCGCGGCCGCTGTTGCGCTAGTCGGGCTACTGAGGCTCCGCGATGAGCGGCACGCTCTCTACGACCTCGAGCCCGTAGCCCGCAAGGCCGGCGATCTTTCGCGGGTTGTTGGTGAGCAGCCGCAGCTTCCTCACCCCGAGGTCGCTCAGCACCTGCGCGCCGAGCCCGAACTCGCGGAGCGGGTTGTCCGCGGGGCCGTCTTTCGGTGCGGCGTGGGGGTCGCCCACCGTGTTGGTGAGGTTCGCGAGCTCGCCGGCGAGGTCGCCCTGCGCGGGGAGGTACACGATGACGCCCGTCCCGGCGGCCTCGATCCGCGTGATGGCCTGGCGCAGGTGCCGCCCGCCCTCGCGGGGGGTCGAGGCGAACACGTCGGCCACGGTGGAGCCCGCGTGCATTCTGCAGAGGACGGGCTCGTCGGGCGTGGGGGTGCCCTTGCGCAGCGCGAAGAGCTGGCGCCCGTCGACGTGTGTAACATACACGCTCGCGTGCCAGGTCGTCCCGGTCGCGTCGAGCACGATGGGGCGGTCGGACACGCGCTCGACCAGCCGCTCGGTCTGCAGGCGGTACTGGATGAGGTCGGCCACCGTCACGATGCGGATGCCGTGCTTCTTCCCGAACACCTCGAGGTCGGGCATGCGCGCCATCTCGCCGTCGTCGCGCATGATCTCGCAGATGACGCCCGCGGGGTTCAGGCCGGCGAGGCGCGCGAGGTCGACCGAGCCCTCGGTCTGGCCGGTCCGCACCAGCACTCCCCCGTGGCGGGCTCTGAGCGGGAACACGTGGCCCGGGGTGACGAGGTCCTCGGGCCTGCAGTCGGCGCTCGCGGCGAGCCGGGTCGTGTGGGCCCTGTCTGCGGCGGAGATGCCGGTGGTGACGCCTCGTCGCGCCTCGATGCTGACGGTGAACGCGGTGCCGAGCGTCGGGCCGCTGCGGTTCGGCGCCTTCATCAGCGGGAGCTGGAGCCGCTCGACCTGCTCCTCCGCGAGCGACACGCAGATGAGCCCGCGCCCGTGCGTCGCCATGAAGTTGATGGCCTCGGGCGTGCAGAACTGCGCCGCCATCGTGAGGTCGCCCTCGTTCTCGCGGTCCTCGTCGTCGACGAGGATGACCATCTTGCCGGCGCGGATGTCCTCGATCGCCCCTTGGATGCGGGCGAGGAGGTCGGGGCTCATGGTGACGAGAGGGCTCATGGTCGGGGTACCTTGCGGGGGGACTTGCGGGGCGTCTTTGCGTGTGCGGCGGCTTGGAGGTCCTTGGGCGTCACAGGTAGCCCGCGCGGCCGAGCGTGGTGAGCCACGCCTCGTCCGCGGCGCCGCGCTCCGGCGCCTCGGCGGGGGCCGCGCGCTCCGCAGCGGTGACCGCGAGCACGCGCGCGACGTACCGCGCGAGCACGTCGACCTCGAGGTTCACCGGGGCGCCGGCCTCGAGCGCCCAGGCCGTGCTCGCCGCCGTGTGAGGCACGAGGACGACGTGAAACGAGCCGTCGTCGACCCCGTTGACGGTCAGGCTCACGCCGTTCACCGCGATCGAGCCCTTCTCGGCGATGAAGCGCGCGAGCTCTCGCGGATAGGTGAAGGATACACGCGTTCCTCCCCCCTCGGGGCGCACCGTCGCGACGCGGCCCACGCCGTCGACGTGCCCGGCGACCATGTGCCCGCCGAGGCGCGCGCCCACGGCGAGCGCGCGCTCGAGGTTCACGGGGGTGCCCAGCGCCTTCGCCCCGAGCGTCGACCGCGCGAGGGTCTCGGCCGACGCGGTCGCGTAGAAGCCGCCCGGCGCCACCGCCTCGACCGTGAGGCACACCCCGTCGGTCGCGATCGACTCGCCGAGGACCAGCGGCGACAGCGGCGCCTCGACGAACAGGCGGGCCCCGCCCGAGGCGGGCGAGCGCCGCGCGAGCTTTCCCCGCGCTTCGACCAGGCCTGTGAACATGCCGCGGATGTAGTCCCCAACCCTCGGTCCGTAAAGGTGGAACCGGCGGGCTTGCCGACCAGTCGTCGAATGCGGCACAACGGGGGCGTGCTCACAGCCTCGCGCCCGCTCCGTGCCCTGCCCCGCCGCTTCCTCCCCGCCGCCCTCGCGCCGCTGCTCGCCGGCGCGCTGCTCTCGGGGTGCGTAAAGAAGGATCCGCCCGCGCCGGAGCCGGCGCCCTCCGCCGCGCCCACCGCGACGGCCGTCGCCCCCGCGCCGAGCGCGTCGGCCCCCGTGGCCAAGCGCGTCGACGCGAGCGCCCCTCGCCTCGCCCCCGCGGAGAAGACGAAGCTGCTCGCCGAGCTCCAGGCGGGCCGCCGCCTCGCCAAGGCCGAGAAATGGGCCGACGCCCGCGCGTCGCTCGAGCGGGCGCTCGCGCTCGACCCCGGCAACGCGACGGTGCTCTCGGAGCTGTCGTGGGTCGACATCGGCGCGTCGGACTGGTCGGCCTGCATCGAGCACGCGACGCGCGCCGTGAAGAACGCCGGCGACGCGCGCCTCCGCGCGCAGGCGCTCTACAACCTCGGCCGCGGCTACGAGGGCAAGGGCGAGCCGATGGAGGCCGTGGTGCGCTACCGAGCGTCGCTCGCCAAGCGCCCGAACGCGGTGGTCCAGAAGCGGCTGGACGACCTGCTCGCGCAGGTGAAGCGCGACATGGTGCCGAAGCCGCCGCAGCGCCCGCAGCCGGTGTTCTGCGCGCGCCGCTTCGCCGAGGAGCTCGCGCTCTTCCAGTGCCTCGAGCGCGTGAGCGACGACGCGTTCAGCGTGGGCCCGCTCGTCGCGGCGAACGAGCCAGTCGACGGTCTCGTGCCGCCGTTCCGCGTGGTGCGCTTCGGCAACGACGGCCCGGGCCTGGGCGTCTTCATGCTCGTGCGCAAGACCTCGGGCGAGGCCCTCGAGCCGGTCGCGGAGCTCGCGCGCGTGTGGAACCCGGGCGCGTTCGGGATAAATGAAGAATACACGTACACGACTTCGAAGGAGTCCGTGTTCGGCAAGCGCCACGTCGTGGAGGTCCACGGGCGGCGGGAGCACGGCGACGCCGACTACGCGGGCCTCATGCTCACCACCGAGACGACCGAGCAGGTCACCGTGTGCGCCTTCGAGGGAGACGAGCCCATGAGCTGCGTCGGCCCGCTCGTGCTCTCCGCGACCGAGACCCTGGCCTACCCGCAGGACCCGAAGGATCTCGGCCCCGAGGACACGGCGCTCCTCGCCGGGCTCCGAAAGGAGCGGCCCCCCTCCACGGTGACGGCGAGGGCCGACCTGGCGGTCACGGCGGAGGGCGTCACGGTCACCGCCGCCAGCGGCCCCAAGGAGCTCTTGTCTTCGCTCGGCCCCCACCCCTTTCGCTGAGCCGACGACGCCTCGCTAGTTGGCCGCCGCGCTGCCGCGTGACTAGGATGATGGCAGAATGGCACGCCCCCTCAATTTCGACGAAGCGCTCCCGCCGGGAAGTCGCTTCGACGGGAGGTGGATGCTCGAGCGCCTCCTCGGCTCGGGGTCGACCGCGCACGTCTACGCCGCGAAGCACATCTACGGGTTCGACGCGGCCCTGAAGATCATGCACCCGTCGCTCGTCACCTCCCGGGCGCGGGCCAAGCGCTTCCTCGAGCAGGGGTACCTCTCGAACCAGGTGGCCCACCCGGCCATGGTGCGCATCTACGACGACGGCGAGTCCGAGAGCGGCCCCTACCTGGTGATGGACCGCGTCGACGGCGAGACCCTCGAGGCCAAGCTCCAAGCGCTGCCCAAGGGCGAGCCGCTGCCGGTGGCGGAGGCGCTCCGCATCGGGCGGGAGCTCTTGGCGTTCGTGGTGGCGATTCACGCCGGGAACCTCACCCACCGCAGCCTGAACCCCACCGAGATCCTGGTGGCGCGGGGCGGGCAGATCCGCGTGATCGATTTCGACTCGGGGCAGGGGCGAGACGCCTTCACCGAGAAGAGCCTGAGCCTCGCGCCGCCGGCGTCGCGGTCTCCGACGTACTTTCCCCCCGAGCTCGCCGCGGCCTCCGCGGTCGATGGCCAAGCCGACATGTGGGCCTGCGGGGCCGTGCTCTACCGCATGCTCGCTGGGCGGCCCCCGTTCGTCGCCACGCCCCACGCGGAGGGCTCGGCGTACTTCAACACGGAGCGCGTCGGGCCCCCTCTGACCGAGGTGCGCCCGGATCTGCCTGCGGCGCTCACGGCCTCGATCGAGCGCGCGCTGCTGCCCGATCCCGGCATGCGGTTCTCGAGCGCCGAGGCGCTGCTCGCGGCGATCGTGCGCTCCAGCCCGCGCTGACGGCACGCGGGTTGCAGCGGACCTGGGCGTGCCGTCCACAGAAGGCCTGCGGAGGCGCGAGGCCCCCTCGCGCGCGCACCGCTTGCGCGCGGTCTGCGCCGTCTGCGCGTTCTCGGGCGCCGCGGCGCTCACCGTCGCCTCGTGCTCCACGCCTGCGATCGAGCCCACCCCCGACGCGGCCCCGCCCGCCCCCGTGGACGCCGCGCCCACGGACGCCAGCGCGGCCTCGCTCCAGCCGCCCGGCTGGGACGACGGGCTGCGGCTGCCGGTGCTCGAGGACCTCGACTCCGCGCCCGACGTGGTGGAGGTGCGCCTCGAGGCGAAGGTCGCGCCCGTCGGGATCGGCGGGCAGACCCTGCCCATGTGGACCTACGACGGGCTCCTCCCCGGCCCGGTCCTCCGCGCGAAGCGAGGCGACCGGGTCCTCGTGCACTTCAAGAACTCCCTGCCGGCGCCCACGACCATTCACTGGCACGGCCTCCGCGTGCCGAACGTCATGGACGGCGTGCCCGACGTCACGCAGGCGCCCATCCCGCCCGGCGGCACGTTCGACTACGAGTTCCGTGTGCCCGACGCCGGCACGTTCTGGTACCACCCCCACGTCGCGTCGAGCACCCAGGTGGGCTACGGCCTCTATGGCGCGCTCGTGGTCGAGGAGCGGGATGAGGAGCCCGCGCCCTCGCCTGTCGTGCCGGCCTCCGACGAGCTCACCCTGGTGCTGAGCGACGTGAGCATCACCGACGCGGGCGCCCTCGAGACGCCCGACGCGACCGGCGGACTCGGCGACTATTTCGGCCGCGAGGGGCGCCCGCTCGTCAATGGCAGGGTGCGCGCGTCGCTCAAGGCGAGGCCAGGGCTGCCGCAGCGGTGGCGCGTGGTGAACGCGTCACGCGCCCACTACGCGGCGCTCGAGCTGCCCGGCTTCGACGTGTACCGCCTGGGCGGCGACGTGGGGCTCGCCGAGACCGCGCGGCGCCTGCCGTTCGGGATCGCCACGGTGGTGCCCGGCGAGCGCGTCGAGCTCTTCGTCGTGCCTCGCGGCGCGGCGGGGCAGTCGATCGTCGCCACGTGGAACACCGTCGATCGCCTCCACACCACCGCCCCGCCCGAGAAGACTCCCGTGCTCGACATCACGCTCGAGGGCGAGCCCGTGGTCGGGCGAGACCTGCCCCCGCCGAAGCTCGCCGCCTTCGAGCCCGTCACCGGCGTCGACGCCTCGGCGCCGCCGGCCCGCGCGCTCGCGTTCGTCGACGATCGCGGCGCGCTCTCCATGGCGCCCGCCGACATGTTCACGGTGCGTGCCCGCACCTCCGAGGTGTGGACCGTGGCCAACATGACCGGACAAGACCACCCGTTTCACCTGCACGGGTTCGCGTTTCAGGTGCTCGACACCGGGAGCGGGCCGCCCGCGCAGCGCGAGCTCCGCGACACCGTCAACGTGGTGGCGCGGCAGCGCATCACCATCGCCATTCCGTTCGACGACCGCGCGGGCACGTGGATGTTCCACTGCCACATCCTCGATCACGCCGACGTCGGCATGATGGGCATGTTCATGGTGCGCTGACGCTGAACCACCTCGGGCGGTGCCACGATTCGGCCCCCGGACTGAAGTCCGGGGCAGAACCGCATCGGGGTCGTCGTCAGAAAAGCCCGCTTGGCGGGCTCACGCGTGCCATGGTCGTCCAGCGAGAGGGGAGAACGCGACCCCCTCGGGAGCCCGCCCGGCGGGCTTCACCGACGGTCGCCCCGCTGCCGCCTGCCCCGGACTTCAGGCCGGGGTCGCGTGTCCTTCAACAGGCTGCGGGCTAGCCGCCGTCTCTCGTGCCGCTGGCGGTCGGCGCGGGCGCGGGCCTGCTCGGCCTGCCGCCGCGCGCGATCGGCGCGAGATCGAGGAGCACCGCCGCGTCGCACCCGCGGGTCGAGGTGGCGCCGATCGCCGCCTGCGCGCAGCTCGCGTAGTCGCCGCCACGCGCGAGCGAGCGCTGTCCGTCGGTCGTGCGCGGAGAGGCGTCGGCGCGGCTCATCTCGAAGGCGCCGAGCGCGACGCGCCGCACGAGGTGCGTGGCCTCGGCGCAGGCGCCGGCGAGGTGCTCCTCCCGCACCGACTGGCTGGAGGCGGCGCGCCGCCCCACCGTGACGATCCGCAGCTCGAGCCCCCCGCCGCGCGCGACCTCGGCGGCGACCTCCTGCGCGAGGCGCTCCCCGGCGCGCGGCAGGTAGGCGCGGATCTCGTCGGCGGTCGTGAGCAAGAGCTTCTGCTCCTGCCGCTCGATGCCCTCGTAGGTGTACGCGCCCTCGGCGCGGCAGCCCTTCACGAGGTGGATGCCGTTGCAGTCGTACGCGACGACCGCGAGGCCCTCGCGCGCGACGAGCTCGAGGTCGATCACCTCGTCGCGGGGCCAGTCGACGATGAGCGTGGTGGCGTACCCGGCCACCGGATCACAGGCGTGCCCCGCGTCGGACCCCACCGCGGGGCCGCGCGGCGGCGTGAGGCACGCGGCCGCCCCCACGCCGATCGCGAGGAGCGAGGCGGTCACCACCGCCCGTGGGCAGCGGTGGAGCGGCGGGCGAGGGGGCATGGGGCGAGGGTAGCGAACTTCGGCCGCGGGGGTGAGCCAGGCGCGCGCGGTGGGTCGCGCGCGGCGGTCGACTCCCGGTGGAACGGTGCTAGGTTGCCTCGCTCGCCGGGAGGTCCCGGGAACGGAGTAACGCATGAAGCTCGGCTGGTACGGTGGGTTCTTGGGTCTCTTCCTCATGGGGCTCGGCGGCGCGTGCTCGTCGTCGACGGCCCGGCAGGTGTTCGACGATCCGGTCGACGGCAGCGCCTTCGTCGACGCCGCGCCCCCCCCGTCGGCCGAGACCGGCTCTCTGTTCGAGGACGCGGCGCCGCAGGAGGACCTCTCGCCGAAGGGCAACTGGTCGGGCCGCGTCTACACCCCCGCCGGGGACATCCCGATCGCCGGGGCGCTCGTGTACCTCTCGCAGAAGCGGCCCGATCCCATCCCCGACGGCAACTTCTGCGACAAGTGCGTCGAGCTCGAGAAGAGCGTCCCGAAGACCCTGTCGAAGGCAGACGGCACCTTCGTCGTCACCGCGAACCGCACGGGCGTGCAGTACCTCGTCATCCAGAAGGGGCAGTTCCGTCGCGTCGTCGAGATCGACGTGAAGGGTGGCGACGTCACGGTCGCCAAGTCCGACACCACCTTCCCCCGCCGCAAGGACGGGGCCACCGGCGACATGGTGCCCACGACGGCCGTCGTCGACACGAACTACGACGACATCGAGGAGGCCCTCACGCGCCTCGGCATCCCCATCACCGACACCATCCCCCAGGCGCAGCGCGTGGCGTTCCTCCGCGACGCGACCAAGCTCGCGAAATATAACATTATTTTCTTGCCTTGTGGCACCTGCGCCACGGCGGGCGGCGGCGCCTTCAGCGGCCCGGACGACGCGCTCGACCCGGCCATCCAGCGCAACCTGAAGGAGTGGGTCCAGAAGGGCGGCAAGCTCTACGTGACCGACTTCGAGTACTCGTTCATCAACGAGACCTGGAAGAACTACGTCACGTTCACGCCCAACAAGGGCTGCGACTCGAACCCGTACGACACGCCCGCCACCATCGCCGATCCGGGCCTGAAGGACTGGCTCGACGGCCAGAACCATCGCAGCGTCACTTTCGAGAACGCGTGGATCAAGGTCGATCGCGTGAACGAGGTCGACGTGCCCGATGGCGCAGGTGGCACGAAGAAGCTGACGCCCAAGGTGTGGGCGTTCGGCAACGACGGCACCAAGAACCGCCCCATGACGCTGAGCTTCGAGGACTCGTGCGGCCGCGTGCTCTACAGCGCGTACCACACCGAGGGCGACGGCAGCGGCACGGCGCTCCTCCCGCAGGAGAAGGCGCTCGTGTACGTGCTGTTCGAGGTGTCGACCTGCCTCATCGATCCGATCATCCCGAAGTAGGCGCGCTCCGCGCCGCGGCGCTCCGACGCCCGCGGTCTCGCGCCGCGGGCGTCGCTGCGTTTGGGGCTCCGGCTCACTCCTCGGCGGGACGCCCCCGCGTCTTCGGCGCGAAGCTGACGCGCCTCACTTCCCGAACGCGCCCGCCCTCGAGCGCGCCCTCGACGAGCTCGTACCCCATGAGCCCGAAGATGCGCCCGCGGAGGAACAGCGGCCGCGCGTTGCCGTACCAATCGACGCAGGAGGCGCGGCAGCCGTCGTTCGCGGGCCCCGCGGGGCGCGACGCGAGCTCCCCCACGGGCGAGAGATCGAGGGCCTGGTTCTTCAAGAACAGCACCTTGGCGGCGCCTTCGTCGCCGTGGTCGCCGTGGTCGCCGCCCAAGCTCGCGCCGACCACGGGCAGGCCGAGCAAGCCGGAGGTGTCGCTGTCGGGCTTGTAGAAGAAGCCGTGGCTGCGCTGCTCGCCCTGCGACGCGCCCTTCCGCACGTACACGCTCGCCACCTTGGGGGTGTCGCGGAGGGCGAGGGAGGAGAACTGGAGATCCTGGTCCTTTTGGCCCACGACGATCGCGTCCGAGCCGAGGGCCTCGAGGCGGTCGACCGAGTGCCCCACGTCGACCGCCGTCGCGTCGCTCGCGGCCTTGCCGGTGGCGTACGGGTAGGCGTAGACGCGCGTGTCACGGACGGTGGGGGGGCCGCCGTAGTAGCCGCCGTAGCCCGACTGCGCGCCGTAGAGCACGTGTCGCCCCACGAACCGGTTCTGCAGCGCGTACCCCTTCGGCCGCGGCAGCCGCGTGAGGTGCCGGGGCGAGGCCTCGGTCGCGCCCTCGGAGAAGAGCCCGAGCGGCAGCCGGAGCATCGCGGCGTCGCCCGAGCTCGCCTCGCCGCCCCACATGGCCTCGCTCTCGCCTGCACGAGTCTCGGCGCGGACGAACACGTTCAGGTGTCCGTCGTCCTCCAAGAACGAGAACTGATCGATCGGGCCGCCCGCGACCTTGACGGCGCCCGGCGCGCCTCCGTCGAGGGGCAGGCGCACGACCGCCGAGGTCTGCCGGTGCGTGTCCCGATCGGTGGCCTCGTCGTAGTCGTACGCGTGCCCGGTCATCCACACGTACACGGCCGACGCCGACACGTAGAACACGCGGCCCGAGGGCCCGAGCACGCTCGTGGCGGTGCACGCGAGCTCGGGCGCCGCCAGATCGCAGGTGGTCACCGTGTGCAGCGCCTGCGGCCCGAGATCGAGCGCCGGGCGGTAGACGCGGGTCGCCTCCACGACGCGGTGAAACTCCGCGGGGGTCGCGCCGGTGTGCCACTTGCGCACGGCGGGGAAGGTGGCGAAGAGGTCGGCGCTCTGCGGGCGGAGGTACGAAGGCGTGTAAAATACAAGCTTCTGTCCGATGACGCGCGAGGCGTAGTTTCGGGCCGAGTAGTAGTCGTTCCCGCGCAGGTGGTAGGTGGCGCGGTAGGTGACGCCGCCGGCGCCGTCGAGGTCGAAGACGCCCACCTCGGTGCCGCCGCGGGAGTAGCTGTAGCCGATGACCACGACGGTGTTCCCGGAGATGAGCATCTCGTCGTACCAGGTGCCGCGCGGGTCGACGCCGGGGCCGAACGCGTCGACGGCGGCGACGGGCGTGAGGTTCTTGCCGTCGATGCGCACGGTAAACAGGCGGCCGCGCCGGAGGATGACGAGGTGATCGCCGTGCACCTTCACGATGCCGCCCTCGTCGACGCCGGCGGTCTGGTTGTTGGTGACGCTCTCGGCGCCCCCTTTGCCGGCCGCCGGGGCGGCCTTGGCCTCCGCGGCCGGCGTGGTGGCTTGCGCCACGCTGTCGCTCATCGCGGCCGGCGCGGCGGGCGACGGCGGCGGCGGGGAGCCTGGGGTCGCGCCCGCACGCGCCCTCTGCGCCTCGCGGTGCTCGGCCCGCTTCTTCGCCACGGCCTCTTGGCGCTTGCGCTCCGCGGCGCCGTAGTCGGCGAGGTAGGTCTTGAGCTCCTCGTCGGACGCGAACGTCGTGAGCTTCTGGGGCGCGGCGCTCGCGCTCGCGGCGGCGGCGGCGCTCGGGCTGGGCGCCGCGTCGCTGGGGCGGCGTCGGCGGGTGGGCTGTCGCCCTTCGGCTTGGAGCAGCCTGCGGCCATCAAGGCGAGGGCGGGGGCGGCGAGGAGCGCGGTGACGCGGGCGAGGAGGGCGAGGCGCATGGGGCCGATCCTACGCGTGTGTGAGCGGGAGGATCTACGTGGGGCCTACCGCTTCTCCTTGCACTGCGCGCTGCACTGCTGCTCGCGCGCCGCGCAGTCGGACTGCGACGCGCCCGGGGAAGAGCGCGCGACGCAGTCGGAGTACTGCCGCGAGCACACGGAGGTGCAGACGCCGATGCCCGCGCCGCAGCCGAGGCTCGTCGCGGCGAGCGCGAGCGCGAAGAGCCAGACGCGCGCCGCGAGGGCGCGACTCAACGCACGCGCTCTTTCGCGCGGCTCAGCGCGGCGGCGACCATGACCTCTTGCTCGGCCGGATCGGCCCAGCGCCGCTGCGCGCTCGTGGAGAGCTGGTGGAGCGGGTCGAAGTACATGAAGAACTGGCCGGGCTTCACGCTCGGCGCCTGGTAGACGCTGATGCCCGTCTCGCGGTCGTAGTGCTCGTACGAGTGGGCGTCGCGCTTGCCGCCGCCGCCGGGGGCGTCGACCACGAACACCGGCGTGTTGAAGCCGGCCGTCGAGCCGCGCACGTGCTTCTCGATGTGGATGGCCGTGTCGACCGAGGTGCGGAGGTCCTCCACGCCCTTCACGAGGTCGTGCACGTACACGTAATACGGGTGGACGTTCACGTGGCCGAGGCGCTTCACGAGCAGCGTCATGGTCTCGGGCGAGTCGTTCACGCCGCGCTGGAGCACGCTCTGGTTTCGCACGAACACGCCGCGCTCGAAGAGCTTGTTCATCGCCGCCTGGGTGATGCTCGTGATCTCGTTCGGGTGGTTGAAGTGCGTGTGCAGCACCACCTCCTTGTGGAGCTTTCGCCCCCGCTCGACCACGCGCGTGAGGGCGTCGGTCCACGCCTCGTCGGTGAGGATCTTCTGCGGCATCACGGCCGGGCCCTTGGTCGCGAAGCGCATGCGCCGCACGTTGGGCATGTCGAGGAGGGTCATGCCGATCTCCTCGAGCTGCGAGGCGCGCAGCTGGTAGGCGTCGCCGCCGGAGATGACGATGTCCTCGAGCTCGGCGCGCGAGCGGATGTACTCGTACGCGCGCTTCCAGCGCTCTTCGTTGGCCTTCAGGCTGACCTTCTCGACCTCCTCGGTGTCCACGCCCACCGCGTAGCTGCGCGTGCAGAAGCGGCAGTACACGGGGCACGTGTCGAGCGGGAGGAAGAGCGCCTTGTCCGGGTAGCGGTGGGTGAGGCCCGGCACGGGGGCGTCGGCCTGCTCGTGCAGCGAGTCGAGGTCGAGCTTCGGGTGGTCCTCGAAGAGGCGCGAGCCGAGCGGGAGAAACTGCGTGCGGATGGGGTCCTTGTGGGGATCGCGCCAGTCGATGAGCGCCAACATGTAGGGGCTGATGCGCACGCTCATGGGCGCGCGGCGGAAGCCCTCCTCGGCGTCTTTGATGAAGGCGTCGTCCACGAGGCCCGCGATCGCGGCGAGGAGCTTGTCGACCCGCGTGACCGAGTTCTTGGCCTGCCAGTTGTGGTCGAGGAACTGCGCCTCCCCCACGTCTTTGTAGGCGGGGATGTGGCGCCAGAACTCCCCGGAGACGAGCTCGGCGTGGCGGAGGGTGCCCGGCTCTACCGGAGGCTTCGCGGCCGGCGTCGCGGGGGTGCCGGTCGGTGCCGCGTCGATGAGCTTGAGAGAGGTTCGCTGCATGTCCATCACGGTGTCTTCTCCCACGTCGCACCACGCGCGTCGAGCGCAGCGGAGGGGGGGCCCTACGCCGCGGGTGGCGCACGACGTGTACCTTGCACACATTCACTCCGGATCGTCCCCCTGGGGTGCGCGTGAGCCATGTAGGCAGGGGTCGCAGAGCGCGGACCGATCCACCAGTGTCCCCCCGTCTCGCCGCGGGCAGCTCGACCTTAGGGCGCGACAGGTCCCTGATTCCCCAGCGTTTTCTGGAGAGCAAGCTTGGCATGGTCCCTGCTCTACTCCTCGGTATGAGCACCACGGCCCGCTTCTCCCGCCTCCTGGTCGCCGCCGCGTTCTCCTTCGTGAGCGTCAACGCGCTCGTCGGCTGCTCGAGCGGCGTCGATGACCCGGGCCCTCTCGGCGGCGGCGGGGTCGGCCCCAACGGCGAGACCATCCTCGACCTCGACCCGTCGCTCCTCGCGAACGAGGGCACCGAGCCGGAGATCGGCGAGTACCAGCACCTCGTCACCCCCGACCTGGCGGTCTGCCCGCTCGGCTCCGCGTTCGACGAGATCGGCGGCTTCTGCGTCGCGGGTGGCCAGGCGCTCGGCCCCTTCGCCCCGGGGATGATCGCCGAGTGCCAGAAGCTTGGCGGCGGCGCCCAGTGCGCCACGGCGAAGTGGGACCTCGCGCTCGCGCGGCGGGCTCGCGGCGAAGGGCTCTGCCCCGCGGGCACCGACGTCGACCTCGAGACGGGCCTCTGCACCGACGACCGCTACGCGTACGGCCCGTTCGACCTCACCATCATCAAGGAGTGCCGGCTCACCGGCGGCGGCGCGCAGTGCGACGAGCTCCGCTTCGACAAGTGGTTCGCCCCGCTCCTCACGTTCGAGGACGTCACCTCCACCGCCGGCGGCGCGACCTTCCTCGCCGTGCCCAGCAAGCTGAACGAGGCGTGTGGGTCGAACGCGAAGCTCTTCAACTTCTACAAGTCGCAGGACGGCTTCATGCGCGTGCGCCGCGCGGCGCGCGCCAAGCTCCGCGACATCGGCGCCTCGAGCGCGAGCCGCCCCGACCGCAACGGCTGCGCGACCTACCTCTCGTACGCGCTCAAGCAGTCCGGCGCCGTCCCCGACATGGGGATCCACCCCGGCACCGAGGAGTTCCGCGACGCCCTCCTGAAGAAGGGCTGGAAGGTCATCAAGGACCCGAACCAGTTCCAGCCCGGCGACGTGATCATCACGCGCGATCGCAAGGGCGTGCCGGGTCACCCGGACCACGTCTACATGTACGCCGGCTCGAAGGACGGCTCGCCGGGTAACGGCTACGTCATCGACAACCAGGGCACGCTCGTGCACGAGCGCAACATCAGCGCCTCGGGCTCGAAGACCCGCGCGGCGTATGCGCTCCGCGCGCCGAACGCGAAGACGAGCTCCGACTGCGGCGAGAAGATCACCAACGACTCGGCGTTCGAGAGCGAGGACAGCTGCGGTGAGAAGGCCGACGGCTGGTACTGCAGCGATCTCCGCGAGTACAGCGCCTACAAGTGCGTGAACAAGCAGATCCAGATCGGCTTCCAGTGCGCGCAAGGGCAGACCTGCACCCGCGTGTCGGCGCAGCCCGAGGACAAGGCCCAGATGAGCGGCGAGACGCCCGCCTGCGGCTCGACGGCGGCGGCGCCCGGCCAGAGCTGCAAGAGCGACGGCCAGTGCAACCCCGGCAGCAACGGCGCCGGCAAGATCTGCACGGGCGGGCAGTGCGTCGCCGGCTGCAAGGCGGACTACCAGTGCCCGGGCTCCTCCACCTGCCAGGCGGGCCAGTGCGCCGGCGGGTCGAGCGGTGGCGGCACGCCCCCGGGCGGCACGCCTCCCGCGCCTCCCAGCGGCGGCGGCGCCACGGTCGGCAACGGCAACGGCAACATGTCGGCGTCGAGCTTCAGCTGCAAGGGCACCGGCTACTTCCCGTCGAACAGCGGCGTCGAGGGCGGCTTCAAGGACCGCCTGGGCGCCAAGCTGAACACCCTCCAGGACTTCCTCTCGGGCAAGGCCCCGTACGTCTCGGTCGCGATGGACTCCAAGGCCTTTGGCTACGGCACGAAGCTCCGCATCGACGAGCTCGAGCGCAAGTACGGCAAGGTCATCGAGTTCCGCGTGGTCGACACCGGCGGCGCGTTCAAGGGCAAGGGCACGACCCGCCTCGACGTGTGCGTGGCCAACAAAGACGCCTCGTTCGACCCGACGATCAACGGCACGCTGTCGGTGCGCGTCGCCCCCTGAGGCGAGGCCATCGGACTGGCCCGGCAGAGGCTCGCGCTCCGGCGCGGGCCTCGCTCGTTTCCATCGAGCGCCTCGCGGCGGTTACGTGTATTTTGCAGCGGCCGCCAGGAGCGTCTCGCGGAGCTCGTCGGCGAGGTCGGCGGGCTCGACCACCTTGGCCGCGTCACCGAAGCCGAGCACCCACGCCCGGGCGCGCTCGCGGTCGCCGAGCGGGGCCGACACGCGCACCCGGCCGTCGGACGCGACGGCCACGCGCTGCGCCGGGTGGACCTTGCGAGCGCGCACGACGTCGGCGACGCGGGCGTCGAACTCGACGAGCAGGCGCGCCTTCGACGGGGCGGCGACGCCGAGATCGCCGTGCAGGTACGCGGACAGCTCGAACGAATCCGGCACCTGAAACTTCCGCTCTCCGAGCTCGAGCTTCGACGTCGCCTCGAGCGGGAGCACGACGACGCCGCGGCTCTCCTCGAGCCACCCCACGAGCACCAGGCTGCCGCGGTCGAACACGACGCCGTACGGGAAGAACACGGACCGAGACGCGTCGCCGCGGCGCTGGAGCGTGAGCGCGCGCGCCGAGGTGAGCGCCTGGATGGCGACGTCGATCTCCTCGGCCCTCGAGGGTGGGATGCGCCCGGGCGGCGCGAGAAACACCACGCGCTCGTGCAGGGTGGCGTCCGGATCGGCGGCCTTGCTCGCGCCGCGCGGGGCGGGCCGCTGCGTGAGCTTGCGCAGCTCCCCGAGGGCGAGGGCCACCTCGTCGAAGAAGGCCGAGCCCTTCGTCGGCTCGAAGAGCGTGCGCGTCGCGAGGAGGGCCTGCGCCTGGGCCCGGCGGAGCACGATCGAGCGCGCGCGCTCGCCCGGCTTCATGCGCCACACGCGCGCGCCGCCGGGTACGGGCTCGACGAACTCGAGCTGCAGCGGCTCTCTCATCTCGCGGAGGTAGCGGCGGACCGAGCGCTCGGAGATGCGCAGCGTGACCGCCAGCTCGGCGAGGGTCAGGCCGAGCGGCTGGTTCTCGAACAGATCGCGCAGGGCGTCGAGGCGCCGAAACTGCGTGAACTTCCCGCGCGTGCGGCCCACGCGGCTGCCGTTGCCTCGAGGGAGCCGTGTGCCGGTGAGCGCCACGCGGGCCTCAGATCTTCCGGTCGCGGAACGCGAGCCGGTACTTGGCCTTGTACTGGTCGTGGCACGCGCGGCACGCGGCCTTGGCCCCGTCGAGCTTGCCGAGGCGGGCGGCCTTGGCGCCGTCGCGCGAGATCGAGGCCCAGTTCGAGTAGCCCGGCGGAGAAAATTTCACAATGTTATCGAACACATCGCCGAGCGTGGGCGTGTCGGCCGCGGCCATCGGCGGGTTCGCGTTCGACTTCATCCACGCCTGCAGCGGGCAGTCGGGCTGCGGCTTCGTGCCGCACGTGTAGGTCTTGGGGCCGGACGCGCTCGGCGCGGGCGTGGGCGTCTTGCCGGTCGCCGCCGCGGAGGCCGGCGGGCTCGCGGCGTCCTTCGGGTCGGTCGCGGCGTCGGTCCCGTTCGATGCGTCCACCGAGGCCGCGTCCGGCGTGGCGGAGGGAGCGCTCGACGCCTCCTGCGTGGTCGAGGCAGCGCTCGACGCCGTGGCGGACGCGGCGGGCGGCTCGGCCGGCGGCGGATCGGGCTTCTTGTCGCACGCGGCCGCAGCGCACGCGACCAGGAACACCAACAGCAGGGGCGCGGGCCCGGTCCGGAGCGGAATCATCGGCGGCACCCTAGGGCGAAACGCGCGGGTATTGTAGGGGAATACACCCTTTCCCCGCGTTCCCGGGTAGGCTGTCGCCCCCATGAAGCGCAGCATCGTCGAGCTCATCGCCGCCAAACGTGACGGCTACGCCCTCAGCCGCGACGAGATCGCGCGCATCATCGCCGACTTCCAGCGCGGCGAGATCGCCGACTACCAGCTCAGCGCCTTCCTCATGGCGTCGTTCCTGCGCGGCCTGTCGGACGACGAGACCGTGGCGCTCACCTTTGCCATGCTCCACTCCGGCACCGTGCTCGACCTCGCGCACGTGCCCGGGGTGAAGGTCGACAAGCACTCCACCGGCGGCGTGGGCGACAAGGTCTCGATCTGCCTCGCGCCTTTGGTGGCGGCGTGCGGCGTGCCGGTGCCCATGGTGAGCGGCCGCGGGCTCGGTCACACGGGCGGCACGCTCGACAAGCTCGAGGCCATCCCCGGCTTTCGCACCGATCTGCCCACCGCGGACTTCGTGAAGATCGTCTCCGAGGTAGGCACCTGCATGATCGGCCAGACGAAGGACATCGCGCCGGCCGACAAGCGCATCTACGCGCTCCGCGACGTGACCGCGACGGTCGAGTGCATCCCGCTCATCGTGGCGTCGATCTTGTCGAAGAAGCTCGCCGAGGGCATCGACGGCCTCGTGCTCGACGTGAAGGTCGGCAAGGGCGCGTTCATGAAAGACGCGGCGCGCGCGCACGCGCTCGCCGAGGCGCTCGTGCGGGTGGGCACGGGCGCGAACAAGCAGGTGGTCGCGCTCCTCACGCGCATGGACGCGCCGCTCGGGCGCGAGATCGGCAACGCGTCGGAGACGCGCGAGGCGCTCGAGGTGCTCCACGGCAAGGGGCCGAGCGATCTGGTGGAGTGCACGCGGGTCTTGGCCCGCGAGATGCTCCAGCTCGGCCGCGTCGCCGCCACGGCGGAGGAGGCCGACGCGCGGCTCGACGAGGCCATCGCGAGCGGCGCCGCGCTCCGCACGATGGAGCGCATGGTGGCCGCGCAGGGTGGCGACGCGCGCGTGGTGGCCGAGCCCGATCGCCTCGAGCTCGCGCCCGAGAAGGTGCAGGTGCTCGCGGCGCGCGGCGGCTTCGTGGCGGGCATCGACGCGCTCGCCGTGGGCCTCGCCGGGGTCGCGATGGGCGCGGGCCGCACGCGGGCCGATCAGGCGGTCGACTTCGGCGTGGGCGTCACGCTGGCGAAGAAGCCGGGCGAGCCCGTGGTGGCCGGCGAGCCGCTCGCGATCCTCCACCTGCGCCCGGGCCAAGACGCCGAGGGCCTCCGCGCGCGCGTGGCGGCCGCGTTCGAGCTCGGCGACGAGGCGCCCGCCCTGCTTCCGCTCGTGGCCGGTCGGATCACGGCGTAGGTCGCGCGGCGCGTAGCGCCTCGGTGGCTCGCTTCGTGGGCTGCGCGCGGCCAGCGCGCGTGCGACGATGGGGCATGCGCACGCCGCTTCTGGTCGCCGCCCTTGGATCGCTGCTCGTCCCGCTCGCGCTCTCCGCCTCCGCGCGCGCCGACGTTCCCCCACCGGACGACCAGGTGAAGGCCTGCGTCGAGGCGGCGGTCGCGCGGCGCATCGTCGCGAAGGCGCCGTCGCTGGGCCCGTCGCCGTGCCGCGTCGTGGGCGCGTACGGCGGGGTGGTCTCTTCTCCGGGGGAGGCCTCCAGCAAGCGCAACGAAGAGCAAAAACGTGAAGGATACACGTGGATTTGTCCGCTCACGCGGAGCTACCGGGAGGACACCCTGTACTGCAAGCTGCCGGAGGGGATGACGGCGGAGGACGCGCTGCGGGGCCCGGATCCCGCGCCCCCCGCGCCGCCCTCGCCGCCCTCGCCCAGCGGAGCCGCGGGCGCGGGCACCGACGCCACGAAGGTGCGGGGCTGCGGGGGCTGCGACGCGGGCGCGGGCCCGTCCTCGCCGCTCGC
>DAORJJ010000031.1:0-25518 GCA_035439005.1 Polyangiaceae bacterium | reverse complement strand
CGTACTGGTCCGCCGCGACGCGCTGAGCGGCCGCCACCCGGCGCGCCGCGCCCGCGGGGGGCGGCGGACCGCCCGCGGAGGGCGGCGGGACGAAGGGCTTCGGGGGCCCCGGGGGCACGACGGGCGCCTGCTGTCCCGGGGCGATCGTCGACTGGGACAGCGGGAAGCTGAACGCGCTCATGCTGGGCTGCGCGGGGACCGGCCCGAGGATGGACTCGAGATCGGCGGGCTTGCGCGCCGCGCCGCCGCCCTTCTCCACCACACGCTCGATGCCGGCGTTGATGTCCTGCGCGAAGGCGCGGTACTCGCCCTGGAAGCGAGGGAGCTGCAGGTAGTCGATCTCGCCCTTCTTCAGCCGCGCGGCCTGCGCGCGCACCTCACGGAGCGGGCGCGAGTGCTCGAAGAACGAGAACAGGTAGCCGAGCCCGGCGCCGACGAGGACGGTCAGCACCACGAGCCAGATCTTGACGTTCGCCTTGTCCTTGTCGTCGGCACCGGAGATGAAGGCCATGGGGCCCGCGATCAACGTGCGGCTGCGGAGCACCGCCACCGAGGCGCCCAGGTCCCACGCCTCGCCCGGCATGCGGACGGTCATGAGGCTCGTCTGATCGCCCGCGGCGGCGTGGACGTCCGAGAAGAGCTTCGCGGGATCGAGCTTGAGGTCTTCGGGGGTGAGGGCGTCGAAGAGGGCGACGTCGAAGCCCTCGGTCGCGGCCAGCGCGACCTTCGTACCGCCGACGTAGAACGCGACGTTCGTGCGCGTGCGGGTGGAGATCTCCTTGGCGAACGAGGCGTCGACCCAGCGCAGGCCGATGACCGCGCCGAGGGGCGCCTGGCCGACCTCGTCCTCCACCGGGCGCGCGACCACGCGGGCCAGCTTGCCGCCGAGCACCCACGCGTCGTCCCGCATGAAGCCGTGCAGGGCGTCGAACACGAGCGGGTACCCGCCGAGCTCGAAGTCAGGGAAGGCGTTGACCGAGTCGTAGCCGAGCTGCGCGACGAGGCGCCCGTCCCGGTCGACCAGGAAGAGCACGTCGCTCTTGTACTCGGGCGGGAGCTTCCCGTTGAACGCCGCGAGGGCCTTCTTTCCCTCCTCCTTGGAGGTCGGCGAAATCTCTTTTCCGTTCGAGGACTTGAGCGCCTTGGTGACGCCCGGATCGACGCTCACGAGGATGAGGTTGTCGAGCCTGCGGCGCGCGTCGATCTGGAGCGCCCAGTTGACGACCTGGCCGTCCCCACGGAGGGCCTCTTCCATGCCCTTCGTGTTCGCGCGGTTGAACTGCCCGACCGCCAGGGACACGACGTAGATCGCCGCCCCGACCAGCAGCGAGAGAATGAGCACCCACAGACGGGAGAGGATCATCATGACGCTCAGTCCCCCCCTTCCCCGAGGTTGAGCGGCTCTTTCAGCTCGAACGTCCCGCGATCTTTCGCGACCGCGCTCACGCCCTTGCCGACCCTCTTTCCGCCGAAGAACGCCTTGAGCACGTAGTCCCCGGCGGGCAGCGCGAACGCGAAGCCGCCGTCCCGGCCCGGGTACGCGACCGCGACGACCTGGGGATCGACGACGACGAACGTGCGGACGCTCGGGAAGAGCTCGTCACGGAGCTCGTAGCGGCCTCCGCCGTCGGGCGCCGTCCACTCGCGCAGCGCGTTCGGCGCGATGGCCTCCGCCGCGAAGGTCTTGTTGCCGACGATGAACGGCTTGTGCGGGAACGGATCGACGTTCTTCAGCACCAGCTTCGTCTTCGGCGAGACGGCGATCGTCGTCGGCACGATGCGCCCGCCTGAGATCTTCAGGAGCACGGCCTCGTGCGGCGCGGCCGTCTGGGCGGTCGTCGCGGCGACGCAGACGTCGCGCGAGAGGTTCGCCGAGAGCACGCGGAACTTCGCCTCCACCGCCGGAGAGGGCTCGCGCCAGGTCCACCTGTGCGCGTCGGGCTTGGCGGCCTCGGCGTACACCTCCGGGAGGAGCTTGTCCTGACCCGTGATGCGACCGCGGACGTTGGGGGTGACTGCGTGCCCGATCCCCGACAGCGCGAGCGCGGCGGCGAGGACGGGGACGAGGTGTGCGTATTTCCCTTTTTGCATGGATTCGAGCGGCAGCGCGCCGATCCACGGGCGCGCGTACGGTCGACAACGATACCCGAACGCCTCGCGCCGTGGTGAGAAACTCGGGCGAGCCCTGTTCGGCGACCGCGAGGCCGCTCAGCTCGAAGCGCCGAGCCTCGGAAACGTGAGCACGAAGCGCGTGCCGCCCTCGTGCCGGCGCTCGACCGCGATGACGGCGCGATGATCGTCGACAATTTTCTTGACGATCGAGAGACCGAGGCCCGTCCCCTCGCCCGGCGCCTTGGTCGTGAAGAAGGGGGTGAAGACCCGCGCGAGGTCCTCCTCGGCCACGCCGGTCCCGTTGTCCTCGACGACGACCAGCACGCTCTCGGAGGTCGAGCGGGTCGCGACGCGGAGCACGCCTGGCCGCGCGGTCGCCGCCATCGCGTCGCACGCGTTGGTCACCAGGTTCACGAACACCTGCGCGAGCTGCTCGGGCATCCCGCGGACCATGCCGCCCTCGCCGTCCTCGCCGCCGCCAAAATCGCACACGACCTCGGCCTTCGCCTCCGCGAGCACGTGCTCGCAGAACGTGAGGGCCTGCTGCACGACCCCCGCGACCGAGACCGCCACCTGCACCTCACGCGAGGGGCGGGCGTAGCTGATGAGGTCGCGCGTGAAGCGCAGCATGCGCCCTGCGCTCTCTCCAATGCGACGGAGGCGCTCGACGGCCTCGGGATCGCCGCCGTCGCCGGCCTGCCGGAGGAGCGCGTCGGTGTACACCACGATGGAAGTGAGGGGGTTGTTGAGCTCGTGGACGATGCCGGCGGCGAGCTGGCCGATCGAGGCGAGCTTCTCGGCCTGCACCATGTGGGAGGTGAGGGCCTTGAGCTCGCTCGCCGCGCCGCGCGCCCGGACCTGCGCGCGCGCGACCGCGAGCCCGCGCTCCATGGCGAGGCCGGTCCGCAGCAGCAGGTCGTGCTCCGCCGAGCCGGGCTGGGCGCCCCCTTCCGCGACCGAGCCGAGGTGCAAGGTCGTGCCCGCGGCCCCCACCGGCACGACGAGCTCCTCCGGAAGCGACGGGAAGAGCCGCTCGCCGGTGCGGGCCTCGTGGGGCGCGGGGAACCCGGGAGGGAGCCCCAGGACGAGCTCGGGCGTCCGGCTGCGCACGCACAGGACGACGCCCACCGCGCGCGACGGGAGCAGCTCCGACACGGCCTCGACGAGCGACTCGACGACGGCCCGCTCGCCCTCGTCGACGGGCATCTCGCACGCCGCGACGAACAGCCGATCGAGCCAGTGGGCCGGCATCACGAAGGGGCGCAGGTGCATCCCGGAGGTCTTCTCGCGCGACTCGGGCGCTTCGCGCTCGTGGGGGCTCGCGTCGACGCTCTCTGGCGGCGGGACGAGCTCGGGCGACGATCGGGAGGGGCGTCTCATGTCATGGCTCTCCCTGACGGCCTTCGCTGGAGCGGTCGAGGTCCAGGATGTTCTGCCGGCCGACGTAACTCTTCGTCTCATATCGGGTTATCTTCCCGATTTTACGGACAATTTCGGCCATGCGCTCGGCCTCGGAGCCGATGACATCCGCGGCGTTGGAGCCGGGGGTGCCGGGCTCGAGCACCTTCTTCAGGAGCAGGGCGTAGTTCAGCACGCTGGTGAGCGGCTGGTTCAGCTCGTGGGCGGCCGCGCCCGCGAGCTCCGCGACGATCGCCTGGCGCTCCTGCGCGAGGATCTGCTCGTTCGCGCGCTCGAGCTGGGCCTCCATCTGCATTTTTTCGCGCAGGTCTGTGAAGAGCCCGACCGTGCCCACGGGCTGATCCCCCTCGTAGATGAGCCCGCCCGCGAACAAGACCGGCACGATCGCGCCGGCGCCGTCGACGATCTCGGTGCGCACGCCCTGCACGCGGCCACCGCCTGCGCGGATCATCTTCATGTGCCTGGCGGCGCCGCCCTTCGGGTAGAGCAGCTTGACCGATTTTCCGACCACCTCGGAGGCGGGGCGCCCGTAGATGCGCTCCGCGGCCTGGTTGAACAGCACGACCTCGCCTCGCAGATCGGCGGTGATGATCGCGTCCACCGAGGAGTCGATCACCCGCTGGAGGAAGTCCTTGGTCTTCACGAGCTCGGCCTCGACCTCGCGGCTCCGCGTGACGTCTCGGAACGAGCAGAGCACGATGCCCTCCTCTCGGAGCACCGAGCTGAAGTTCACGTTCAGGATGGCGATTCGGCCGTCGTTGCGGCGCACGAGGACGTCGACGCCCTTCGGGAACACGCCCCGCGCGAAGCCGCTCCCGAGCGCGTCCGCCATGGCCCGATCTTCGAAGAGGTCTTGGAGGCGGCGACCTCGAAGGTTCTCCTCGGAGTAGCCCGTGATGTCGCGCGCGCGAGGGTTCGAGAAGTGCAGGCGCCCCTCCGAGTCGACCACGACGATGCCGTCGCCCGAGCTCTCGAAGAAATCCGCGTAGCGCTGCAGCGAGCGCATGCGGCGCTCGGCCTCGAACCGCGCGACGGTCACCTGCTGGGTCTGGTCGCGGAGGGTCTGGAGCACGCGCGCGTTGCGCAGGGCGATCGCCATCGCGCTGGCCACGATGCGGCACATCGCGAGCTCCCGCTCGCCGAAGGCGCCGCGCTGCCGCGCGCGCAGGGTGAGCACGCCGGTCGCACGCCCCTCGTAGAGAATGGGCATGATGGCGAGCGAGCTGAACGCGAGCGCGTGGCCCTCGCTCCGGAAGATCTCGAGCGCTGGGTGCGTCGAGGCGTCGTCGATCATCAGGGTCTCCCCCGAAGCGAGGACGCCCTGAATTTCCGGGTATCGCGACAGGTCGATGGGCAAGTCGCGCAGCTGCTCGTCGTCGGAGGCGGCGACGACGTACCCGACGTTGCCCTCGCGCACGAGCACGATGGACACGCGGTCGACGTTCGCGACCTCGGCGATGCGCTGCACCACGGTGAAGAGGATCCCGCGGAAATCCAGGTTCGAGGCGAGCGTCTGGGTGAGCTCGGTCACCACCATGGCGTCGCGCTCGCGCCGCGCGAGCTCGTCCTTCGCCGCGCGGAGGCGCAGCTGCCCGCGCACACGAGAGATGAGCTCGACGGGTTTGAACGGCTTGCGCAGGAAGTCGTCGGCCCCGGCGTCGAACGCCCGGGCGATCTCGTCCTCCGCGTCGAGCGAGGTGAGCACGACCACCGGGACGTCGCGCGTGTCGGCCCGCGCGCGCAAGATGCGCAGGATCTGGTAGCCGTCGGGGCTCGGCATCACGAGGTCGAGGAGCACCACGGAGGGGCGGGCGCGCTCGATCTCCTTCAGGGCCTCCGCGCCCGACGCGGCCGCGACCCACGCCATGCCGGCTTGGCCGAGCGCGCTCGTCAGCACATGTCGGCTGACGGCGTCGTCGTCGACCACGAGCACGGGTCCTTCGGGCATCTCGTGGATCATAGCGCCAGTTGCGGCGGGAGGAGCAACTCGGCGGTGGCGGCGGCGTCAGTCGTCGACGAACAGGCCCGCCTGGAGCGCGGCCTGGCCGGCCGGCCGCGCGCGGCCGAAGTGGTCGTAGGCGCGCTTCGTGGCGATGCGGCCTCGCGGGGTCCTCCCGAGGTACCCCTGCTGGAGCAGGTAGGGCTCGTAGACGTCTTCGATGGTGTCGCGCGGCTCGCCCAGGGCGGCGGCGAGCGTCTCGACGCCGACCGGCCCCCCGTCGTAGTCGTCGAGGATCACCTTCAGGAGCCGCCGGTCCATCTCGTCGAAGCCCGCGCGGTCGACGTCGAGGCGCTCGCACGCGGTGCCCACCGCGACCTCGTCGACGGCGCCCGAGCCGAGGACCTCGGCGAAGTCCCGGCAGCGCCGGAGCAGCCGGTTGGCGACGCGCGGCGTGCCGCGAGAGCGCACGGCGATCTCGTGGGCGGCCGCCGCGGTGGTCGGTACCCCGAGCAGCTCCGCGCTCCGCGCGACGATGCGCGCGAGCTCCTCCGGCGGATAAAAATCGAGGCGGAGCGCGTGGCCAAAGCGCGAGAGGAGCGGGCCCGTGAGCAGGCCGGTGCGGGTGGTGGCGCCGACCAGCGTGAAGGGGCTCACGGGGATCTGGATCGACGAGGCGAAGGCGCCCTCGCCCGTGACGACCTCGATCTGGAAGTCCTCGAGCGCCGGGTAGAGGCTCTCCTCGACGATGGGGTTGAGCCTGTGGATCTCGTCGATGAAGAGGATGTCGTTGGGGCCGAGCTTCGTGAGGAGCCCCGCGAGCGCGCCCTTGTGCTCGACCACAGGCCCGTTGGTCATGTGGAGCGTGACGCCCATCTCGGCGGCCAGGATCTGCGCGAGCGTGGTCTTGCCGAGGCCCGGCGGGCCGGAGAGCAGCAGGTGATCGAGCGGCTCGCCGCGCCGGCGCGCGGCCTCCACGAACACGCGGAGGTTCTCCTTGTGCTTCTCCTGTCCGATGTAGTCTGCAAATACTTTGGGCCGGAGCGCGCGGTCGTAGCGCACGTCGTCGCCCTGGAGCCCGCCGCCCACGGGCCGCCCTTCGCGCGGGCTCGCGACCTCGGCCTCCGCCGTGCCCTGGCCTGCCCGGCCTGCTTTGTCCCCTCTGCCTGCTCGTGCGCTCGCCATCGCCCATCGGACGGTAGCACCTCTCGCGCGGCTCGCCGTGCCCGGTGCACGCGGAACCTTGCGCTGGGCGGAGGATCGGGCCGGTCGGGCCCCGCGCCGCTCCGGCGACGCGAGACGATAGCGGTCGAGCGCGGCCGGGTTCCCGCTACACTCTCGCCTCATGAGCACGGCGAAGCGGCTGCACTATGACTACGCCGACTATCTGCGCTGCCTCGACGTGAGCCCGCTCAAGCTCGAGTACTGCGACGGCGTCATCTACGCGATGGCCGGGGGGACGCGCGCGCACGCGGAGCTCAGCGCGGCGGTCATCGTGGCCCTCCATCGCGTGTTGCCCAAGGGCTGCAGGCTGGCGAGCTCGGACCTGAAGGTGCGGATCGACGCCTCGGACCTCAGCACGTTCCCCGACGTCTCGGTCGTGTGCGGCGAGCCCAGCGCGTCGCGCATCGACGCGAACGCCGTCACCAACCCGAGCCTGCTCGTCGAGGTGACCAGCCGGTCCACCGAGGACTACGACCGGGGCGACAAGCTCAGTCACTACAAGCAGATCCCGGAGCTCAAGGCGGTGCTCTTCGTCTCGCACCGCGCGCACCGCATCACCTGCGTCGAGCGGACGCCCACCGGATGGGAGGAGCGCGAGCACCGCGCGGGCGAGGCCGTGTCGCTCGCCGGCCTCGCGCTCACCGGCGCCTTCGCGGTCGACGACGTGTACGAGGGCATCGCGCTCGATCCCGCGTGAACCTGGAAGTGAGCCCCGCAGGGGCGAACGGAGGTCTAGGGCGGCCCCGAGCCGAAGGCGACGTGTCGCCATGAAGCTGGGATGAGCGCCGACGGGGCGACCCCAGGTCGATGGCGGCGCGAGCCGAACGCGAGGGTCAGCGTGGCGCGGCGCCCGACCCGCACCGCACGCCTGTTCGATGCAGATTGCAACTATCGACGAGCGACCCGCCTGCTCTTCGGCCAGATTGGCGCTGCGCGACGCGGGGCCGCGCGCTATCACTCCCCGCCCCGCGGCGCTCGCCGCGGCCACGACACACACGCCATGACCGCGCTCGATCCATCGCCCTGCCCCTCGCCCTGCCCTCCGAAGACCCGCCGAGATCTCGAGTGGGACCGCCTCCTCTCCGCCCTGGCCGACCGCTGCGCGGGCGTGCCCGGCAAGAAGCTCGCGCTCGCCCTGCCCTTCGCGGCCACCCGCGAGGAGGCGGCGCGGCGGCTGGGCGAGGCGTCGGAGGCCGCGGCGCTGCGCAGGCGCGGCGAGCCGCTCCCGACCGCGTCGCTGCCCGAGCTTGGCGTCTCCCTCGACCGCGCGAGGGCCGAGGGCGTGCTGTCGCCGGTGGAGCTGCGCGCCCTCGCCGCCGCGCTGGAGAGCGCGCGGACCACGCGGCGCTTCTTGGCGTCGCGGCGGGCGACCTGCCCGCTCCTCCACGCCGCGCTCACGACCGACCCCACGCTCGACGCCCTCGAGGGCGAGCTCTCGGGCTCGTTCGACCCGGACGGCACGCTCGCCGACCGCGCCAGCCCGCGCCTCCGCGAGCTGCGGTCGGAGCGAGACGCGACGCGCGCGCGCATGCTCTCGCGCCTCGAGGAGCTCATGCGTCGGTACGAGGGGATCCTGCAGGACTCCTTCGTGACCGAGCGCGAGGGCCGGTGGGTGCTGCCCGTGCGGAAGGACGCGCACGAGCGCTTCCCGGGCCTCGTCCACGCGACCAGCGGCAGCGGCGCCACGCTCTTCGTCGAGCCGCGCGCCGTCATCCCGCTCGGCAACCGGCTCAAGGTGCTCGACGCCGACGTGGAGCGCGAAGAGCTCGCGGTCTACGCGCGCCTCTCGGGCCTCGTGCGCGACATGCTCCCGAGCGCCACGGCGGCGGTCGAGGCGCTGGCGACGGCCGACGTGCTCGCGGCGATCGCCGCCCTCGCCGAGGACGCCTCCCTCACCTTCCCGGAGCTGTGCGCCGGCCCCGAGCTCTCCCTCGTGCGGGCGCGCCACCCGCTCCTCACGCTCGACGGCGTGGCCGTCGTCCCGAGCGACGCGAGCCTCGCAGGAGGCCAGGCGATGATCATCTCCGGGCCGAACGCCGGCGGCAAGACCGTGGTGCTGAAGACGCTGGGGCTCGCCGCGCTGATGGTCCGCGCGGGCCTGCCCGTGCCGGCGGCCGAGGGCAGCCGCGTGGGCCTCTTCGATCAGGTGCTCACGGACGTGGGCGACGACCAGAGCCTGCACAAGAACCTCTCCACCTTCAGCGCGCACGTGAAGAACCTCGCGGAGGTGCTCGAGGCCACGCACCGCGGCGTCCTCGTGCTGCTCGACGAGCTGGCGACAGGCACCGATCCGCGGGAGGGCGAGGCCCTCGCGGCGGGGCTGCTCGACTCGCTCACGGCCCGCGGCGGCACCGTGGGCGCGACGACGCACTACGAGGGGCTGAAGGCCCTCGCGCTGGCGGATCCTCGCTTCGTGAACGCGAGCGTGGGCTTCGACTACGCCACCATGACCCCCACGTTCGAGCTCGCCATGGGCGTGCCGGGCCGCTCGAGCGCCCTCGCGGTCGCCGCCCGGTTCGGTCTCCCGAGGACCGTGCTCGAGCGGGCGGAGCGCTTCCTCTCGCGCGAGGATCTCGCGTTCGAGTCAACGGTAAAGAAGCTTGACGATGAGCGGGCCGCCCTCGCGCTCGCCCGCGCCGAGGCGACGCGCAGGGCCGAGGACCTCGCGCGCCAGCAAGAGGAGGTCGCGGCCGAGCTCGCGCGCCTGCGCGCCCGCGGGACCAAGGAGCTCGCGCTGGAGGCGGAGTCGCTACGGCGCGGCCTCGAGCGCGCCCGCGAGGGGCTCCGGGCCGCGCAGGCCACGCTCCGGGGCAAGCGCGCCGAGCCCGCCGAGCTCGCGGAGGCCCAACGCGCGCTCACGCGGGCCTTCGCCGAGGTGTCGCTCGGCGGCGCGCTCGAGCCGCTCCTCACCTCGCGCGGGGACGACCCGATCGCCCGCTCACCGCTCGCCCCCGCGCACGTGCGACGGGGCGCGCGCGCATGGGTCGCGCGCCTCCGCGCGGAGGCCGAGATCCTCGAGGTCGCGAGCGACGGCATGGTCCGCGTCGCGGCCGGCGCGCTGCGCGTGAAGGTCCCGGTCACCGAGCTCTTCGCCGCCGAGCCGGCGCCCGAGCGGCCTCGCGCGCGGAGGCCCTCTGCGCTCCAGGCCGACGCGACGGACCGCCCGCGAGAGGCCATCCAGACCGGCGACAACACCTGCGATCTGCGAGGGCTCCGCGTCGACGACGCCGTCGCGATGGCGATGACGTTCCTCGACCGCGCGCTCAACGCGGGCGCGCGCGTGTGCTTCCTCGTGCACGGCCACGGCACGGGCGCCGTGCGCGACGCCGTGCGGCGAGAGCTCTCCGAGAGCGCGTATGTCGAGCACTTCCGGCCGGGCGGCTCGCACGAGGGAGGCGACGGCGCCACGGTCGTGCACCTCGCGTAAGGAGAGGTTCGGCCCGAAGCTCCGAGGCAACGGCGACCGACGCGTCGAGGCAGATCCTCACCGGCGGCCTGCGATCAGGTCGTCCGCGCCGCCGCGATCGTCTCGATGCCGAGAAACATCGGCAGCGGCTCCGAGACCAGGAGGCCCTCGCGGACGCCCTCGAGCGCCTGGAAGCCCAGGGTCTGGTAGAAGGTCACCGCACCCGGCTTCGCATCCGTCACGACGGCCATGCAGCCAAGGCACTCGCGCTGCTCGAGCGCCAAGCCGAGCACGTGACGGAGCAGCGCACTGCCGATGCCGAGTCCCTGCGCTCGCGTGCCCACACCGAGGCGCGCCAGCCGCAAGACGGGGAACGAGCACCAGCTAGGCGCGTCCGCTGAGCGGGTAGCTCGGCAGTCGCTTCCGCACGCGCGCGCTCGGCACGGAGGCGCGCTCGATCGACGAAGGGGCCACCGTCGCGAAGCCCAAGATACGTGTGTCGACCACCGCCACGTACGTGACCGCGAGGTGGCGCTTGAACTGATTCTGGCCGGCGTAGTGCTCGAAGAAGCGGTCAACCCGGACCGCGAGACGCCACGAGCCCGCCCAGGACGGACCTGAGCGGGCCGCGTGCCACGGTAGTTACAGCTTCGGACCGCGCCCGCGGCGGGCGCCCCAGAGGGTGTGCACGACGACGGTCTCCGCGGATTCATTCACGGAGTAGTAGACATGCTGCTCAGACTCCCGCAGGAGCACTCTGCGAATCACCCAACTTCCGACAGTCTTGTAGACCGTACCCAGCAGCGGGTGCGCTCCGAGCGCTTGCTTCGCCTCGTGCAGCTCTTGCTCGAACAGGTCGGGCGCTGCAGGACGGTTGGACCGCCACCAAGACGCTACGAGCAAGGCCCGACGTCGAGCGCGAGCCGTAAACCACACCTTCACCGCATGGCTCGAAGTTCGGCAAGGACGTCGTCTGCTGCGATGAGCAGGCCCGACTTCATCTCGAGCACCGATGCTTCTAGCTCGCGATGGAGGGCGGCTCGTTCTTCGGCATCGAGGCCCTCTGCAGCTGCGGCGTCCGCGGGCACCAGCTCGACCACCTCCCCCTCGGGCAGATCGGTGGGCTCGTCGAGGACAAGGCGGCCATTGTGGACGTGGGCGCGAAGAGGCTGCATCGCCTCCAAGTGTAGTGCACCCAGGGCGCCACGGCCACCGCCGCCCGCGTTGCCCAAGGACTCGAGCGCGGAGTGTGGGGCCCGCAAGACTCCGCGCTGAGCACTGTGGGCGGCGGGTGCGTGACGTCGTGCGGCGGGGAGGGCTCACCGAGAACGCGCATAACTCCCGGCCGGGCTGCTTGCACGAGGCAGGCGACTGCGGGAGACCGGGGAGGAGCCGTTGGGAGGTGCACGACCGCGGGGACATGGGTGTCCCTGCCCGCGATGCCTTGTGCCACCAGCGAAGCGAACCGGGTTCACCCACGCGAACGTGAGCAACTGCCGGCCGCCCGGGGGGAGGTTCAGGGACGGGAACGGACAGCAGGCGGACAGACGGCTCACGGTCACTCGGGCACGGCCCCGCTGTTGGTCACCGCTCTAAGGACCATCATCAAGCCGATGAAGTCCTTGTACTTGCCGTACGGTCCGTAGGATCCGGCTACTCGCAGGAAACGAAAGCCGTCCCTTGTTCGGACTCGCAGGCCGCTCACCCCATCCTTCGTCCCGGGGCTCTCGTAGCCGAGGATGTCTTTGAGTGCGACTCGCTCCGCGGCATCGCCCTCAACTACCCAGATTGCGCTCGACGTAAATACGAGAATCGACCCCTCCCATGGCGCCGGGTTGCGATACCAGCCGATTGCGGATTCGCCGGCGGCCAGAGCGAGCGCCAATGGAGGACTGTTGCCTTCATCGCATGGGCGAAAGCCGCTCGTTTCCTTCATGTGGCGTCGGACAAGAGAATAGGTAAGCAGCGCCATTAACGAACTCCTCTCAAGATAAAGGGGCGGAGACGTGATCCGCGCCGAGGACCTTCCGTCCGACGTCCGCGGCGCGCTCGGTCGAGGGCCCGGAGTCGAGTCGCCTCCCGCGAGCGCGAGCGATCCCGGTATACGTGCGCGAGTTCAGGCCCACGAGAGATCGTTGATCGAGAGCGCGCTGCGCGAGACCCGCGGCAACCAGTCCGAGGTTGCGCGGCGGCTGAGGATGCCTCTGCGCACGCTCGCGCGGAGCGTAAAGGCGCTCGGGCTGAAGGCGACGTAACCAACGACTCAGCGTACGCCGCGCGCCCTTGGGGACCAGCCGCGCGGCCTGCTGTCGGCGCGCTGGACGCGGCCTCCCCGCTCACTCCCCCCTCACTCCCCCCTCACTCCTTGGGCACGCGCCGCGTCCCCGCGATCACCTCGGCGCGCAGCGCCTCGACGCGGGTCACCACCTCGGCCGTCAAGTGCGAGGCGTGGGGTCCCTCGTGCACCCAGTCGACGCCGCCCTCGCGGAGCCCAAACACCCGCATCCCCGGGCGAAAGCGCCCCTCCTTCACCTCGCGCACCACGTCGAACACCGCCACGTCGACCCGCTTGACCATGCTCGTCGCGACCACGCCGGGCATGTCGTCGTGCTGGTCTGCGTCGACGCCGACCGCGAGCACCTTCGCCTCCCGGGCCGCCTCGAAGACCCCGTGGCCGCTCGCGCCCGACGCGTGGTACACGACGTCCGCGCCGCTCGCGATCTGGGTGGCCGCGAGCACCTTCGCCTTCGCGGGATCGTGGTAGGCCTCGGGCGTCGAACCAATGTATCCTGCATGTACCTGGCAGCGCGGGCAGGTGGCGAGCACGCCCGCCTCGTACCCCGCCTCGAACTTGCGAATGAGCGGCCCGGCCATGCCGCCCGTGAAGCCCACGTGCCCCGTGCGCGACAAGAGCCCCGCCGCGGCCCCCACGAGGAACGAGCCCTCCTCCTCGCGGAACGCGAGGGCGGCCAGGTTGGGTGGGAGCGGGCCGCCGCGCGGCGCGTAGTCGACGCACGCGAAGGGCACCTTCGGGTACGCCGCCGCCACGGTGTCCACGTCGCTCGAGAAGATGAAGCCCACGCCGATGACGACGTCCACGCCGCGGGCCGCGAAGAGGCGGAGCGCGGCCTCGCGGTCCTCCGCGCCGGAGGGCTCGACGAAGCTCACCTCGGCGCCCAGCTCGCGCTCGGCCCGCGCGAGCCCCTCGTACGCGGCGTCGTTGAAGCTCTTGTCGCCGCGCCCGCCCACGTCGAAGACGAGCCCCACGCGGATCGCGCCCGGCTTGGCCACGGGGCGCGCCGCGCGCGACGGCAGGAAGGTCACGGCGACCGCGAGCGCCGCGAGGCCCGCCGTGAGCCACGCCCCCCTCACGCTGGGCCCTTGGGGACCCCTTCCGGGGACGGCGAGCCTGCCTCGATCGAGGCGCGGTAGGCGCGGCGCGCGAGCTCGAGGCCGCGGCCGTCGCCCTTGGAGTCGACCTCGATGAAGATCTTGCGCATGCGCGGCAGCTCGGCGCGGATGACCCGCTCGATCTCGTTGGTGAGCTCCTCGACCTCCTCCACCGTCGCGCCGGGCCGAAACGCGAGCTTCATCGCGAGGATGACCACCTCGGGGCCGACGTGCATGGTGAGCAGCTGCGTCACCCGCTCGACCCCCGCGACCGACTCGGTGAGCGCGAGGACCTGCCCCTGCTCCTCCGGCGTCGCGCTCGAGCCGATGAGGAGCGCGTGCGTCAGCTTCGAGAGCCCCACGGCCACACCGCAGAGCAGCACGCCGATGAGGATGCTCCCGATGGCGTCGAAGCCCTGCCACCCGGTGATGCCGGTGAGGAGCACGGCCACGAAGGCCAGCGTGAGGCCGATGAGCGCGGTCGTGTCCTCGGCGAGCACGAGGGGGATGGTGGGATCGCGCGCCTCGCGGAGCGCCTCGCGCACCGGCTTCCCCTTGGCCAGCACCTTGAACTCCGCCCAGGCGACGCGGAAGCTCATGGCCTCGAACGCGAGCGACACGCCGAGCACGCCGTAGCTCCACAGCCTGGAGCCCGACTGTGGGACCGGGTGCCTCAGGTGAGCGATCCCCTCGAAGACGGCGAACGCCCCGCCGACGGAGAACAACATGAGCGCCACGAGGAGCGGCCAGAAGTACTTCTCGCCCTCACGACCGAACGCGAAGCGCTCGTCGGCGGGCCGCGCGGCGAGGCGCATCCCGAGGAGGAGCAGGCCCTGGTTGCCCGTGTCGGCGAGCGAGTGCACGGCCTCGGCGAGGGTCGCCGTCGAGTCCGACAGGTACGCCGCCCCGAACTTGCACACGGTGATGGCGAGGTTCCCTGCCAGCGCCGCGACGACGACCTTCTTGCTGTCCGCCTCGCTCATCGCTCCGACTCCCGCGCGCGCGCGTTCACGTTTTGGCTGCTCAGAGGGCCGGCTTCCCGAGGTAGGCGACCGTGACCCGCGCCCGAGCCGACTGGAGAAAATCGTTCGCCGCGAGGCGGAGCCGCTCCTGCACCAGCCAGCGCACCATCTCCTCGTGGACGTCTTCGAGGCGGAACATGCGCAGCGGGTGGAGCGAGGTACGGAACGCGCCGCGGAGCTCGTCCTCGCTCGGGCGGAGGATGGGCGCGATCGCGCGATCGACGTAGTAGCCCGCGCGGACGCGGCGCATGAGCACGACGCGCAGCTCGGCCTCCTGGAAGCGCTCGTCGTCGAGGAGGGCCGAGAGCTTGCCGGCCCCTCCCACACGCAGCTCGAGCTCCTCGCGGGCCTCCTCGGTGGACCGCGGGAGCCCGGGCGGCTCGACGCCCGTGCGCACCTGCAGCGACGCGAGCATGTCCTCCGCGATGAGCCGATCGACGGCGGCGCGCACGAACCTGGCCGGGTAGTCGCCCCGCGCGACCTCGAGGCCCTCGGCGCGCGACTCGACCCGAGAGAAGAACGCGAGCTCACGCTCGGTGATGAAGCGCGGGTGCTCGGCGCCCCCGGTCTCGGGGGTGAAGTACCGCACGGCGACGCGATCGATGGGCGCGGCGCCCGCGGGCGGCGCGGCGCTCGCCGGCGCGGACACGAGGGCGGCCAGCGACGCGACCAACGGCGCGATGAACGCCGCGACGACCCGCCGGCCACGACGCCCCAAGCGGCTCATCCCCCGGCGGCCCCGGACTCCGGCGGCGTGGCGGCGCGGGGCAGCTGAGCGCCGCTCTCGCGCTCGGCGGCCAGGTGCTCGTGGTGGTGCGCGAAGCCGCGGGCCGCCCGACGGGCCTTCAGGAACTCGGCGAACGCGAGGACGTTGTCGAGCTCCCGAGCGCCCAGCGCCTCGGCGACCTCGGTGAGCTGCTGCCGGAGGCTCTCCGCGTTGCGCGCGCGGCGGCCGCTCTGGGAGCGCGGCACCTCCTCGGAGGCGGCGGCGCTCTCGGCGGCCGGCTCCGCCTCGGGGTCACCCGCCTCGGGCCACTGCGGCCGCGCGATGGCGCGGATCGCGTGCGCGGCGAGCCACGCCTCCATGAAGGTCTTGAGGCGCTCGCTGCGGAAGGTAAACCAGCGCTCTCGCTCGACCGAGAAGCCCATGAGCACGTCTTTGAAGCGGCGGAAGGCGCCCTTGCCGTCGATGGCCTGCGTGAGCTTCGCGCGGAGCTCGAGCTCGTCCACCATCGGGATGAAGCGCTCCATCCAGCGGTACTGCTCGCGCGAGGAGACAGGGTCGATGCGCAGGTAGTTCGTGTCGGAGCTGATGCGCACGTGCATCTGCGGATCGGCGACGCCGTCGACCACGCGCAGCACCTCGCCCGTGGCGAGGTGAAGGTAACTGTGGACCTCGGGCGCGTTGTTCTCGAAGGCGTCCTCGAGCGCCTCCCAGTCGACCGCGACGTCCCGGAGAGGGGTGCGCCCTGCCGCATCTTCAGTGGTCATGTGAACTCCTTCGAACGCCAAGCGCCGTGACGTGGCTGGACTCGTCGAGCTTCCAGCCCAAGCAAGGCCCTCCGCGACGACGCAAGAGGCCGCGACGGAGGATCACTCGAAGGGTCTCACGGCGCACACGAAGAACAAAGCCTCTCGGCGCCCGCCGGCCACACGCGCGGGCGGCGCAGCACGCACGCACTCCATAATACGACATACTTTCAATCACTTATGTCGCATCGACGGACGAGCGAGTCCTCGCCACGGCGCCGGCCCACCCGCGCGCGCGGGCCGCGCGCTCTGCGTCGCCCATCGAGGGCTCGAAGCGCCGACCGAGCTTCAGCATTCCCGAGACGCTCTGGAGATCGGCGAGGCCCGCGCCTAGCCCGGCGAGCATCGCCGCGCCGCGCCCGGTGGACTCCACCTCCGTCGGACGCTCGACGACGATCGCCGAGATGTCGGACTGGAACTGCATGAGCAGGTTGTTGGCGCACGCGCCCCCGTCCACGCGGAGCCGCGCGAGCGGCCGATTGGCGTCCTTGACCATGGCCGAGAGGAGGTCCTCCACCGAGAAGGCGATGCCCTCGAGCGTCGCCCTCGCCAGGTGCGCGCGCGTCGTGCCCCGCGTGAGGCCGGTGATCGCGCCGCGGGCCCCGGGGTCCCAGTAGGGCGCGCCGAGCCCGGCGAGCGCCGGCACGAAGTGCACGCCGTCGGACGACGGGACCTCCGCGGCGAGCGCCTCGATGTCCTGCGCGCGCGCGATGAGGCCGAGCCCGTCGCGCAGCCACTGCACCGCCGCGCCCGCGATGAACGAGCTGCCCTCGAGCGCGTACGTGGTCTCGCCGCCGATGCGGAACGCCACGGTGGTCACGAGGCCGTGTCGGCTCATCACGGGTCGCTTCCCGACGTTCATGAGGGCGAACGCGCCCGTGCCGTACGTGCACTTCGCGTCGCCTTCGTCGAAGCACGCCTGCCCGAAGAGCGCCGCCTGCTGGTCGCCCGCGATGCCGGCGATGGGCACGCCGTCGGGGAGGAACGACAGGCCCTCGGTGCGCCCTACGATCTCGGCGCTGCCCACGATCGCCGGCAACACCTGCCGCGGCACGCGGAAGAGCTCGCAGAGCCACGGCTCCCAGGCCAAGGACTCGAGCCCCATGAGCAGCGTGCGCGAGGCGTTCGTGGCGTCGGTCACGTGGACCTTTCCCGCGGTGAGGCGCGCGACGAGGAAGCTGTCGATCGTGCCGAACGCGAGCTCCCCGGCCTCGGCCCGGGCGCGCGCCCCCGGCGTGTGATCGAGCAGCCACGCGATCTTCGTGCCCGAGAAGTACGCGTCGAGGACGAGGCCCGTCGCGGCCTTCACCTTGGGCTCGTGCCCGGCCGCGATCAGCGCCTCGCACGCCGGGGCGGTGCGCCTGCACTGCCACACGATCGCCTTCGCGATCGGCTCGAGCGACGCCCGCTCCCAGACGACCGTCGTCTCGCGCTGGTTCGTGATGCCGATGGCGGCGATGTCGGCGCCCGTCACGCCCGCCGAGGCGAGCGCCGCGACCACCGAGCGCTCGACCGAGGCCCAGATGTCGCGGGGGTCGTGCTCCACCCAGCCGGGCTCGGGGAAGTGTTGCGGGAACTCGACCGTCGCCCGGCCGAGCGTCTCGCCGGAGAGAGAGACGACGAGCGCGGTGCTGCCGGTGGTGCCTTGATCGATGGCGAGGAGGTGCTTGGCCATCCGCCACACTTATCGCCCCTCGCGCGCGTTGGGGAGCCCGCGCGCGCACGGCCGGCCGGTCGCGGCCATTTTTCGCGCCCATCGCCGCTGCGGCGCGTCAGGGCCGCGGCGGGCGCGAGAAGATCGACGAGAGCACGAGCAGCAGGGAGGCGACCCCGGCGATGGCGTAGAGGGCCACGGCGCGCGCGTGGTCGCCGCTCCTCTCCAGGGAGAGCCCCGTGAGGCCCGTGGAGATCGCGATCGCCGTGTAAATGAGCTGGCGCCCGATGGTGTAGACCGTGCGCGCGCCCTGCTCCACGCCGCGCACGCGGAGCTCGAGCTCCCCCCGCCGCGCGCGCGTGAGCACCTTGCGGAGGTCGTCGGGCAGGGTGACGGCCCCGAGCGCCATCTCGCGGATCGTGTCGAGCGCGATCTGCCCGTAGTCGCGGTTGCCGAGCACGAACTCCTGAAGATACGGGTTGATGATCCCCATCGGGTTCAGCTCGGGATCGATCTGCGAACACGACCCGTAGAGGAGCAGGATGGTGCGCTCGAGCAGCACCCAGTCCTTGGGAATGTGGAACACCCCGGAGAGCTCCTTCAGCCCCACGTTCATCTGCCGAAGATCGAGCAGGTTCTCGAGCCCGCGCTGGGGGTCGATCTTGATGTCCTTCAGGTTCAGGCTCTCGAGCTTCACGTCCTCTTGGAAGCGCCTATGGAAATAGTCGATGATCTTCTCGCTCATCGCCTCGTCGCTCGTGCGCGAGAGGAAGCCCATCTTGCGCAGGGCCTTCACGAGCCTGTCCGTGTCTCGCCGAATGACCCCCTCGAGGAACTCGGGGATGCCCTCGCGCATGGCGGCAGAGAGCTCCGCGACGGCGCCGAAATCGAGCAAGATGAGGTTGCCCTGGGCGTCGAACATGAGGTTCCCCGGGTGGGGATCGGCGTGATACACGCCGTCGATGAAGATCATCTGGCAATAGGCGCGCACGAGCCGGTTCGCCAGGTCCTTGCGGTCGATTCCGAGCGCGGCCATCCGGCTCACGTCGGCGACCTTGTAGCCCTCCACGAAGGTGCTCGTGAGCACTCGCTTCGTGCTGAGCGCGCGGATGGGAGTGGGGAATCGCACGCGCGGATCGCGCTCGAAGTTCTTGGCGATGCGCTCCACGCTGTCGGCCTCGCGCTCGAAGTCGAGCTCGTGGCGCAGGAGATCCTTGATCTGGTGGTAATACCCGTCGAGCCCCTGAATGGGCACGAACCACTGGATGATGCGGAGGATGCGCCGAATGGTGACGAGATCGAGGCGCACGATGCGGTCGATGTCGTGGTGCTGCACCTTCACCGCCACGACCACGCCGTCGCGGGTCACGGCGCGGTGCACCTGCCCGAGGCTCGCGCTGGCGATCGGCTCCTCGTCGAACTCGGCGTAGCACTCCGACACCTTGCGCCCGAGGTCCGACTCGATGCGCAGGGCGATCTCGGCGTAGGGGCGCGGCGGCACCTGGTCCTGCAGCCCCTCGAGCTCGCTCCGAAACTCCTCGGGCAGGAAGTTGGCGAGGATCGAGAGGAGCTGGCCGACCTTGATGAAGAGCCCCTGCAGCACCAGGATGGTGCCCTCGACGCGCTTGGCGTTCCGCTTGTGCACGTCGGCGAGGTGGCGCTCCTTGTAGGTCTTGCCCCAGAGCCTCGCCTTGAAGGAGAGCCACAGGTAGCTCGCGATCACGCGGAAGGTGGTCCAGTACGCGCGAATGAAGCGGTAGCGGCCCGCGCTGACCTTGCGGTACTCGCCCTTCGCGGGGCCGGCGGGCGCGGGCTGCGCGAGCACCGCACGCCGAGCCAGCGCGGCTCGCGAGGCCGCGACGTCTTGCGGCGGCGTGGTGTCGGTGTGGGCCATTGGCGTTCGAGGGTAGCAGGGCCGGGGCCGGCGCGGCGACTCAGCCCGCGCTGCGTTCCATGGCGAGCGCGGCGAGGGCGTCGTGGGCCTCCGGCCGGGCGGCGCGGATCGCGGAGTTGTCGCGTGTAGGATGCACGCGATTGGTCAGGAGCGCCACGCCTACGCGGGCGTCCGGATCGGTCCAGAAGCTCGTGCCGGTGAAGCCGAGGTGGCCGAAGGTGCGCGGCCCGAGCAAGCGACCCACGCTCGAGCCCGCGCCGCTCTTTCCGTCGAACCCCGCGCGGAGCGCGCCCCCTGGGCGGGGCGCGACCATCCACGCGCTCCGACCGGCGAGCCCGAGCGGGTCGGCGGCCACCCCACGCAGGCAGGCCCCCAAGGCCGCGCGCGCGAAGGTGAGCACCGCGCCGAGCGTCCCGAACATGCCCGCGTGGCCCGAGCCGCCGTCGCGGGTGAGCGCCCAGGCGTTCTCGTCGTGCACCGCGCCGCGCACCTCTCCTCCGCGCTCCGCCACCACCTCGGTCGGCACCGCGCGGGCGTCGAAGGCGACCCCCGCCACCCGCAGCGCGCGCGCCGTGCCCAGCGAGGCGGAGAGGCCCAGCGGCTTGGCGATGAGCTCGCCGATGGCCTCGCCTGCGTCTCTCGCCCCGACGGCGCGCGCGAGCGCCGCCCCCGCGAGGATGTACCCGAGGTCGCTGTACACCGGCGCGTGCCCCTCCCGGCCATGCTCCGGAGGCGCCTCGGTGCGTGCGTTGGAGGCCGTGAAGAGCGCCGCCGCTTCGTCGGCGCGGCCCGCCTCGAGATCCTCGTAGAGCCGCAGGTGGGCGGGCAGCCCCGCGCGGTGCGCGAAGAGCAGCTCGAGCGGGACGCCCGCCGTGCGCGAGCCGCGGAGCTCGGGCAGGAACGCCTCCAGCGGCGCGCCCCGGTCGAGGCCTGCCGCCTCGAACGCGAGGGCGGTCATCGGCTTCGTGAGGCTGGCGAGATCGAAGAACGACTCCACGGCGCCGCTGCCGTGGCTCGCCGCGGGCACGCCGGGGCGCGCGCACCGGAAGTACCCGGAGGCGACCTGAGGAGCGACGCCCTCGCGCACGAGGCGCGCGGACACCGAGGCGGCCCCGTCGCACCAGGCGTGCAGATCGTAGTCGGCGGGGTCTCCCCGCGGGCGCGTTCGCGTCACGCCGACATTCAACCACACGCGCCACGGTGCGTCGAAAAGCTCGCGCCCCGCGCAAGCCTTTTGACCGCGGAGGGGCAGCACCGGTAGGCTTGGGGGATGGCGGAGTTTGTCTGGGAGGCGCGCGGCCGTGCGGGCGACCTGCGGCGCGGCACGATGGAGGCCGAGGACGAGTCCGTCGTCAACACGCGCCTGCGCGCGCAGCAGTTGATGCCGACGAAGGTCAAGAAGAAGTCGGCCTCGATCAACATCACCTTCGGCTCGGGCGTCAGCGCGAAGGACCTGCTCACGTTCACCCGCCTCTTCGCGACGATGATCGACGCGGGTCTCCCCATCGTGCAGTGCCTCGAGATCCTCCAGGGGCAGACCGAGAACAAGCGCTTCGCGGTGGTGCTCGCGGACATCAAGGCGTCGGTCGAGCAGGGCATGACCTTCAGCGACTCGCTGCGCAGGCACCCCAAGGTGTTCGACCAGCTCTACGTGAACCTCGTGCAAGCGGGCGAGGTCGGCGGCATCCTCGACACGATCTTGAACCGCCTCGCGCAATACAACGAGAAGGCCGTCAAGCTCGCCCGGCAAGTGAAGGGCGCCCTCGTCTACCCGTCGGTCGTCTTCGTGATCTTCGTCGTGCTCATCGTCGGCCTGCTCGGCTTCGTCGTCCCGCAGTTCAAGGGCATCTTCAAGGACCTCGGCTCCGACGACGAGCTCCCCTGGCTCACCCAGAAGGTGGTGGCCGTCTCCGAAGGGTTCACGAGCCACTTCTTCCTCATCCTCCTCTCGACCGTCGGTGTCGTCTTCGCGTGGTCGTTCGCCTACAGCCGCACGCCCTTCAAGCGGGCGGCGCACCGGGTGTTCCTCCGCATGCCCGTCATCGGCGACGTCCTCCAGAAGATCGCGGTCGCGCGCTTCACGCGCACGCTCGGCACCTTGCTCACCTCGGGCGTCCCCATCCTCGACGCGCTGGACATCGTGGCCAAGACCGCGGGCAACCTCATCATCATGGACGCGATCTACTTCTGCAAACAGAAGGTCAGCGAGGGCCAGAACATCTCGGTCCCGCTGCTCGAGGCCAAGGTGTTCCCGCCGATGGTCGTGCAGATGGTCGGCGTCGGCGAGCAGACCGGCGCGCTCGACCAAATGTTGACCAAGATCGCAGACTTCTACGAAGACGAGGTCGACGTCGCGGTCGCCGCGCTCACGAGCCTCATCGAGCCCGTCATGATGGTCGGCATCGGCGGCACGGTCGGCGTCGTGCTCATCTCGATGTACCTGCCGATCTTCAGCATCGCCGGGAAGATCAAGACCACCTGAGGGCGCCCGCCGTGGCCGTCGCATGCACCTGAACGTGAGCCCCGCAGGGGCGAACGCAGGTATGGCGGCCCCGAGCCGAAGGCGAGGTGTCGCCATGCACCTGAACGTGAGCCCCGAAGGCGAGGTGTCGCCATGAACCTCGGCCTGCCGAGCGCGGCGCGCGACGCCGAGCTGCCGAGGCGCCTCGCGTGGGTCACCGCGCTGCGCCTCGGGTTCCTCATCGCGCTGCTGGCCGCGACCTCGTTCCTCTACCTGAACGGCGACCTCAACCGGTACCCCGCCAGCCAGCGGGTCATGTTCCTCACGCTCGGCTCGGGCTTCGTGCTGGCGCTGGGCTACGCGCTCGCGCTCCGCCGCGGGCGCCACCTCGGCGAGCTCGCCGTGGGCCAGCTCGTGGCCGACCAGCTCACCTGGACCGCCATCGTGTACGCCTCGGGCGGGCCCGGCAGCGGGGCGACCTCGTTTTACGCGCTCACCTGCGTGCTCGGGGCGGTGCTGGTCGGCCTGCGCGGGGCCGCCATCGCGGCGCTCTCGGGCATCGGCGTCTACGTGGTGCTCTGCGTCGCCTTCGCGACCCACGCGCTGCGCCCCCCCTCGGACCAGCTCGGCGCCGCGTACGCGACCACGCTCGAGGCCATGGCGTACCCGCTCGCCACCAACGTGCTCGGCATCGGCCTCGTCGCCTCGCTCGCGGGCTACCTCGCCGAGCGGCTGACGCGAACAGGCGGCGCGCTCGCGCTCGCGTCCGCGCGCGCCGAAGAGGCGGAGCGCCTCGCGGTGCTCGGGCGCATCGCGGCCGGCCTGGCCCACGAGATCCGCAACCCGCTGGGCTCGATCTCGGGCTCGGTCGAGATGTTGCGCGAGTCGCCCGAGCTCTCCGAGGAGGACCGCCAGCTCTGCGCGATCATCTTCCGCGAGTCGCTGCGCCTGAACGATCTGGTGACCGACATGATGGATCTGGCCCGCCCTCGCGCGCCGAGCCCCCGCGTCGTGGACCTCGGCCGGATCGCCCGCGAGGTGCGCGCGCTCGCCTCGCACTCGGAGCGCAGCGCCTCCGGCGACGTCGAGGTGTGCTTCGTCGGCCCCGAGGACCCCGCGCTCGCCGTCTGCGATCCCGCGCAGATGAAGCAGGTCCTGTGGAACCTCGTGCGCAACGCCGTGCAGGTGACGCGCGCCGGGTCCGTGGTCACGATCCGGGTGGAGCCGCACGATCACGACGTGCTCGTCGAGGTCGAGGACGGCGGGCCCGGCATCGCCGCGCCGGACCGCGCACGCATCTTCGACGCGTTCTACACGACGCGGGCGACGGGCGCGGGGCTCGGGCTCGCCGTCGTGAAGCGCATCGTCGAGGACCACGCGCAGCTGGGGGCGCGCATCGAGGTGCGCTCGCCCGCGGGCGCCGGGGCGGTGTTCTCCGTCACCCTCCCGCGCGCCGCAGAGGGCGATCGCGAAGCGCCAGCAGCCGAGCCAACCACTTAATATCAAAGGGCATTCGTCCGCGAGATGAATGGACGCGCGCGCGCGTTCGTCTACCACGAGGGCGCCATCCTCGCTCACGGCTCGGCTCCCCCCTTCCCTCCCTCCTCCGTTTTGCGCTCGGCACGTTGCTTGCTAGGAGTCTCGCCATGACGAAGTCGTCGCTGTCTCTGCTCTCCCCGTCCCTCCGCGGCGCGCCCCCCTCCACGCGCGCCTCGTTCGGCCGCACGCTCCGTGGCTTCGTCGCCGCGGCGGCGTGCCTCACGCTCGTCGCGCTCGCTCCGCCCGCGGGCGCGCAGGCCAACGCGCAGGCCTTCGTCGAGCAGGAGCACGGCCGACTGACGGCCCTCATGAAGCAGCCCGCGAACGCAGGCCGCGAGGCGACCATCTCGAGCGAGCTCGACCGCATGGTCGACTACGACGAGCTCGCGCGGCGCACGTTCGGCTTGCCGTGTCCCCCCCGCGTGAGCCAGTGCCAGAACCACTGGGACGCGCTCAGCGCCGACCAGAAGAAGGAGGTCACCGAGCTGCTCCGCAAGCTGGTCGAGCGCAACTACAAGAAGAACCTCCGCAAGACGCTCGACTACGAGATCACCTACAAGGGCTCCAGGGCGAGCGGCGGTGACACCACCATCCGCACCGAGGCGAAGTCGAAGACCAAGCCGCGCGAGAGCCCGGTCACGGTCGACTACATCGTGAGCTCGGCGTCGGGCGCCTACAAGGTCGTCGACATCCGCACCGAGGGGTCGAGCCTCGCGAAGAACTACTACCAGCAGTTCCACCGCATGCTCACGACCCCCGGCCAGGGCTACCCCCACGTGACGAAGCGCTTGCGCGACAAGATCGCCGCGCCGTGAGCCAGCGCGGCGGGTCCACAGCGCGCCCGCTCAATAAGTGAACGTCGCCGCGAGCCCGAGGCCCTGGGGGCTGACGCGCACGGTCTCGGTGCGCGCGCCCACCACGTACACGAGGCCGAGGCCCGCCGTCGCGGCCGCCAGCGCGACGGGGAGCGCGACGCTCGCGTACGCCGCGCTCTTCTGGCTCGCGTAGTCCGCCGCGAGCCGCTCGCGCTCGAGCGCGTCTCCCGAGGCGTCGTGCTGGCTCGCGGTGGAGAGGGCGCGGCCGTACTGGAGCGCCGGGAGGAGCACCGACACCGCGGCGGTGCCCGCCGCGACGTAGATCCAGACGGCCGAGAAGGGCCGCACGGTGCGCACCTCGGGACGCGGCGCCGGCCTCGGACGAGGCGCTCCCTCCGCGACGCGGTCCCTTGGCGGCGCGGGGGGGACCAGGGTGCTCTCTTCCCCCGCCTCGAGCACGAGCTCGTGCCGGGTGGACGACGCCCCGACGCCGAAGACCACGACATGCCTGCCAGGGGGGAGGAGCGCGACGAACCCGGCGAGGCGGGGCGCGCCGCCGTCCACGCGGACCTCGACGGGCACCGGGCCCTCCGGCACGCGCAGCTTGCCGCGCGTGCGCTGGAGCTCGCCCACGCGGGCCTCCGCGTCGCGCGCTTGCTTCTCGACGAGCTCGGGGAGCGCCTCTCCCAAGGCTCGCCGGCGGCTCACCTCGTGGAGATACGCGGCGTACCCCTCGGCGGCGCGCGACGGGTCCCCGAAGGCGTCGTAGGCGCGCGCGATGTTGAACGCGAGCCGATAGCCGCGCTCCGGCCCGAGCTCCGCGTAGATCGCCTCCCACGTCACGATCGCGCCCGCGTACTCGCCCGACACGTAGAGGTCCATGCCTCGCTTGAAGCGCGCTCGCGACGCCTCGAGGTCGGCAGTGACGTCGTCGGGCGCTTCGGCCCGCGCCGGTGGTGAGCCCGTCACCACGACGAGGAGGCCCGCCAAGGCGAGCGCGCCGAGCCCCGCGCGCCTAGAACGGGGTCGGATCGACATTGAGCGCCGGCTTGTGCGTGGGGGTGGACGCCGAGGCCGGTGGCACCGCGACAGACGGCGCGGGTGGCGGGGGCG
>DAORJJ010000030.1:24943-25523 GCA_035439005.1 Polyangiaceae bacterium | reverse complement strand
CCACCCAAGCGCCTGGCGTCAACGCCAGCGTCTGCGGCGCCGCGGGCGCGGCCGTCCCGCCGGGCTCGCGCGGGCCGACGACGCCGTGGTAACGACCCGCCATGGACGTCGCCGACTCCCCCGCCCTCGAACTCGCCGCGCTCCTCCGCGAGCGCGAGGTCTCGTGCGAGGAGCTCGTCTCCATGTATCTTACACGTATCGAGCGCAAGAACCCCGCGCTCGCGGCGTTCGTCGCGGTCTTCCGCGACGAGGCGCTCCGCGACGCCAAGGCGAAGGACCAGGTGCTCGCCCGGCGCTCCCCGTCGCTCCCGCCCTTCTTCGGCGTCCCCACCGCGGTGAAAGACCTGAACCTCGTGGCGGGGCAGCGCGCGCGCTTCGGCTCCCGGGGGGCGCGCGTGACGTGGTCGCCCCTCGACGACCGCATGACGAGCCGCCTCCGCGCGAGCGGCTTCGTGTTCCTCGGCAAGCTCGCGACCTCCGAGTACGGCGTGATGCCCGTCACCGAGCCCGACATCCACCCGCCCACCGCAAACCCGTGGAGCACCGCCCACAGCGCCGGCGGCTCGAGCGGCGGCTCGGG
>DAORJJ010000030.1:0-24933 GCA_035439005.1 Polyangiaceae bacterium | reverse complement strand
CCTGACCCGCATCGCTGGTGGCTCCTCGGGCGGCTCGGGCGCGGCCGTGGCGGCGGGGCTCGTCCCCATCGCCCAAGGCAGCGACGGCGCCGGCTCGGTGCGCATCCCCGCCGCGTTCTGCCACCTCTACGGCCTGAAGCCGTCGCGTGGGCGGGTGCGCAACGCGTTCGGCTTCCCCGACGAGACCCTGCTCTACACCGACGGGCCCCTCGCCCACACGGTGCTCGACGCGGCCGCCATGCTCGACGCGATGGCCGGCGTCACCGTGGGCAAGCCCCACTGGGCGCCCCCGCCGCCGCGGCCCTTCCAAGCGCTCGCCCTCGAGGCGCCGCGCAAGCTGCTCGTGCGGTTCACGGTGCAGAGCGACGTGGCCGAGGTCACCCCCGCCGCGCGCGACCACGTGCTCCGCGTGGCGACGCTGCTCGAGCGCCTCGGGCACGAGGTCGAGGAGCTCCCGGGCACGCCGGGGCTCACGCTCGAGAGCTTCTTGCCGCTGTGGCAGAAGCTCACCTCGGACGCACCGCTCGTGCGGTGGCGTGACACCCAGCCCGTCACCCGCTGGATCGCCGAGGCCGGCCGCCACCGCACGAAGGCCGAGGTCGAGCTGCTGCGCCTCGAGCTCGAGCGCGCGCTCCTCGCCTGGCAGGGCGAGGCCGACATCGTGCTCACGCCCACCGTGGCGGGCCCCGCGCCGCGGCTCGGGCTCGCGCGCACCGATGAGCCTCCCGCGCAAATCTTCGCGAGGGCCGCGGAGCTCGGCGCGTTCACCGCGGCGGCGAACATCACCGGCCAGCCCGCGGCGTCGGTGCCGATCGGCCTCACCGACGAGGGGCTCCCGCTCGGCGTGCAGCTCATCGGGCGCCGCTACGCCGACGGCACGGTGCTCGCGCTCTCCAAGGTCCTCGAGGACGAGCTGCCTTGGCGCGAGCGCCGCGCCCCGCTCGCGCGCTCTTAGCCGGCGACTGCGGGGCCGCGCGCTCGCCCTCTACGCGTGGCCGGGGATCGGGGCGGGCACGACGGGCCTCGGGAGCGCGGCCGGCGGGAGCGGACCGAAGGTCTTCAGCTCTCCGCCCACGTACTCCATGCCCTCGCGGCGAGGCCCAAACACCGCGTCGACGTCGGGCAGGCAGAGCGCCTCGCGGAGCACCTCGTCCATGTGCTCGACCAGCACGATGCGCGTGCTCTTCAGCACGCGGCGCGGCACCTCGCGGAGGTCTTTGCGGTTCTCTCGGGGGACGATCACGGTGGAGATGCCGCTGCGGTGCGCCGCGAGCAGCTTCTCCTTCAGGCCGCCGATGGGGAGCACGCGGCCGCGCAGCGTGACCTCGCCGGTCATGGCCAGATCGCGCCGCACGGGCACGCGCATGAGCGCGCTGGCGAGCGACGTCGCCATGGTGACGCCGGCGCTCGGGCCGTCCTTCCGGATGAACTCGGGGAAGTGCACGTGCACGTCGACCTTTTGGTAAAACTCGGGCTCGAGGCCGAGCACCTGCGCGCGCGAGCGCACGTAGCTCATCGCCGCCTGCGCGCTCTCCTCCATGCCCTTCTCGAGCAGGCCGGTGATCACGAGCTTGCCCTTGCCCTGCACGACGGCGACCTCGCAGGCGAGCAGCTCGCCGCCGCCCATGCTCGTGACCGAGAGGCCGTTCGTGAGGCCCACCTCGTCGTGCGCCTCCTTCTTGCCGAGCGTGTACTTGGGCACGCCCAGGTACTTGGGGATGTCCTTGGCGTCGACCACGATGCTCTGGTCTTTGCCGTCCGCCACCATCTTGCGCGCGACCTTGCGGCAGACGCTCGACACCTCGCGCTCGAGCGAGCGCACGCCCGCCTCGCGCGTGAAATGGTGGATGGTCGTGCGCAGCGCCGCGTCGGTGATCGTGACGTCGAGCCCCTCGAGGCCGTTCTCCTTCTTCTGCCGCGGCACGAGGTACTTCACCGCGATGTTCATCTTCTCGAACTCGGTGTAGCCCGACAGCGGGATGATCTCCATGCGGTCTTGGAGGGCCACGGGGATGCCCGACAGCGTGTTCGCCGTCGTGATGAACATCACGTCGGAGAGGTCGTAGTCGAGGTCGAGGTAGTGGTCGTTGAACGTGCTGTTCTGCTCGGGGTCGAGCACCTCGAGCAGCGCCGACGCGGGATCGCCGCGGAAGTCGGCGGACATCTTGTCGACCTCGTCGAGCAGAAACACGGGGTTGTTCGTGCCGGCCTTCTTCATCGACTGAATGAGCTTGCCGGGCATCGCGCCGATGTACGTGCGCCTGTGGCCGCGGATCTCGGCCTCGTCGCGCACGCCGCCGAGGGCGAGGCGCACGAACTTGCGGTTCGTGGCGCGCGCGATGCTCTTCGCGAGGCTGGTCTTGCCGACGCCCGGCGGGCCCACGAGGCAGAGCACCGGGCCGCGCAGCTTGCCCGTGAGGGCCTGCACCGCGAGGTACTCGAGGATGCGCTCCTTGATCTTCTTCAGCCCGTAGTGGTCGGCGTCGAGGATCTCCTCGGCGGCGGCGAGGTCGTGCGCGTCCTCCGACTTGTCGGACCACGGCAGCGAGAGGATCCAGTCGATGTAGTTTCTCACCACGGTCGCCTCGGCGCTCGTGGGGTGCATCATCTTGAGCTTCTTCAGCTCCTTCTTGACCTTGCCCTGCGCCTCGCGGCTCAAGGTCTTCGCCTTGAGCTGCTCCTCGATCTCGGCGATCTCGTTCTTGAACTCGTCGCGCTCGCCGCCACCCAGCTCCTTCTGGATCGCCTGCATCTGCTCGTTCAGGTAATATTCCTTCTGCGTCTTCTCCATCTGCTTCTTGACGCGCGACCGGATCTTCTTCTCCACCTGGAGGATCTCGATCTCGGCCTGCATCAGCTCGTGGAGCCGGTCGAGGCGCTTCGTGGGGTCGTCGTCCTCGAGGAGCGCCTGCCGGTCGGCGAGCTTCACCGTGGGCAGGTTCGCGACGATGGCGTCCGAGAGCTTGGCGGCGTCGTCCAGGGTCTGGACGTGCATCAGCACCTCGGGCTGAACCTTCTTGTTCAGCTTCACGTACATCTCGAACGCCGCGTGCACGCTGCGCATGAGCGCCTCGAGCTCGACGCCCTTCTGGGACACCTCGGGGATCTCGTCGACCTCGACGAGGAAGAAGTCGTCGGTGTGCACGAACTTGCGGATCTTCGCGCGGCGCTTGCCCTCCACGAGGACGCGCACCGTGCCGTCCGGCAGGCGGAGCAGCTCCTTCACCGTGCCGATCGTGCCGACCGCGAAGATGTCCTCCGGCGTGGGCTCGTTGGTCTTCGCGTTCTTCTGCGCCGCGAGGAAGATGTCCTTGTCGCGGGTCATCGCCGCGTCGAGCGCGGCGATGGAGCGCTCGCGGCCGACGAAGAGCTGGCTGCCCATGTGGGGGAACACGATGATGTCGCGCAGCGGGAGCAGCGGGACCACACGACGGCGCGCGGCGAGCGCAGCGTTTTTCTCGGAGTCGCTCTTGAAGAACATCCCCTCCGGTTTATCCCGGCTCGGAGGAAAACCCAAGCGCGCCACGTGGTCGCCCCGCGCGGGGCGTCACGGCGAGACGCGCAGGAGCTGGCCGGAGCTCATGCCCACGACGAGCCCGCCGTCGGGCAGCGGCAGGAGGAACGAGACGGTGCCCGACGCCTTCTTCGTGGCGCGGAACGTCGGGTCGAGCTGATCGCCGTCGTACCGGCCGATCGCGACGTTGCCCCCCGCCTCTACCAGCGCCATCACGATCTTGCCGTCGCACCGGCGCGCTATCCGGGGCACACCGAAGCCCGGGGCCGGCGCGAGCGGGCGGGGACCGCCGGCCTCGAACAGGACGACATAACTTCCCCCGGCTTTGCTCACCGCGAACGCCGTGAAGCCCTCCGATGCGATGAGGGCGTTCGGCGCGAAGCTCCCCGGCTCCGCGTTCGGCGTGGGCAGCTCCTGCTTGCCGAACGACGGGTCCTCGATCGCGGAGGAGGCGCCCGCGACGTACCGCTTCACGACGAGCGTCGCGGTGGACATGCCGGCGTCTCGCAGGAACGCCACGAGGAGCTTGCCAGGGTACGACGCCCCCGCGACCGGCTGGCCCCCGAGGTCGGTCGCGCTGCCCGGGATGGTCTGCAAGAAGCCCTTCGACGTGCCCGAGGTGAGGTAGTAGCCCCGCACATCGAGCGGCGTGGGACCGGGCACGCGCTGCGCGAAGGTGGCCTCGGTGTAGTTCCCGCCGTCGAGGGTCGACGCCCGGTCGCTGCCGTCGGGATTGAGCCGGCGCAGGCTGGCGCGGTTCACCCCACTGGTGAGGCGAGTAGCCAGCAGGTACCCCGTCACCGGATCGCCGCTGAACGCGATGGGGGACTCCGCGTCCTTGTCGAAGCACCGCACGATCGCGCCGGCGTTCGACCCGTCGAGCGGCACCTTTCGCAACGCCGTGCTCCGTTGGGCGTCGCCGCAATTCTCCTGGCTTGCGACGTAGATCGCACCCGCGGGCCCGAGCGCGCCGACGCTCTGCACCGCCCCTGGCAGCTGAAGGATGCCGTCCACGCCGAACGCAGGGTCGAACGCGGCCTTGCCCGTGACCGGGCACGCCGCGGCGGCGTCGCCGAGCGGAGCGTCCGGACCGCCCGCGTCGACCGCCGAGGGCACCGGCGGCGCCGATGGGGTCGCGCTCGCGCTCGGCGCGCTCGGGGTGCCTTCGGTGCCGAACGCGCCGCACCCCGCGACCATCGCCGGGAGCGCGACGACCAGGCACGCCACCACCGCGCGCGCGCGCGCGCCAACCCTTCGCGTGCGGGACGACATTCCCTGGTTATACGGGGCTATTGCTGCATGCACACGCATTTCACGACGCCGAGCGGCCACGCGCGGGCTCGCCCCGCGACAGCTCGCGCAGCACGCCGAGCGCTTCGGACATGCGACCTGCGCCGAGGCGCGCCGCGACGCGGTCTTGCGCGCGCTTCCAGTGCGGGAACGCTTGTCGAAAGAGGAGCTTGCCCGCCGCGGTGAGCGAGACGCCGCGCTGCCTGCGATCGCCGAGCGGCGCGAGCTCGACGAGGCCGCGCCGCGTGAGGACCGCGAGGTTGCGCGAGAGCGCCGAGGGCTCGACGAGCAGCTCTTCGGCGAGCTGCACCATCGACGGGGGAGGCGCGCCGCGGGGCCGCCCCGCCAGCACGCAGAGCACCGCGTATTGCGTGGCCCGGAGGTCGACGTGGGCGAGCTCGGCGTCGAACTCCTGGGTGACGACGCGGGCCGCGCGGCGCGCGTGGTAGCAGGCGCACGCCGCCACCTCGCGGTAGTCGGGGCCCGCGCTCACCGCCGCCAGGTCGGCGGCGGACGCGTCAGGCGAGCTCGGCTTCTTTCGCATAGACGATGAGCGGCGGGTCACCCTTGGTGATGACCTCTTCGTTGATGACGACCTCCTTGATGCCGTTCGAGCGGCTGGGGATGTCGTACATGATGTCGAGCATCGCGCCCTCGAGGATGGCGCGGAGGCCGCGCGCGCCCGCGTTCCGCGCGAGGGCCTCCTTCGCGACCGCGGTGAGGGCCTGCTTCGTGAACTTGAGCTTCACGCCGTCCATCTCGAAGAGCTTCTGGAACTGCTTCACGAGCGAGTTCTTCGGCTTCGTGAGGATGTCCACGAGGGTCTCCTCGGTGAGCTCGTGCAGCGTCGCCATGACGGGCAGGCGGCCGATGAACTCGGGGATGAGGCCGAACTTCAGGAGATCTTCCGGCTGCGCCTTCGCGAAGAGATCGCCGAGCTTGAAGTCCTTCTTGGACTTCACGTCGGCGCCGAACCCCAGGTTCTGCTGGCCGATGCGCCGCTGCACGATCTGGTCGAGGCCGACGAACGCGCCGCCGCAGATGAAGAGGATGTTCGTGGTGTCGACCTGGAGGAAGTCTTGCTGCGGGTGCTTGCGCCCGCCCTTCGGCGGCACGTTGGCGACGGTGCCCTCGATGATCTTCAGCAGCGCCTGCTGCACGCCCTCGCCCGACACGTCACGCGTGATGGAGGGGTTGTCGCTCTTGCGCGAGATCTTGTCGATCTCGTCGATGTAGACGATGCCGCGCTGCGCGCGATCGATGTCCTGGTCGGCGTTCTGCACGAGCTGGACGATGATGTTCTCGACGTCCTCGCCGACGTAGCCGGCCTCCGTCAGCGTGGTGGCGTCCGCGATGGCGAACGGCACGCTGAGGATGCGCGCGAGGGTCTGCGCGAGGAGGGTCTTGCCCGAGCCCGTAGGCCCGAGGAGCAGGATGTTGCTCTTCGACAGCTCGACCTCGTCGGAGGAGACCTTCGACTCGATGCGCTTGTAGTGGTTGTGCACCGCGACCGAGAGGACCTTCTTCGCGCGGTCTTGCCCGATCACGTACTCGTCGAGGATGACCTTGATCTCCGCCGGCTTCGGGATGGGCGCGGAGCCGGCGTGCGGCTCGTCCTTCTCGACCTCTTCGGCGATGATGTCGTTGCACAGGCCGATGCACTCGTCACAGATGTAGACGGTGGGGCCGGCGATGAGCTTCTTCACTTCCTTCTGCGATTTCCCGCAAAAAGAGCAGTTGAGGTTGCCGCTGTGGTGGTCGTCGCGCCTGCGCTCCAAGGCCTGCTTCTCCGCGTGAGTCGATCGAGTGAACCCAGGGAACATAGGCTCCGGCTGCTCGAACGGCAAGCTTCCGGGGCCGGCTCGGACCTTTTGCGCGGCGGCGCGCTAGGGCCGCGCGGCGTCACACCCGAGCTGCGGGTCCCGGTCGAGCGACTCGAGCAGGCCCCTCCACAGCGCGAGGAGCACCCGCCGCCCCATGAAAAAGCTCCCCTCGTCGGTGAAGTGGATGATGTCGGCCTGCGCCCATTTCTTCTGGCGGAACGCCACGATCGAGCGGTCGCCGCCCATCGCGGCGTGGAAGTCCCAGAACGCCGCGCCGTGCTCCCGCGCGATGTCGTGGAGCTGCTCGGCGACCTTGTGGATGCGCGGGTCGGTCTTCTGCCCCTTGTTGCCGAGCGTGATGTCGGGCGGCGAGAAGAAGAGCAGCGGCACGCCCGGCGTCGCCAAGCGGTGGTGGCGGACGACGCGCCCCATCCACTCGTGGTGCTTCTCGAGCGCGTACATGTTCGTGCCGACGAGGAACATCACGAGGTCGAAGTCGCGGTGAGCGAGCATGGCGCGGTTCACCTTCGTGTCGAGCCGCGCGAGCGCCCACGCGTTGAGCGAGCCGACGCCGAGCGAGTCGACGGTCACGCTGTTCGGGACGTCGCGCCCGAGCGTGGCGCCGAGGAGCCGCACGGTGCCCTTCGCGACGTAGGTCACCTTGTGGGGCGCGTCCTCCACGGTGAGCTCGTCGTAGCCGAGCTCGGTCTCGCTCGCGCGCGTCGACACCTCCTTCACGCTCTTGCCGTCCACGCGGACATCGAACGGCCCGCCGCCGGGGCGCTTCAGGAAGTACACACCGAAGCGGCTCGCCGTCTTGCCGATGGGCGCGTCGGGCTCCGCCGCGGTGCCCACCCAGGTCTGCGCGCCCGGCGACACGGCCTCGACCGCGATGCCCGAGAAGCCCATCTGGTTGTCGGGCGCCGGCGCGGTCGTCGTCGCGTAGAACTTCCACATGTTCTCGTACGAGGCGTGCACGACGTCGTGGTGGCGGTACCACCCCCAGGGCTTGCCGAGGGCGACGAAGCCGTGCCCCGCGTCGCCGTAGCGCTGCTGGAAGGCGCGGCGCAGCAGGCCGGTGAGCCCGTCGAGCGTGAGGTTCGAGTCGCCGTACACGGCGATGCGCAGCGCCCGCTTCGACCGGCCCCGCGCGACCTCGGCCCACCGCCGGTAGAACCGCGCGAGGTTCTTGGCGGGGTCGTCGATGGTGGGGAGCTCCGGGGCGTCCGCGTCGATCGCCAGCCAGGCCTCGTCGCGCGAGACCGCGGGGCAGTCGGGCGGCGCCTTCGCCTCGGCCGCGGCGTCGGACCGGGCCGCGTCGGGCGAGCGAGACTCGCCGGTCGTGGTCGCCGCGTCGAGGCTCGGGCTCGCCTCCGACGCGCGCGAGCACCCGACCGAGGCCGCGCCGAGCCAGACCAGCGCGGCGAGCGCGGCGAGCGAGATCGGCGGCGGGAGCGGACGCGAGGACGGCACGCGGCGCACGTTAGCGCGCCACCACGCCCGTGAGCCACTTCGCGGCGACCTCGCCGCGCGGAGGCGGGCCCCTCAGCGGCCGATCTGCGGGTGCATGCGCTCGCTGCGGTCTTTCTTCGGCGCCGGCCGGATGTGGCCCGCGAGGTACACGCCCGCGTTGATGGTGGCCCACGAGCGGAAGTGCTGGAAGGTGGTGAGCCACTGCATCGGCAGGGGGCGTCGCACGCTCGGCCGGAGGCCGCACGCGCCCGCGTGGTCTTGCGCGGAGCGGAAGGTGTCGGCGAGGCGCTCTTGCACGGCGAGCGGGGAGCAGCGCTCGCGCGACAGCTTGCTCGCCATGGTGCCGAGGCGCGCGCGCCCCTCCGGGTCGGCGAGGATGCGCAGCACCGCGCGGCCGAAGGCGGCGTCGGCCTGGACCTCGGACTGGGTGCCCGAGCCGGGCGCGAGGAGCACGCCGTTCACGCCGTCGCGGATCTGCGAGCTGACGCCCATGCCGTCGGCGTAGGCGACGGTGGGCGTGCCGCACCAGAGCGCCTCCCCCATGACGTTGCCGTAGGTCTCGCTGAGCGAGGCGTGCACGAAGACGTCGGCGTAGCCGTAGTAGTCGACCATGCGCGTGAAGGGGACCTCGCCGGGGAAGAACACCCTCGCCTCGACGCCCTCCTCCCGCGCGACGCGCTGGTAGTAGCTGCGCTCGGGGCCGTCACCGAGCATGGTGAGGGTCGCGTGCGGGTCCTTCGGCGCGACGTGCCGAGCGAAGATGCGAATGACCCGGTCTTGCGCCTTCTCTCGCGTGTGGCGGCCGGCGCAGAGCAGACGCGCCCCGTCGAAGTGAGGCGTGCCGCCGAGGAACGCCTGGTAGGGGTCCTCGCCGAGCGGCTTGTCGAAGATCTCCGGCTGCACGGCCCGGGGCACCACGTGGATGGGCGCGGTGACGCCGCGCTCGCGCCAGTAGCTGCGCAGGCCTTCGCTCAGCACGATGAGGCCGTCGGAGTCGTTGTAGACCTTCGCGAAGAGGCGCTCGTAGGGGCGCTTCAGCGTGACCTCGAGGCCGGCGTGGATGGCGGGCACCTTGGAGAGGCGCTCGGGCAGGAGCACCTCGTAGGCGGCGGCGAGGTGCGTGGTGTTCACGCACAAGAGCGGGATGCCGCGCATCTTCCGGAGCCACACGCCGAACTCCATGAGCAGCGTGGTGGTCTGCGCGAAGACGATGTCGAAGTCGAAGCGGGCGATTTTGTACACCCACGACTCGAGGGGCATCGGGATGTAGACCCCGGGGTAGGTCTTGAGGGGTAGGCTCGGCAGCTCGATGGTGCCCGGGGCCAGATCCTCGGGGGTGGCATCCGGATCATGGGGGCCGATGACGGTCACCTCGTGGCCGCACCGCGTGAGCTCCTGGTAGAGAAAACGGGTCTGGAAGGCGGCGCCGTTGGCGTAAGGTATGCGCGTGAAATCACTCAGAATAGCGACACGAAGCGGGCGCCCCTGGCGCGCGGCCAGCGCCGCGAACGGCGCCACCCGGCTGAGATCGAGGCCGTGGCCCGAGGCCACGTGCTCGGCGGAGAAGCCGGAGCGCGCCGCGCGCCGCGAGCCGAGGGCGTCGGGCGCTCCGCGGTCTCGCGTTTCACGCGAAGTGCCGTCATTTCCAGGGCGGCGGGGGCCGATGCTCGTCACGGAGGGACCATGAAGGTCCTGGACGTCACCGAGTTCTATTCCGAAAGGGGAGGCGGTGTTCGAAGCCATCTAGAGGCCAAAAGTCATGTTCTGTGCCAAAGGGGAGACGAGCACGTCGTGGTGGCCCCCGGGCGAGCCGATGACGAGACGCGTGTACGCGACCGTCTGCTAGCACGGAGCCCCGGGAGCGCACGGATCATTCGCATTCGCGGCCCAAACATGCCCTACGACCCCACGTACCACGCCTTCCCAGGGGTGCGAAAGATTCGGGAGATCGTGGCGCGCGAGCGGCCCGACGTGCTCGAGATTCACTCCCCCTACATCGGCGCCATCGCGGCGCTCGGGTGTCCGGACCGCGACTTTGGTGTCCGGACGTTTCGGTGGCACTCCGATTTTCTGGACACGTACGCCTCCGTGGCCGCCTGGAAGCTGGGGTCCCTCCCCCCCATGTGGGCGAAGTTCTACGCACTTGCGCCGGGGTGGTTGAGGCCTCTCGCCCTCGTTCGACCGGCCTGGAGGCTCGTCCGCGCGCTCGGCGAGCGGGTCGACGCGACCCTCGTGGCGTCGGAGGGCCAGCGCGCGAAGCTCACCGCGCACGGGGTGCCTCGGGTGCGGCACGTGCCGTTCGGGGTGGACCGCGAGCCGGCCCCCGCCGACCGCGGGGACGAGCTGCGCGAGGGGCGCCCAGGCCCGCTCGTGGTCGGCGTGGGGCGCTTCGCGATCGAGAAGCGCTGGGACGTGGTGCTCGAGGCCTCGCGCCGGCTCGCGGCCACCCTGCCCCACACGCTCGTGCTGCTCGGCGACGGCCCCGAGCGCGCGCGCCTCGAGCGGCTCGCGGGGCCGCACGTGCGCATGCCGGGCTTCGAGAAGGACCGCGCGCGGCTCGCCTCGGCGCTCGCGAGCGCCGACGCCTTGGTGCACGGCTGCCCGGTCGAGACCTTCGGCCTCTCGATCGCCGAGGCGCTCGCGCAGGGGCTCCCCGTCGTGGTGCCCGACGAGGGCGGCGCGGCAGAGCTGGCCCGCCCGGAGTACGCCGAGACCTACCCCAGCGGCGACGCGGGGGCCTGCGCCGAGGCCCTCGCGCGGCTGCTCGCGCGGCCCAAGGGGGCGCTCTCCATCGCCGCGAGGGCGCGCGTGGCCGAGCTGCCCACGGCGGAGGGGCAGTTCGACCTTTTGCGTGCAGTCTACACCGAACTCCTGGCCCGGACGTAGGCCGCGCGCCCCCCGAACCAAGAGGGGGGGAGCGCGAGGGGGGAACGCCCTCGCACACGTCGAGCCGCGCCGCGCCGCCCACCGGAGGAACCGCTCGCACCGCGAACCAACCCTTGCTAAGAGCCCAACCCCATGGCGACGAACCTCCTCGAAACCCTGCGGCGCGATCTCGACCTCATCACCAGCATTTACGAGGCCGACTTCTCCGGCCAGTCGCGCGCGACGCGGGACGTCGCGCAGCTCGACGGCCTCATCAAGCGCCTGAAGGACGTCGTCGCGCGCGCCGGCAGCATCCCCGCGGCGGTGCAGGGGCCCGAGCTCATCACGCTCAAGGAAGACGCGGGCAACACCCTCGCCCTCTACGAGACCGAGCGCGGCGCCATCCTCAAGGCCCAAGAGGCCGGCCCGCTCTTCGACGAGTTCGCCACCGAGGCGACCGACGCGAACTTCGTGTTCGCGCGCTACGGGCGGCACTTCGCCGGCCAGAACCGCGCGACCCGCGACATGGCGTTGCTCGCCGAGATGATCGAGGAGCTCAAGGCCATCCAGAAGCGCATGACGGGCCTCCTGGAGGAGAAGAACATCTCCGATTTCGCCCGCGATCTCGACGTGGTGCGCCAGGCGCAGACCCAATACACCGCCGAGCTCCGCGAGATCGACAAGGCGCAGAAGCAGGGCACGGCGGAGGAGCAGGCGGGCCTGCTCGCCACGCTCGCGAACGAGCAGTTCGCGGTCTACCAGACGCACTTCGCGGGGCAGTCGCGCGTGAGCCGCCGCCCCGCGCTGCTCATGCGCGTGGTCGACTCGCTGAAGAGCGTCAAGACCCGCATGGAGAAGCTCAAGAAGGCGGGCCTCGAGGAGGACTACCACCTGAAGAACATGGAAATCGTGTCCGAGCGGCTCGCAGTGTACGAGAACGAGGTCAGCGAGATCCGCAAGGCCCGCCAGGGCACGACCCTCCCGGACATCATGGGCGCCCTCGGCGGCGCGGCCAACGAGATCTTCGAGGAGTACCGCGCCGGCTACGCCGACAAGAACCGCGCGAGCGTCGACTACGCCAAGCTCGGCCAGATCTGCGATCGCCTCGGCGAGATCAAGCGCCAGATGCGCGACATGGGGCGCGCCGAGCGCAACGAGATGAACGAGCGCAACCTCGACATCGTCGTCTCGCAGCTCTCGCTGTTCGAGACCGAGTACGAAGAGGTCGGCAAGGTCCAGGCCGCGAAGAAGCACTGAGCGCCCGCGTGCGACTCCCGCGCGCGCGCGTCCACGTCTCCATCCACGACGTCTCTCCGGCGTGGGACGCCGAGGTCGAGCACGCGCTCGCGATGTGCGCGCGGCACGGCGTGCGCCCCGGGCTCCTCGTCGTGCCGAACTTCCACGGCCGGGCGCCGCTCGCCGAGCACCCGCGGTACGCCGCGCGCCTCCGCGCGCTGCAGACCGAGGGGCACGAGGTCTTCCTCCACGGCTACTTTCACCGCGCGCGCGCGGCGGGCGACGGCCCGGCCGGGGACGGGCGGCCCACGGGGGCGGCGCGCTTCTTCGCGCAGCGGGTCGTGTCCGCCGGCGAGGCCGAGCTCTCCGACGTGACGCGCGCCGAGGCCCGGCAGCGCCTGCGCGACGGGGCGCGGGTCCTCGAGGCCGCGGGGCTCACGATCGACGGCTTCGTGCCGCCCGCCTGGTCGGCCCCCGCCTGGCTCGCCGCGGAGCTCGCGGAGATGGGTGTATGCTACACGGAAGATCACCTGTCGGTGAGCGATCCGGTGACCGGCGAGCGCCGGCCGAGCCTCGTGCTGAACTTCGCGAGCCGGACGCGCGCGCGCATGCTCTCGACTGTGCTGTTCTGCCGCGCGGCGCGGCCGCTCGCCCACGCCCTCCCTACGCGCGTGGCGCTCCACCCGGGCGACATGACGAAGCCGTGGCTCCGCGCCGAGGCCGACGACCTGCTCGCGTGGGCCGCCCGCCAGGACGTGGTCACGGCGCGGGCGCTCCTCGACTGAGGAGCCAGGGCTCGTCGCGGGCTGACCGGCAGACGGCTCGCCTGGCCTTGCGCACTGGTAAGTAAGCGCTTACTCTCTTGTGCGTGGGAGCCCCTCGCCGCACATCGGAAGATCGACAGGTCGAGCTGACGGACGCCGCGCTGCACATCATCGCGACGGACGGCATCGCGGCGCTCAGCACCCGCAGCCTCGCGGCGCGGGTCGGGCTCTCCACGGGCGCGATCTTCAAGCACTTCGCGTCGCTGGAAGCGCTGCTCGACGCCGTCGTGGCGCGCGTCGAGGCCGTGCTCGAGTCGACCTACCCGCCATCGACGCTCCCGCCTGTCGAGCGCCTCGAGCGCTTCATCGAGGCGCGGAGCACGGCCGTGGGCAAGCAGCTCGGCATCCTGCGGCTCGTCCTCTCCGAGCAGTTCCTCCTCGCTCTGCCGAGCGGCGGCTCGGCGCGCCTCGCCGCGTGCGTGCAGAAGACGCGCGCGTTCATCGTCGACTGCGTCCGCGAGGGCCAGGACACCGGAGCGCTGCGCTCCGATCTCCCCGCGGAGACCCTGGCACCGATCGTCATGGGCACGGTGCAGATGCTGGCGCTCTCGCCCTCGAAGACTCGGCGGCGAGACGCCGAGGCGCGCGCAGTCCTGGGCAGCCTGCTCGCGCTCCTCCGCTCGCCCGCTCCCACATTGAACCGGAAGGTTTCCCCATGATGCGTCTGACTCCCACCGCCCTCGCGGTCATCGCGCTGTCGCTTGGCGCCGTGACCGGCTGCGCCACGCCGTCCGCGGCGCAACACCACGAGGCGACGCTCGCGGGCCCACCGAGCCGCGTCGTCGAGCTGCCCACGCCAAGCGCGGGCGCGGGCGGGCCGCGCGAAGTGAAGGTGCTCGTCGACGAGCCCGCGTTGAAGCTCGCGAGCATCGTGCTTCGGGGCGGCACCGTGCTGCCATCGCACCACTCCGCGGTACCCGTAACGATCGTGGCTCTGCAAGGCAGCGGCACGGTCGTGGCCGGCGCAGAGCGGCTGCGGCTCGACGCGACGCACGCCGTCGTCCTCGCCCCAAACATCCCGCACGCCGTCGAGCCTGACCCCGCGACGGATCTCGTGCTGCTGGTCCACCACCTCGGGCGCGGCGCGGAGCATCACCCGTGAAGACGGGCCGCTACAACGTCGGCGTGGGCCTGCTCGTGATGGCGGGCTTCATGTTCTACGGATTCGTTCTCATCTACCTTCGCGACTTCGCGCCCCAGAAGGAGGCCTGGGTCGAAAGCTACTCGGTGGGCCAGCACTTCGAGGCGCGCCTGGCTCACGTGCACGGCAATCTGTTTGTCCTGCTCAACGTCGCGCTCGGGTTCGTCCTCGTGCGCCTCTCCTCCGCGAGCGACCGGGCGCGCGCCGTCGCGGCGGGGCTCGGCCTGGCCGGGCTCCTCATGCCCGTAGGAATCCTTGGGGAGCTCTACCTCAAGCTCTCGCCGCTCCTCGTGCTGCTCGGCGCCATCGCGATGACCGCCTCGGTCGTGCTCACCGGTGTGCTGGCGCTCAGGCACTGGACCGAAGGGAAGGCAGCCACGTGACCACCGCAGCTCTCGAGGGATCGGCACCACCCGACAGCGTCTGGGTCGCGCAGGCGCCCGCGCTCCCGCGCCTCCTCCAGGGAGGGCGCCATGCGTGACCGATGGTCGACCCCGAGCGTCGCGCTCCACTGGCTCGCCGCGACCCTGATTGTCGGGCTGGCGACGGCGGGGTTCGTCATGACGAACCTGCCGACAGACTCCACCGGGCGGCTCCTCATGTCGCGGCTGCACACGTTCAGTGGCGCGACGCTGATGGTCGTCACCGTCGCGCGCCTCGTCGTCCGACGCCGCGGGCCGGCGGTCGCGCCGCTGCCTGTCTCGGACCTCCACCGCCGCGGGGTCGGCGTGGTTCATGGGCTGCTCTACGCGGTGACCTTCGCCCTCGGCGCGAGCGGGTTCGTCACTGGAGCCCGCAGCGCGTGGCCGGACTACCTGGGAGGCCACCTCACGGGAGCTCCGCCGCTCGAGGCGCTCGCGTCCCGCCAGGCGCACGAAGTGCTCGTGTTCGCGCTGCTCGGCCTCGTGCTCGTCCACGTGGCTGGCGTGATGCTTCAGCAGGTTCGCGGCGGTGGGGTGCTCGCGCGGATGGCGCCTTGGGCGGGCCCCACGCCGCGGCCCCACGAGCGAGACGCACGGTGACGCGTCACGGCGTCGCCCCGGCTCACTTCGTGGGCTCGCCCGCGGCGGCGGCGCGCAGCGCCCTGGCGCGCTCGAGCAGGCGGCCCCGCTCGTTCAGCGTGGGATCGGTCGTGACCTCCTCGAGCAACTCGCCGAGCAGCACGCCGAGCAGCTTGCCCGGCGCCAGCCCGAGCTCGCGCATGAGATCGTGACCGTTGATGGCGAGGTCCCGCGTGCTGAGCGCCGCGCCCTCGGCGAGCACGCGCTCGACGTGGGCCTTGAGCAGCTCGAGCGGCGCCGGGCCCAAGCTCGGATCGTGGCCCGGCACGTCGGGCCCTTTCGCCGCCAGGTCCGCGCAGTTGAGCGCGTAGAGGCTCTCCAGGTGCTCGCGCCCGACGCGCCGAATCCACCGGCGCACCGCCGCGTCGGTCCACCCGTCGTAGTGAAACAGGTGGTGCCGCACGAGGTGCGCGATGCGCGCGCGCTCGTCGTTCGAGAAGCGCAGGCGCGCGCAGATGGGCTCGACCATCTCGGCGCCGATGCGGTCGTGGTCGTAGAAGGTGTAGTCGTTGGTCTTGTCGCTGAACGCGCGGCTGCGGGGCTTGCCCACGTCGTGGAAGAGGCCGGCCAAGCGGAGCACGGGCTCCTTCGGGCACGCGTCCATGCACTCCATCCCGTGGCGCCACACGTCGTAGGTGTGGTGGCGGTTCTGCTCGAGCCCAAAGCCCTCGAGCAGCTCCGGGCACGAGACGGCGAGGATGCCGGTCTCGCGCATGACGTCGAACGCGATCGACGGCTTGTCGGCCTTCATCGCCTTCATCCACTCGTCGCGCACGCGCTCGGGGCTGACCTTGCGGTACGTGCCGAGCGTGGGCTCGATCGCCGCCTTCGTCGCCGGGTCGAGCGTGAACCCGAGCGTCGCGCAGAAGCGCGCCGCGCGGAGCACGCGCAGGCCGTCCTCCGAGAAGCGCTCCTCGGCCTTGCCCACGGCGCGGAGGATCCGCGCGGCGAGATCGTCGCGGCCGCCGAAGGGGTCGACGAGCGCGCCCGTGGCCGAGTCGATCGCGATGGCGTTCACCGTGAAATCGCGGCGCGCGAGGTCGTGCTCGATGTCGCTCACGAAGTGCACGGCGTCCGGCCGGCGCCCGTCGGAGTAGGCGCCCTCGCCGCGCAGCGTGGTCACCTCGTAGTGCTGGTGATCGAGCACCACGGTGACGGTGCCGTGGTCGATGCCCGTGGGGATGGCGCGCGGGAAGATGCGCAGCAGCTCCGCCGGGAGCGCGTCGGTGCACACGTCCCAGTCGGAGGGCTCCTTGCCGCGGAGCAGATCGCGAACGCAGCCGCCCACGACCCACGAGCGCTTGCCCGCCTTCGCCAGCACGTCGCGAATGTGGAGCACGTGCCGCGGCACGCGCGCGAGGAGGTCGCTCGTCATGCGTAGCCCTCCACCTTCGAGATGATCTCGTTCATGATTTCCCGCGTTCCGCCGCCGATGGGGTAGAGCCGCGCGTCGCGAAAGAGCCGCTCGACGAGGTACTCGCGCATGTAGCCGTTGCCCCCGTGGAGCTGCACCGCGGCGTCGCACACGAACCCGCACATGTCGGTCGCCACGTTCTTCGCCTTGGCCGCGAGCCCGGTCACGTCCTCGCCGCGCACGTAGCGGGTGGTGACCTCGCCCGTGAGCGCGCGGGCAGCGGCGAGCCGGCTCGCCATGTCGGCGAGCTTGTGGCGAGTCACCTGGAACCCCATGAGCGATTTCCCGAAGGCCTGGCGCTCCTTCGCGTAGCGGATCGACTCGCGGTACGCGAGCTCGGCGATGGCGACGCACTGCCCCGCGAGGAAAATACGCTCGCTCGCGAAGTTCATCATGATGGCGTAAAAGCCCATGTTCTCTTCGCCGATGAGGTTCGCCACGGGCACCCGGCAGTCCTCGAAGGCGAGCTCCGCGGTGTCGCTCGCCCACCAGCCGGTCTTCTTCAGCTCCTTGCCCACGGTGAAGCCCGGCGTGCCGCGCTCGACGACGAGCAGCGAGATGCCCCCGTGCCCCGGGCCGCCCGTGCGCACCGCCAGCGTGACGAGGTCGGCGCGGCAGCCCGAGGTGATGAAGGTCTTCGCGCCGTTCACGACGTAGTGGTCGCCGCTCCGGACGGCGGTCGTGCGCAGGTTGGCGACGTCGCTGCCGCCGCCGGGCTCCGTGATGCCGAGCGCCGAGACCTTCTCGCCGGAGAGCACGGGCGACACGAAGCGGGCCTGCTGCTCCGGCGTGCCGTGCCGCACGATCGGCGGCAGGGCGATGCCGTGGCTGCCGAGGCCGACGCACGCGCCGACCGAGTGGCCCGCGAGCACGAGCTCCTCGGCCGCGACGAGCGTGTGCGTGATGTCGCCGCCCGCCCCGCCGAGCGCCTCGGCGTAGCCGACGCCCAGGAACCCCGCCTGCGCGGCCTCTGCGTAGAGCTCGCGAGGGAACTCACAGGCCTCCTCCCACGCGTGCGCGAAGGGGGCGATGCGGGTCTCGGCGAAGCGCCGCGTGTTGCGGCGGAGCTCGGCGTGCTCGTCGTTCTCGAAGAGGTACATGCGCGCTCATCGTAGGCGCACTCGCGGCGCGCAGGCGACGGGAGTTATCCACAGGGAGGCGCAGCTTTCCTGTCACGCTCCGCCGTTCCGCGGCTACCTGTGCTGAACGCCGCTCCACCCGGAGCTTCCCCTCCCGCCTATTCTTCGCAGCCGCACACCCCTCAGCAAGATGGTGCACGCCCTCGCGCCTCGTCGTCGTTCGTGTCCTCCAGGCCGGTTCCGCGGTCGACCTTACGCGCTAGCGCGAGGGTGGACGAGCCGAGTCGTGCTCGCCGGGACGCTCGCCGCTTCCGTGCTCTTCCTCGCGCCCACGTCCCGCGCGGGCCCGCTCCCCGTTGCACACCCCGCACCTCTCCCCGCGCCCCTGCCCGCAGACCCCGTGCTCGCGAGACTCATCGACGAGAGCCTGCGCGCTCGACCCGAGCTCGCGAGCGCGGAGTCCCTGGTACGCGCCGAGCGCCAGCGCATTCCCCAGGCGGGCGCCCTGCCCGATCCGATGTTCCAGATAGGCATCCAGAACGACGGCTTCACGAGCATCGAGATAGGAAAGCAGGGCACGAGCTTCGTCTCCTTCATGGCTCAGCAGACCTTTCCCTGGCCTGGAAAGCGCGATCTGCGCGCTGAAATGGTGGCCATAGGCGCCGTGGTGGCGAAGGCCCAGGTCACGCGGGCGCGCCTCTCCGCAGAGGCCGATGTGCGAAGGGCCTATATCGACCTCTTGCTCGCGCACGAACACCTGGGGCTCCATGGTCGCCTCGACGGGCTCCTTGGGCACTCGGCCGAGGTCGCGCGCATTCTCTACGAGACTGGCAAGGCACCTCAGTCCGACGTTCTTCGCGCCGAGCTCGAGCTCTTGCGAAACAGGCAGCGGCACCTCGCCTACATGGGGATTGTCAGGGCGCGCGAGCAGACCCTGAACCGACTGCGAGCTCGGCCGCTCGACGAGCCTATCGCCGTGAACACGAAGCTCTCGGACCTGCCCGCGCCTTCCAGCCTGGAGGGGCAGTTCTCGACCGCCCGCGCGCTCGGCAAGAGCCCGGAGCTCGAGGCCGCGCGCCTCGAGATTGCTCGCACCGGGAAGGCGGTGTCGCTCGCAGGAAAGGGCTATTACCCCGACCTCACGGTGGGCGCGGGGCTCATGGTCCGAGGGCAGCTCCCGCCGATGTGGGCTGTCACCGTTGGCGCGCCGGTCCCCGTGTTCTCAGGCGACAAGCAGAGCCGCGCGGTGGTCGAGGGGCGCGCCCGCGAGGAGGCCGCGCGCAAGACCGCGGCCGCGTTCGAGCAGGTGGTCCGCCTCCGGAGCGCGGAGCGACACACCGCGTTCGTCGCGCTGCTTCGCATCCTCGACGTGTACGCGAGAGGACTGCTCACCCAATCGGAGGCAACCGCCGAGAGCACGCTCACGCAGTACAAGGTAGGCCGCGTGCCGCTCGCGTCGGTCCTCGAGGCGAGCACTGGCGCCGTGGCGGACACCCGTGACTACCTCGAGGCGCTCGCCGCGGCGCATCGCTTGCTGATCTCCGAGGCCGAGGTGAGCCTCTCGGAGACGACCGCGCCGGGCGACCCTCGTGGAACGACGGCTGCAGCGTCTACGGAGGGCATGTGACCGACCCGGGCACGAACGATCCCACGGGTGAGCCCTCGCCGTCTGCGCCGCCACCGCCACCCGCGCCGCCCGCGCCACGCGGAGAGCCGGAGGCCGAGGCGCCGAGCGGCGTGCCGCGGCCGGCGCGCTCCTTCGGAGTCGGCGCCCTGCTCGCGGCGAGCGTCGTGAGCGCGGCGCTCTCCTCCGCGGTCGCGGTCATCGTGACGCGCGCGTCGCTCCCGGGCGCGGACTCTGCCACCACGCACGCCCCCGAGAAGGGTGCTCTCTACACGTGTCCAATGCACCCGTCGATCGTGCAGGACCACCCCGGCACGTGCCCCATCTGCGGCATGAAGCTCGTTCCGCTCGACAAACCACCCAAGAGCGACGCTCCTTCAGCGGCGCCAGCCGAGCGGAAGATCATCGGATATCGCTCCCCCATGAATCCTCGCCAGACCTCGCCCGTGCCTCGCAAGGACGAGATGGGCATGGACTATCTGCCAGTCTACGAGGAGGCCGCGCAGCCTTCCGACCCGGCACCGGTGCTGGGGCTCGCGACCGCCGAGGTCGACCTCGCGCAGCAGCAACTCATCGGCCTCCGCACCGCCACGGTCACGCGCGGCGCGGTGGGCGGAGCGTGGCGAACGGTCGGGCGGATCGTCGTGGACGAGACGCGCGTACGGCGTGTGAACGTCAAGGTCTCGGGCTTCGTCGAGCGCGTGTATGTCGACTACGTCGGAAAGACCGTAAAGCGGGGGGATCCCCTCTTCACGATGTACAGCCCGGAGCTCTTCGCCGCCCAAGAAGAGTACCTCCTCGCGAAGAGGCTCAGCCCGGAGACCCCCGACTCAGGAGCACCCTCGCGCGGGGACACCGGCCTCGCCGCCGCGGCCCGGCGAAAGCTCGAGCTGTGGGACGTGCCCCAAGGCACGATCGAGCAACTGCAAAAGACCGGACAGCCCACGAAAGCGCTAACCGTCTACTCGCCTATTGCCGGCGTCGTCACTACGAAGGACGTGGTTGAGGGGGCCCAGCTCCCCATGGGCGCGATGCCGTACGAGGTGGCAGATCTGTCGACCGTGTGGGTCGTCGCGGACGTGTACGAGTGCGATTTGCGCTTCGTGAAGGAGAACATGCCGGCGACCCTCACGCTCGCCGCGTTCCCCAACCGCGAGCTGAAGGGGAAGGTGGTCTTTCTACCGCCCACGCTGGATCCGCAGACGCGCACCATCAAGGCAAGACTGACGTTCCCGAACCCGACCGGGGACCTCCGCCCTGAGATGTTCGGCGACGTCGTGCTGCTCGGCGCGCCTCACGAGGGGCTCCGCGTGCCCAACGACGCGGTCATCGACGCGGGCACGCGGAAGGTCGCGTTCGTGGGCCTCGGCGACGGCAAATTCCAGCCACGGATCGTGAAGACCGGAGCTTCAGACGGCACCTACGTGGAGGTGCTCTCTGGCCTCGTCGCGGGCGAGTCCGTGGTCGTCCGCGCGAACTTCCTCGTCGACTCCGAGTCGCGCCTGCGCGCCTCCCTGGCGGACATGACGGGGACCGGCGCGAAGCGGGCGCCGGAGCGCGCGCGCGTGCTGCCCGAGACCCTGGCGCCGATGGACGGGGGCGCGGAGGCCGGCGCAGGGCACACGGGCCGCACGGCCCCTGAGGGCCCGACAGGGCACACGGGCCACACGGCCCCTGCCGGCCCAACAGGGCACGAGGGCCACACCATGCCCGCGCCCACCACCGGCCACGAGGGCCACACCATGCCCGCGCCCACCACCGGCCACGAGGGCCACACAGGGAACGGCGGCATGGCGCCATGATCGCGCGGATCATTCGCTTCTCGGCAGACAACCGCTACCTCGTGATCGCCGCCACCGTGGTGGCGCTGGTGTGTGCCTGGTGGTCGATGCGGACCATCCCGTTGGACGCCCTCCCCGACCTTTCGGACACGCAGGTCATCGTCTATGGGCGCTGGGATCGCAGCCCCGACATCATCGAGGACCAGGTCACGTACCCTATCACCACGGCGCTCCTCGGCGCGCCCAAGGTCAAGGCCATACGCGGCTTCTCGGACTTCGGCTTTAGCTATGTGTACGTCATCTTCGAGGACGGCACCGACCCCTACTGGGCACGATCGAGGGTGCTGGAGTACCTCTCGAAGATCACCCCGACCCTGCCTTCGGGGGTGAGCGTCGAGCTCGGCCCGGACGCCACGAGCGTAGGCTGGGTGTTCCAGTATGCCCTCGTGGACAAGAGCGGGAGACACGCGTCCGACGAGCTCCGCTCCTACCAAGACTGGTTTCTTCGGTATTCCCTCCAGGCTGTGCCAGGCGTCTCCGAGGTGGCCACGGTCGGCGGGCAGGTTCGCCAGTACCAGGTGACCGTCAACCCGCACGCGCTCGCGGCGTACAAGCTCCCGCTCGAGGCGGTGATCTCGGCGGTGCGCACGGGAAACAACGACGTGGGCGGCCGGCTCTTGGAGGTGTCCGGCCGCGAATACATGGTTCGCGGTCGCGGATACGTGAAGAATATCCACGACATCGAGGAGATCGTCCTGCGCTCCGCCGGGGGCACGCCGGTGCGCATCAAAGACGTCGCGACCGTGGCCATCGGCCCCGAGATGCGCCGCGGCGTGGCCGACTACAACGGCGAAGGCGACGTGGTGGGCGGCATCGTCGTGATGCGCCAAGGCGAGAACGCCCTCGCCGTGATCGACCGCGTCAAGGCGAAGCTCGCGGAGGTGAAGCCCTCCCTCCCGCCCGGGGTCGAGGTGGTCACCACCTACGACCGCTCCGAGCTCATCGTGCGGGCGATCGACACGGTGGAGGACAAGCTCATCGAGGAGATGATCGTCGTCTCGATCATCATCCTCATTTTCCTCTGGCACATCCCCTCTTCGGTCGTCCCCATCATCACCATCCCGGTGTCGGTGGCGCTCGCCTTCATTCCCATGAAGCTCATGGGAATGAACGCCAACCTGATGTCGCTCGCCGGAATCGCGATCTCGGTGGGCGTGCTCGTGGACGGCGCGATCGTGGAGGTCGAGAACGCGTACAACAAGATCTACCACTGGATCAAAGACGGTAAGAAGGGCAACTTCTACCAGGTGCGCCTCGAGGCGCTCACCGAGGTGGGTCCCGGGGTGTTCTTCTCGCTTCTCGTGATCGCGGTCGCGTTTATGCCCGTCTTCACGCTGCTCGACCAGGAGGGGCGCCTCTTTCGACCGCTCGCGCTCTCCAAGAACCTCGCGATGGCCATCGCGGCGATGCTCGCGATTACGCTCGATCCGGCGATCCGAATGCTCTTCGCGCGGGTCGAGCCGTTCACGTTTCGTCCGCGCGTCCTGTCGTGGCTCCTCACGCAGCTCCTCGTGGGAAAGTACCACTCCGAGGAGCGACACCCGATCAGCCGAACGCTCCACTTTCTCTACGAGCCGCCCTGCCGGCTCGTGCTTCGATTTCCGAAGACGACCATCGTCCTCGCCCTCTCCGTCGTCCTCGGGACCCTCCCGGTCTTCGCCCGTCTCGGCAGCGAGTTCATGCCCCCGCTTCGCGAGGGCACGGTGCTCTACATGCCCTCCGCCGTGGAGCCAGGGATGTCGGTGGCCGAGGCGCAGCGCGCGCTGCAGGCGCAGGACAAGATCCTCATGTCGTTCCCGGAGGTGGAGCGCGTGTTCGGCAAGGCGGGGCGCGCGAACAGCCCGACCGATCCAGCGCCCTTCACGATGATGGAAACCACCGTGCTCCTGCGTCCGGAGAGCACCTGGAGGAAAAGGCCTCGCTGGTATTCATCGTGGGCACCGTCGTGGCTCAAGGCTCCGCTGCGGAGCGCCTGGCCGGACCACATCTCCTACGGCGACCTCGAGGAGGAGATGAACAAGGCCCTTCAGCTGCCTGGCATCTCGAACGCCTGGACGATGCCTATCAAGGGGCGACTCGACATGCTCTCCACCGGCATTCGCACGCCGGTCGGCATCAAGATCATGGGGCCCGATCTGGCGACGATCGAGCGCGTCGCGAAGGAGACCGAGGCCGCCGTCTCCAAGGTGCCGGGGACCCGCAGCGCCTACGCCGAGCGCGTGGCCGGCGGCTACTTCCTCGACTTCGTGCTGAAGCGCGAGCGCCTCGCCCGGTACGGGCTCTCGGTGGACGCCGCCAACATGATGGTGATGACGGCGGTCGGTGGCGACAGCCAGAGCATCACGGTCGAGGGGCGCGAGCGCTACGGCATCAGCGTTCGGTATGCGCGCGACTACCGAAATGACCTCGCATCTCTTAAGCGCGTGCTGCTCCCGTTGCCCGGCGGCGCGGGCCAGGTGCCGATGGACGAAATCGCCGACGTGGTGTTCGCGCAGGGCCCGTCGATGATCCGCGACGAGAACGGCATGCTCGCGGGGTACGTGTACGTCGACTTCGACACCAGCAAGATCGACGTCGGCCACTTCGTCGCCGAGGCGAAGAAGGCCGTGGCCGGCAGCGTGACCCTGCCCACCGGCTACGCGGTGGTCTGGAGTGGGCAGTTCGAGAACATGGTACGCGTGAAGGAGCGCCTGAAGCTCGTCGTTCCGCTCACGATCGTGCTCATTTTCGCGCTGCTGTACATGAACACGAAGTCGGCATTCAAGGCTGGAATCGTCATGCTCGCGGTGCCGTTCTCGGCCGTTGGCGCGGTGTGGTTCCTTTGGGCGCTCGACTACAACATGTCGATCGCCGTGTGGGTCGGCATGATCGCGCTCATGGGGCTCGACGCGGAGACGGGCGTCTTCATGTTGCTCTTCCTGGATCTCTCGTACGACGCGTACAAGAAGCGCGGCGAGCTCGTCACGGAGGCGGATCTCGTCGAGTCCATCATCCACGGCGCGGTGAAGCGCGCGAGGCCGAAGGCGATGACCGTCACGGCCGCCATGCTGGGGCTGCTGCCGATCATGTGGTCCACCGGGACCGGCGCCGACGTGATGAAGCGCATCGCGGCGCCCATGGTAGGCGGGCTCTTCACGAGCTTCCTGATGGAGCTCCTGGTGTACCCGGCGATCTACTTCCTCTGGAAAAAGCGAGAGCTTGGGCGCCCTGTAGCCCGAACCCCGACGGGGTGAGAGCGCCACTCGCGCCCAAGAACTCCCTCGGCCGCCGCGGCGCGCGCCCCGGCGGACGGCGCCGCGGCGGCAGTGGGTGCGCGCGCCTCGTGGTCGCGCTTCCACGCTGCTTTGAGGTGCTTCACCGAGCTTGGCGCTCTGGCGGGCCCTCGCGTCTCCCCGTCGATGGACGTGGCCACCCTTGTCGTTCGATAGGGTTCACCTTGACCGAGACCCCGCGCAGCTCCCGTGCGTGGGCGGCGTCATCGAGGCCACACTCGATGATGGCGCTCGACGACATCGGCGCGCCCGGCCGTGGCGACGCGGCACCGAGAACTTTTTGGCCAAAAAAGGGCCGCCGACCGGTCACGCTTGGCGCAGGCGGGCCTAACCGATACAGGCCTTTCATTGATGGACGGACGTGACACCCGCGACCTCGACGAGGCCATGGCTCGACTGGCGTCGGGCGATCGCTCGGCGTTCGACCCTGTCTATCGGCGGCTTCGCCCCATCTTGCTCCGCTTTTCCACGCGCAT
>DAORJJ010000029.1:0-25547 GCA_035439005.1 Polyangiaceae bacterium | reverse complement strand
GGCCTGCGGCCATGACGACGACGTGGACGGGCGAGGCGGACATGGAGTCGGTCGGTCGCGGGACCGGCTCATTCTACGCGGGCCGGGTGCACGCCGTGCCGGGGGCGCCCGGGCGTTCCTGCAAGCCGTTCGCGCGTTCGGCGCCGCGCGAAACGTCGACGCGGGCGCAGGCGGCATCCGCGCGTCGCTCGAGGGGGCGTCGGGGGTGGTCGCGTCGGCGGGCCCCGGCGGGGTCGGGTCGAGCCGCCGGCAGACGCGGCCTGCGGTCTGCCCGGTCTGGGCGACGCAGGCGAGCCCCTCTTCGCAGTCGCCCACGAGCTCGCACGCGCCGCCCTCGCCGGCGAGGATTTTCGCGTCGTCGGAGCACGCGAGCGCCACGGCGCAGAGGAAGGCGAGGCCGGTGCCGAGCAGCCATAGACGACGCATCGAGCGGAACGTACCACGGTCGAGACCGGTGAACGAGACGTGAACGAGGCCAGTCGAAGCGCGGTCGGCTCGCGCGGGCGCGTCACGCGCCCCCCGCGCGGGGGAAGAGCGGCCGCAAAAAGGCCGACGGCACCCCCGCCACCGTGTGTATCGTTCGAGCGTGACCGAACAAGCCGAGTGGTTCGTGCTTCCCCGCGGGGGAACCTACATCCCCACGTCCGCCGGCGCGATCCAGGTCGGGATTCCGCCGGAGACCATCAAGGACGTGATGGCCCGGAAGCTCGGCCTGCCCGAGCTCTATGTCGTGCCGCGCAAGCTCTTCGACCAGAAGCGCGGCCTGTCGGTGGCCGAGTTCGAGTTCCCTGCATATTACAGCTATTTCTTGCTGAAGCGGAGAGCGCGCCTGCTCGTCGAGAGCGCCGAGGTGGAGGCCCGCGTCCGGTCGATCTTCCAGGAGACCCTCTTCGGGCCGGTCGGCGTCCCGGACGACTCCGAGTTCGTCGCCGGCCTCCCCGCCGACGCCCGGCCCGACTTCCACGCCGAGGCCGAGTTCTTCCGCAACGTGCCAGGCCGCGGTCGCATCGAGGTCGACGACCTCGTCGAGTTCGTCCACTTCGACGCGGCGGGCGTGGCCCGCTTCGGCGAGCGCGTGCGCATCGTGCGGTCGGGCGCGGAGTATCTCGTCTACGACGGCGACGCGCAGGTGGCGAGCGTGCCGAGCGAGGTCGAGCTGCCCCCGCGCGCCGAGTCCACGCTCGACGCCGTGGGCGCCGTGCAGTTCACGCCGCCCGATTTCGGCGTGACCGTGCTCGGGGCGAGCCACGGCTTCGACCCCTCCGGCAAGACCACGGGCTTTCTCCTGTGGATGGGCGGGCGCGCGCTGGTGGTCGACCCGCCCACGGACGCGACCGAGTACCTGCGCGCGCGCGGCGTGGCGCCCAAGACCATCGACGGCGTCATCCTCACCCACTGCCACGCCGACCACGACGCCGGCACCTTCCAGAAGATCCTGGAAGAGACCAAGGTCAGCCTCTACACCACGCCCCACATCCTCGGCTCGTTCCTGCGCAAGTACTCCGCGCTCAGCGGCTACTCCGAGCAGGTGCTGCGCCGCACCTTCGTGTTCCACCCCGTGCGCATCGGCGCGCCGGTGCACGTGCGCGGGGGCGAGCTCTGGTTTCGCTACACGCTGCACTCGATCCCCGCGATCGGCGTCGAGGCGTTCTATGGCGGCAAGAGCATCGCGATCTCGGGCGACACGCTCTACGACCCCGATCGCGTCCGCGAGATGGCGGACGCCGGCGTGCTCGGGCGGGGGCGGTTCCGCGAGCTCTACTCGTTCCGCGGGCACCACAACCTCATCCTCCACGAGGCGGGCGTTCCGCCGCTCCACACGCCGGCGACCAACCTCGCGAAGCTGTCGAGCGAGGTCAAGAAGCGCCTCTTCCTCGTGCACATCGCGGAGAAGGACGTCCCCAAGGACGTGGGCCTGCGACCTGCCAAGGTAGGCATCGAGCACACCCTGCGGGTCGACGTGTCGCCGCCGGAGTACGGCGAGGCGATCGCGCTGCTCGACGCGGTGGCGATGGTCGACTTCCTCCGCGATCTGCCGCTGTCGCGCGCGCGGCAGCTGCTGCAGGTGGCGCGCCGGATTCAGCTCCCCCAGGGCGAGCGCATCGTCACGCAAGGCACGCGCGGCGACGCCTTCTACATCGTCGTGAACGGCCACGTCGACGTCGTGCGCGACGGCGTGATGCTGAAGACCTACCAGGCGGGCGACTACTTCGGCGAGCGCGCGCTCATCCTCGCCGAGCCTCGCATGGCGGACGTGGTCGCGCAGACCGAGGTCGATCTCATCGCCATCGATCGCGACGACTTCCTCCCGCTCCTCCGCGGCAGCGAGATGCTGAAGCGCCTCGAGCGCCTCGTGCGCGTGCGCGACGAGGGCGCCTGGGAGCTCATCGGCCAGAACAGCGTGCTCGCGAGCCTCACGAGCAGCCAGAAGACCCAGCTGCAGAGCGCGCTGTCGGCGATCGACGTGCCTGCCGGCGAGGTGCTCTGGCAGCGCGGGACCACCCCGGACGCCGCGTACCTGGTGATCGAGGGCACCGTGCGCGTCGAGACCCCCGGGCTCGATCCCGTCCGCCTTGGGCGGGGCGCGTTCATTGGCGAGACCGACGCGCTCCGCAAGGGGGGGCGCGCGGTGTGCGCCGTCACGGCCGAGACCGCGTCGCGGCTCTACGCGATCGACGGCGACGAGCTCCGGCGCTTCTTCGACGACAACCCGGGCCTCTACCTCACGTTCCTGGGCATGCGGTTCGCCGAGTAGGGGTCGCCCTCGACCCTCGCGTCAGCCTTCGCCCGCGCGGAGCCACGCGAACACGGTCGCGAGGCCCTCCACGAGCGGCACCTCCGGCGCCCAGGCGAGCTCTGCGCGCGCGCGCGCGATGTCGGCGAAGGTCGCGTCCACGTCCCCGAGGGGCTGCGCCTCGTGAACGAGGACGGGGGACTCGCCGCACGCCGCGGCGAGGGCGTGCACGAGCTCCTGCAAGGTGACCGGGGCGCCGGAGCCGAGGTTGAAGGCGCGGAAGCCCGGGGTCTCGCGGCGCTCGACGGCGAGCACGCCGCGCACGATGTCGCGGACGTGCGTGAAGTCGCGGCGCATCGAGCCGTCGCCGAAGATGGGGAGCGCCTCGCCCGCGAGCAGCGCGCGCGAGAACTTGGTGATGGCCATCTCGGGGCGCTGCCGCGGCCCGTAGACGGTGAAGAAGCGCAGCGCGTTGAAGGTGAGCGACGGCACGCGGAGGCAGCACGCCTGCGCGAGCAGCTCCATGGCGCGCTTGGTCGCCGCGTACGGCGACGCGGGCTCGACGCAGGGCGAGTCTTCGCTCGCGGGCAGGGGTGTGTCGTTTCCGTACACCGAAGAGCTCGACGCCGCCGTGAGGCGCTGGATGCCCCGGGCGCACGCCGCCTCGAGCACGTTGACCGAGCCCTCCACGTTGACCGCGACGTAGCGGGCGGGGTCGGCGAACGACGGGCGCACGCCCGCGAGGCCCGCGAGGTGCACGACGGAGTCGGCGCCGGCGAGGGCCGCGTCGACCGTGGAGCGCGAGGTGACGGTGCCCTCGATGACGCGCACGCCGCCGGGGAACTCCGCGAGCAGGTGGGCCGCGTTTCGGCGCTTGTCGGCGGCGGGGTAGGGGGCGTCGCTGAAGTCGTCGAGGATCACGACCGCGTCGCCGCGCGCGGCGAGGGCGCGGGTCACGTGGTACCCGATGAACCCGACCCCTCCGGTGACCACGATCGTGCTCATCGCCCCTCCTCTCCGCTCCTCGCTCGCCGCCCGCCCGCTCGTCCGCCCGCCACGTTCGCGCCTACCGGTGGGACGGCCGGTCGACCGCGCGCACCGGGTTCTCGGCGACGCCTACTCCCTGGTAGCGCAGCCCCGCCCGCGCGACCTCGAGCGGCCGCCAGATGTTGCGCGCGTCGACGAGCACCGGGGTGTGGCCGCCGCGCGCGGGGGCCATGCGGCGCTTCACTTCGCCGAAGTTCGGCGCCCGGTAGCTCCGCCACTCGGTGAGCAGCACGAGCGCGTGCGCGCCGTCGAGCGCGTCGTAGTCGCGATCGGTGACCTTGACCCGGCCGCCCATCGCCTCGAGGAAGTTCTCGTTCGCCTCGGGGTCGTGGCCGACCACCTCCGCGCCCGCCTCGAGCAGCGCGTGGGCGAGCTTGACCGAGGGCGACTCGCGCACGTCGTCGGTCTCGGGCTTGAACGAGAGGCCCCAGAACGCGACCCGCTTTCCCTTGACCTCGCCCAGCACCTTCCGCACGAGCTCGGCGATGAAGACGGTCTGCTCCTCGTTCGCGCGGTGCGTGGCCTCGGCGAGCCGCATGGGCACGCCGTTCGCCTTGCCGAGCGCGGCCAGCGCCTGCACGTCCTTCGGGAAGCACGAGCCGCCGTAGCCCGGGCCCGAATAGAGGTACTTCTTGCCGATGCGCGCGTCGGTGCCCACGCCGAGCCGCACGGCGTGCACGTCGGCGCCGGTCGCGTGGCAAAGGCGCGACAGCTCGTTCATGAACGAGACCCGCATCGCCAGCATGGCGTTGGAGGCGTACTTGACGAGCTCGCTCGAGCGCGGATCGGTGACGACGACGCGCTCGCCGGAGAGCTGGAGCGGCGCGTAGAGATCGCGCAGGGTCTGGCGCGCGCTCTCGCTGCGCGCGCCGAGCACGATGCGATCGGGCTTGAAGAAGTCGGCGACCGCGTCGCCCTCCTTCAGGAACTCGGGGTTCGACACGACCTCGAGGGAGGCGTGCGCGTTGGCGACGTGGCCCTGGAGCGCGTCGCAGGTGCCCACGGGGACCGTGCTCTTCACCACCACGATGGCGGCCCGCTTGGCCTCTGCCGCGATCGTGGAGGCCGCGGCGAACACCGAGCTCACGTCGGCGGCGCCGTCCTCCCGGGAGGGGGTCCCCACGGCGATGAAATAGGCGTCGGCCTCGTCGAACGGGGCGACGACCCGCGTGGCGAACGTGAGGCGCTTGCTGCGCTGGTTGCGGCGGACGAGGTCGGCGAGGCGTGGCTCGTAGATCGGGATGCGGCCGCTCTCGAGGAGCGCGACGCGCTTCGGATCGATGTCGACGAGCAGGACCTCGTGACCGAGGTCGCTGAGCCCCGTGCCCGTCACGAGACCGACGTACCCCGCCCCGAAGACCACCAATCGCATGGCGACTCCCTAGCGTACCCTCGCCGCGTTTTCACGCGGGAAGTGCGGGCCGCCTCCGCGCGAACTTGGCCAAGGACGAGGCGGTGGCGAACACTGCGCTCGGATGTCCTGGCCACTCGCGGACGCACGCCACCTCGCGATCTTCGCCGCGCGCTACGCCGGCCACGCGCTCGCGTGGGCGGAGGAGCACACCGGCGTGCCCGCGATCGTGCTCGCCGCGGCGCTCCTCGTCGCCGGGTACAAGCTGCTGAAGCGCACGGCCCGCTTCGCGCTCGAGGTGGCGCTCGTGGTCGGCCTGCTCGGGCTCGCGTCGGCGCTCGGGTGGGTCAGGTTCTGAGCCCTCGGCTTTCGGGCCCACGGACGCTCCGCGTTTGCTAGCGTGCGCCCGCGCCGCACCCGGCGGCGTCATGTGTACAAATGTGCGCCGCGCGGCGCGAGGAAGAGGCTCATGAAGCTCGAGGACCTGAAGATCATCGTCACCGGCGGCGCTCAAGGCATGGGGCGCACCTTCGCGCTCGCGCTCGCCGAGGCGGGCGCCAGCGTGGTCATCTGCGACGTGAACGAGGCGGGGCTCGCCGAGACGACCGCCGCCGCGAAGGGGCTCCGCGGGAAGCTCTTCGCGAGCAAGACGAACGTCGCCGACGAGGCCGAGGTCGGCGCGCTCGTCGAGTTCGCGCACAAGGAAATGGGCGGCCTCAACGCCCTCATCAACAACGCCGGCATCCTCCGCGACGGGCTCCTCGTGAAGAAGGACCGCGAGACGGGCGCTGTGAAGAAGCTCTCGAAGGAGCAGTGGGACGCGGTGATCGGCGTGAACCTCACCGGCGCCACGCTGCTCACCCGCGACGTCGTCGCCAAGATGGTGGAGACCAACACCCGCCCGGGCGTCGTGGTCAACATGTCCAGCGTGGCGCGCCACGGCAACCGCGGCCAGTCGAACTACACCGCGGCGAAGGCGGCCCTCGCGGCGAACACGGTCACCTGGGCGCGCGAGTTCGCGGCCTACGGCGTGCGCGTGGGCGCGGTGGCGCCCGGCATGGTCGAGACCCCCATGACCGCGGGCATGAACCAGAAGGCCCGCGACGCGCTCGTCGCGGCGATCCCGGTCGGCCGCATCGGCCTGCCCGAGGACCTCTGGCTCGCGGTGAAGTTCGTCCTCGAGTGCGACTACTTCAACGGGCGCACCATCGACGTGGACGGCGGCCTCAGCATGTAGGAGACCGCGCGTCGCTCCCCTTGCGCGCGCGAACGGTCGAGGTAGAAGAGGGCCATGCTCACGCACCCTGGCCACGCCGGCCGCGCGCTCACCGCGCTCTCAGCGCTCGTCGTGGCTTCGTTCGCCCTCGCGACCTCGGTCGCGGCGTGCGGCTCGGACGGGCGGCAGGTGTTCGACGACGACGCCTCCGCCCCGCCCGGCGCGCTCGTGCCGCCGGGCGGCGAGGCCGGCACGTTCGACCCCGCGGAGGGCGGCGCCGAGGCCGGGAAGCCCGTCGCCGTCGGCTACTTGAGCGGCAAGGTCGTCGCGCCGGAGGGCACCGTGCCCATCAGCCAGGCGCTCGTGTACCTCACCGATCGCCAGCCCGACCCGCTCCCGGCGCAGGCCTACTGCGACACCTGCGTGAAGCTCTCGCCCCTCGAGCCGTACGGCTACTCCAAGCCGGACGGCACGTTCGAGGTGCCCGCGTACAAGACCGGCAAGCAGCTGCTCGTCGTGCAGAAGGGCCAGTTCCGCCGGGTGCGCGAGGTGGAGATCCAGACCGGCGACCAGCGCACCGATCCGACGTTCACCCGGCTGCCCGGCAAGAGCGATCCCGCGAACGGCGACACCATCCCGCGCATCGCGATGGTCGTCGGCGGCTACGACAAGATCGACTACTCGATGAAGAAGCTCGGCATCGAGGAGTTCTACCGCTACGGCGACGCGCCCCCGCCGTTCCCGTCGAACGGTCCCGGCATCAAGACCGGCAAGTCGGGCAACGATCTCATCGGCTCCCCGGGCGAGCTCGGGAAGAACCACATCGTGCTCATGCCGTGCGCGACGTTCGGCTTCGACCGCAACGAGGGGACCGGCCAGTTCATCTGCGGCGCGCCGAGCTCCGGCCAGAAGACCGCGCTCAAGACGTTCGTCGACGCGGGCGGCAAGCTCTACGTGACCGACTTCTCGTACGAGGCCGTGCGGCAGACCTGGCCCGGCTTCATCACCTGGTACGACAGCGCCATGTCGCCCCTCACTGACACGTCGCGAGGGGTCGGCACCGCGTGCCGCTCGGGCGAGGAGAACACCCCCGGCACCGCCGTCGACGTGGGGCTCCGCGACTGGATGAACGCCATCGGGGAGACCAACATCCAGCTCCAGGCGAGCTGGTCGCGCATCCAGAAGGTGTCCCCGCAGCCCGGCGTCGACGCCACCGGCAAGCCCGTCACCATCACCCCCAAGGTGTGGATGACCTCGCAGGTCGGTGGCAACGCCCTGCCGGCGACCGTGAGCTTCGAGCAGACGTGCGGGCGCGTGCTCGTGAGCTCGTACCACTGCGAGGGGGACGACGGCTCCAAGCTGCTCGCGCAGGAGAAGGCGCTGCTCTACACGCTGCTCGAGGTCGGCGTGTGCGTCGGGCAGCTCCCGCCGCCGCCGCCGCCCCGCTGAGCGTGAGCGCCCGCGTCAGCCCTTGAACGGGGCGAGCTCCTTCGCCAGCTCGCCGGAGGCGGCCAGCTCGGTGACGATGTCGCAGCCGCCGATGAACTTCCCGTCCACGTAGAGCTGCGGGATCGTCGGCCAGTTCGAGAAGTCCTTGATGCCCTGGCGAATCGCCGGGTCGGCGAGCACGTTCACGGTCTCGAACGGGACCCCCTCGCGCTTCAGGAGCTCGACCACGCGGCTCGAGAAGCCGCACTGCGGGAACGACTTCGACCCCTTCATGAAGAGCACGACCTTGTGGTCGGCGATGAGCTTGGCGATGTGGGCTTGTGCGTCCATGGCTGACTCCGGGGGAAAAAGGCGGGGGCGAAGGCGACGGGCGGGGTGCGGGCGAAAAGACGGGGCGAAACATGGGCCGTCCGAGGCCGCAGCGCAACCGCCGCGCACGGCGCCCGCGTCACGGCGGAGAAAGTGAGGTGGTTTCGGGACGTCAGGTGGACGGGGTCGACCATGTGTGACATTTGTGTGACGAACAGATGGCGACTCTCGACCTCAGCTCCGAGTTCCCGGCCGCGCGGGACGCCTGCGTGGCGGAGCCGAGCCTGTCGAGCGCGGTGCGCGTCGGCGTGCACGACGCCTCGCGGGTCGAGTGGAGCGTGTCGCTGCCGCTGCCCGAGGGGCGCGCCGGATCGTTCAGCATCGAGGTGCGCCTGAAGGTGCCCGAGAACGCCTACGTCGAGCACGCGCCGTGGAAGCATCTGCAGCATTTTACCCGCCTCGACGGTCCGCAGCTCTCCCTCGCCGACGACGTCCAGTCGATCGACGAGCTGCGCCGCGGCGTGCTCGCGCTGGCCAACAAGCTCGCCCGCGCGAGCGAGCTCTTCGCCCGCCACTGCCGCCTCGCGAGCTCCCTCTTCGCCACCGCGCCGCACACCGAGCTCGAGGGCGTCCTGCTCGCGTCGCTCGAGGCCGCGGGTCGCGTGGTGGAGGACGGCCGCGCGCACCTCGCCACCCCGGTGGCGGGCGAGCCGCCGGAGGTGGCTCGCGAGCGCCGCCTCGTCGACGAGTACATCAGCGTGCGCCTCCTCGAGATGCTCGCCGCGGCGGGCCGCTCCTTGACCACCCTCGGCGCCTCTCGCTCCCCCCACGTCGCCGATTTCGCCCCGGTGATCGCCATCACCGAGACGCACATCGGCGAGGCCCTCGCGCGCGAGCTCGAGCACCGGCAGGCCGAGCGCTACGTCCGCGCGGAGCCGCTCCTTCAGAAGGCCCTCGAGCGGTACCTCGATCGCGCCAGTCAGCTCAAGAAGCACTTCCAAGAGGTGCTCTTCCTCGAGCACGAGACCATCCACATCGTCGACCGGCTGTCGCACGTGTCGGCCGCGCTCGTCGCCGTGGTCGCCTCCACGTGGGCGTTCGCCTGGCAGCTCGCGCTGCTCGACCGCGGCACCTCGCTCGGCGCGCGCTTCGGCTCGGGGCTCACGACGGTCGCTCTGCTCGCCGGCCTCATCTACGCCACGAAGGACCGCATGAAGGAGCTCGGGCGCACCTTCCTCGCGCAGAAGCTGAACGACGTCTACGACGTGCAGCGCTTCACCCGCTTCCGGGCGCCGCAGCGCCGGCTCCCGGGGCGCGACGTGGTCGTCGCGGCGAGCGAGTGCTTCAAGCACCGGGAAGAGCGGCTGCCCGACCCGCTGAACCCGGAGAGCGGCGCGAGCGTGCCCTACCGGGTGATCACGTACAAGTCGCGGGGCAAGGTGCACCCGAACGCGGTCCTGCGCGCCTCCGGCGTGCGCCGGGTCAAGCACGTGTTTCGCTACGATCTCTCGCCGCTGTTCGGCCGGCTCGACGACGCCACAAAGTCGGTGCCCGTGTTGTGCGCGGACTCGCGCAAGGTGCGCTTCATCGACGCGCCGAAGGCCTACCGGCTCCCCTTCGAGGTCCGCGTGACCCACGACGATCGCGGCGACGGCGGCCTCGCGCGCAGCGGACGACGCGAGCAGCAGTGGGTCGAGTCGACCGTGCTCGTGGTGCACAAGCGCGGCCTCGATCGCATCGAGCGGCCGGACGACGACGACGGCGCCGCGATCGGCATCGAGCCCGGCTGAGCTGCGCCGCGCTGGCTGGACTCGGCTGGACTAGGGCGCGCCGCACATGACGTGGGCGACCTTCTCGAACGTGTCCTTGAAGGCCGTTCCGCGGCAGAGCGGCACCCACTGCGCGGTCGCGGCGTCGATCGCGGCGGAGCAGGCGGCGTCGCCCACTCCCATGCAAATGGCTGTGGACGCCTGCGCTTGGCACGCGGCCGCCGAAGAGCCCGCGGGGCAGGCGGAGCAGGCGGTGCTGGTGCACACGACCTCCTGCGAGACCGGGAGCGCGCACTCGGGGCGCCCGAGCACGAGGGCCGCGCAGGCCGCGACGTTGGGCGACACGGCCACGTCGGAGAGCGGGATGAGCGCGCCGACCGGCACCTTGGTGAAGTCGTCGCCGTCGAGCCCGCCGAGCAAGCAGCGCGCGCAGGCTTGGTTCGCGGCGATGTAGGCGTTGCACCCGGCGGTCGTGCTCGTCCCGCTGAGGCACGCGCTGACCGCCTCCGTGATCACGGGGTCGGTGCAGAGCGACGGGCTCCGCGTGGGCGCCACGCCCTCGAGCAGGAAGGCGTTGTTCTCGTCGTAACACGCCACGATCGGGCCGGCGTCGAACGCCCCGGCCTCCCGGTCGGGGGGCGCGGCGTCGCCGGGCGGCGGGCGGGAGGCGTCGGGGAGGGCGGCGTCGACCCGCGGCGCGGTCGCGTCGCCGGCGTCGGTCGCGGTGGGCGTGGTGGTCGTGGTCGTCGTCGTGGACGAGCAGCCGACGAGCACGACCCCGACGATCAGGGCGCCCAGGAGAGCGAGCGAGAGCATCGAGCGACGAGCGGCGAGGGGGGCGGCGTTCATGGGCGGTGCAGGTGTCGCACACCTCCCCCGCGGGCGCCACCGGCGCCGGAGCGTGGGCGCCGCGCACCACGGCGAGGAGGAAGTCTCTCGGGGGTGCTAGCCTGCGGCGGTGTCCGAGCGCATCTTCCCCGACCTCGAACCCTCGGCGATCGTCTACCGCTCGGCCGACATCGTCGTCGTCGACAAGCCCGCAGGAGTGCCGACGCAAGCGCCGAGCCCCGAGGAGCCCGAGGACCTCGTGACCCGCCTCCGCCGGTTCCTCGCGCGCGAGGCCGGCGCAGGCGCCCCCGAGCCCTACCTCGGCGTACATCAGCGCCTCGATCGCGACACGAGCGGGCTCGTCCTCTTCACCTTGCGGCGCGAGGCGAACGCCCCGGTCGCGGCGGCCTTCGAGGGGCGTCACGTGAAGAAGACCTACCTCGCGTGCGTGGAGTCGCGGGGCCCGCTCGGGACCCGCACCCTGCGCGACACCCTCGACAAGGGGGAGGCGGGCCGCATGGCGGTCGTGCGCGCGCCGCGCGGCGCGCGTGGCGCGCAGGGCGAGGCGCGGGGCAAGCTCGCGATCACGCACGTGACGGAGCGGGCGCGGCGCGGCGCGCGGGCCGAGGTCGAGCTCTCGCTCGAGACGGGGCGCACGCACCAGGCGCGGGTCCAGCTCGCGCACGCGGGGGCGCCGATCGCGGGCGATCGGCTCTACGAGGGCCCGCGCGCGCCGCGGCTGCTGCTGCACGCGTCGCGGCTCGAGCTGCCCGCCGGGCTGCTCGGCGCGGGCACGCGCACGCGGTTCGACGCGAAGACCCCGGCTGCGTTCGACCGATGGCTCGCGCGCGGCGATCTCGGGAAGGCGATCTTCGACGACGACCTCGCGCTGCGCGAGGCGCTCGCCACGGCGCGCGAGGCGCGGTTCTCGCTGGGCCGCTCGGCCGACACCACGTGCTTTCGCCTCGTCAACGAGGGCGGCGACGCGCTCCCGCACCTCGCCGTCGACGTCTACGACGCCTTCGCGGTCGTGCAGCTCTACGACGACGGCGAGGGCCTGTGGGAGGCGCGCGCCCGGGTGGATCGTGTGCTCGATGCCGTGGAAAGCTTAGGGTTTACGGGTGTTTATCTCAAGTATCGCCCGCGCCAGGCGAACACGCTCGTCGACACGCGCCGCGACGACGTGGCGCCGCGCGCCCCCGTCCGGGGCGCGGCCGCGGCGGACGAGCTCGTCGTGCTCGAGGACGGCGTGCCGTTCGGGGTGAGCCTCGGCGACGGGCTCTCGACCGGGCTCTTCCTCGACCAGCGCCGCAACCGACGCCTGCTCCGGCTCACGGCGGGCGGCGCGCGCGTGCTGAACCTCTTCGCCTACACGTGCGGGTTCAGCGTGGCCGCCGCGGTCGGGGGGGCTCGGCAGACGGTCAGCGTCGACGCCGCCGCGGTGGCGCTCGCGCGCGGTCGCGAGAACCTCGAGCGCGCGGGCCACGCCGACGCCGCGGCCCACCTCGTGCTCGCGGAGGACGCGTTCGCCTACCTCGCCCGCGCCGCCAAGAAGGGCGAGCGCTTCGACGTGGTCGTGCTCGACCCGCCGAGCTACTCCACCTCGAAGAAGCGGCGCTTCGTCGCCGAGCAGCACTACGGCGAGCTCGCTGCGGAGGCGCTCGGCGTGCTCGCGCCGGGCGGGCGCCTCTTCGCGTCGACCAACCACCGCGGCACCTCACGGGCGAAGCTCCGTCGCGTGCTCTTCGCCGCGGCCGAGGCCGCGTCGGTCCCCGTCGCCCAGCTGAAGGACCTGCCGCCCGGCAGCGATTTTCCCGTCGCTCCAGGCGAAGAGCCCTCCATGAAGGCCATGCTGCTGACGGCGGCGCGGGAGGGCGGGGTCGCCAAGAGGCCGGCCGAGCGCGCCCCGCGGGGCGGCGGGCCCGCCGCGGGTCCGGGCCGGCGCAAGAATCGTCCGGGGCGGGTGTAAGGCGCCCCGCGCGGCGCCCGTTCGACCACCATGGAGGCTGGGAACATGAACTTCGGCAAGCGAATCGGGCTCTTCGTGACACTCGTGTCTGTGATGGTCGGCTGCGGCGCCGCCCCGAACGCGCCCCGCTCGCCCGCCGCGGAGGCCTCGGGCCCGGCCCCGGCGGCGTACAAGTCGAGCCAGGGCTACGCAGGCGACGTCGACGTGCAGGCCGCGCCCCCGGCGCCCGCAAGCGAGGCGCCCTCGGGCGGCCGCAGCGCGTCGGCGGAAGCGCCCGCCCAGCCTTCGCCCCAGAGCCGCCCCGGCCTGGGCACCGAGTGGGGCGAGGCCCGCCGCTCCGAGGTGCGCGACGTCTCGTTCGTGCGGGCCGACGCGCTCCGCCCCTTCGCGATGGCCACGCTCCACTACAACGACCGCGCCGGGGTGGACGCGCTCATCTCCCTCCGCGACCGGCAGGGCAACACCTCGCGCGAGCTGCCCACCGCGAACGGACTCGTCGCCGTCTCGGTCCGCGACGGCTCGGGCGATCCGCTCGAGGCGATCCGCTTCGGCGGCCGGACGTACCTCATCGGCCAGGCCGGCGAGCGCTACACGCTCGTCGTCCAGAACCGCTCGGCGCACCGCTTCGAGGCGATCGCGACGGTGGACGGCCTCGACGTGGTCAACGGCCAGCCGGGCTCGCTCGAGCACCGCGGGTACGTGCTGAACCCGCACGCCACCCTCGAGATCGAGGGCTTCCGCCAGAGCGCCACCCAGGTGGCCACCTTCCGCTTTGGCCGCGTGAGCGACTCGTACGCCGCGCAGACCGGCTCCGCGCGGAACGTCGGCGTCATCGGCGTGGCGTTCTTCTCCGAGCGGGGCGACTCGTTCAACGACGACCGCGACACCCGCCTGCGCGACACGGCGAACCCGTTCCCCGGGTCCGACCCGCGCTACGCGCAGCCGCCGCCGCGGCGCTGAGTCTGCGCGCGGCGCGGGGAGAAATCGGGTAGGGTGCGCGCCCACCGAGCGCGCCTCCCGCGGCGTGCCGCCACCCTGTCCCATGGCCCCACCCGACGACACGCCGCCGCCCGAGGAGTTCAGCGCGCTGCGCCCCGCGCGCTTCCTCCGCGCCTATTTCATGCTGCTCGGCCGCCGCGCGACCGCCTACCTCGTGGCGGGCGCGCTCGTCTCGCTGGTGCTCGCCTCGATCGAGCTGGCGGTCGCGGTGGTCCTCCAGCTCCTGCTGCGAAACCTCGGCCTGCTCGCCAAGGACGTGGCCACGCTGCCGATCCTCGAGGGCCTGTCGCTCTCGAACGCCGGGCTCTCGGGGCTGCTGCTCGGCATCGCGGGCGTCCGCGCGCTGAGCCAAATCGTGGTGGGCCAATCGGGCATCGTCTCCCAGGAAGCGGTGACCGCGCGCCTCCGCCGTTTCGCGCTCTTCGAGATGCTCCTCCACCCCGACAAGCGCGTCGTGACCGCCGCGCGGGTGAACGCCATCAGCGGGGACATCGCGCTCCGGTCGGCGACGTTCGCGTACGTGGCGTCCGCCGTCGTCGCCTCCCTCGTCCAGGCCGGGGCGCTGCTCGTGGTGATGCTCGTCGCCTCCCCGTACGAGTCCATCGTGGCCTTCGTGGGCCTCTTCGTCATCGGCCTCGTCGTGCTCTACCTCGCCGCGCGGGCGCGCCGCATCGTCGAGGGCGTGCCCGAGCAGCTCCGCGTCGTGGTCGAGGGCATCGAGCGCATCGCGCGAAACACGCTCCTCGTCCGCACGCTCCGCACGCAGACCATGGAGCACGCGCGCCTCGTGACCGCGGTGGACGCCTACGAGTCGAAGTCGGTCCACGCCGGGCTCATGTCCGCGATCTCGGGCGCGCTGACGCCGCTCTTCGGCGTGATCTTGATCTTGGTGGTGCTCGGCGTGAGCCAGAACGTGCTCCACACCGCGCCGCTCGTCCTCGTCTCGTTCCTTTACCTCTTCCTCCGCTTCGTCCAGCAGCTCGCGTCGGGCGTGAGCTACCTCGGCATGTGCAACCAGCTCTGGCCGCAGACCAAGGTCGCGCTCACCTACGCCCTCGACCTCGCGGAGCACACCGCCGTGGCGGCCACCGCCCGCGGCTCCACCGAAGGGCGCGCGCGCGACGTGCGCCCCGCCGATCGTGGCGCGCCGCCGGCCATCGAGGTGCGCGATCTGTCGTTTCGCTACCCCGGCCAGGAGGGGTTCGCGCTGGAGGGCGTCCACGCGGCCGTGGCGCCCGGCAAGCAGCTCGGCATCGTCGGGCCGAGCGGCCGGGGCAAGAGCACGCTCCTGTCGCTGCTGCTCGGCCTGCTCGAGCCCACCGCCGGCGCCATTACGGTCGGCGGGCGCGCTCCGGGCGAGTTCTTCTCCGACCCCACCGTGCGCGTCGGCTACGTCGGCGCCGAGGCGTTCCTCATCGCGGGGTCCATCCGCGACAACCTCCGGTACGGGGCGCCCTTCACCACCTCCGACGACGAGCTCTGGGCGGCGCTGCGGAGCGCCCGGCTCGACGCCACGATCCGCGACCTCGCGGGCGGCCTCGACTACCTCATCGCGGAGGACGGCTCGGGCCTCTCTGCGGGCCAGAAGCAGCGCCTCTGCCTCGCGCGGGCCCTCCTCGGGGATCCCCACGTGCTCGTGCTCGACGAGGCCTCGGCCAACCTCGACGACGGCACGGAGACCGAAATTGCCAATTCAATTCGAGACCTTAGCGGCCTCGCGACGGTGCTGATCGTCTCGCACCGGAAGGGGCTGCTCGCCCACGCCGACGAGGTGATCGAGCTCGGCGCGCCCCGCGAGGTCGAGGCGCCCACGCCAAGCTGAGCGAGCGCGTCAGGGGGAGGGCGCCGCCTCGTCGTCCGCGGTCGTCGCGCGCGCCTCGAGGTCGACGAGCTGCACGCGCGGCCCCTGGAAGCGCCCGCGGACCCAGGTGAGCCAGAGCAACCCGAGCGCCGCGGCGAGGCCGGCGAGCACCCCGCCCGCGCCGAGGTTGGGCGGGAGGCTGCACACGACCAGCACCCCCACGCACCAGAGCGACGCCGCGACGCCGAGCGGGACGCTGAGCCGCCCGAGGTGGAAGGGCCCGCGCCGCGTCAGGCGGCCTGCGAGGCGAGCGCGCACGCCGAGCGCGATGGGCAGGCCGTAGCTCACGTAGAGCCCCATGGTCGCGACCTGGACGGCCAGCGCGAACACCCGCTCGCGCACGAGCGACGACACGAGCACGAACCCCAGCGAGATCGAGGCCACGGTCAGGATCGCCGCGACGGGCGTCTTGGTGGAGGGCGCCACCGTCGCGAGCGGGCGGGAGAAGGGCACGCCGCCGTCGCGGGCGAACGCGTAGAGGGTGCGCGACGCGCTCGTGAGGCTCGACAGGCCGCAGAACCACATGGCCACGAGGGCGAGCCCCATGCCGAGCGACCCGCCCTGCGGGCCGAGCGCGTGGCGCAGCACGAAGAGGGCCGCGTGGTCGTCCGCCGCCGCGGCGGGGAGGTCGTGGATGGAGAGGGTGAGCGCGACCACGAGGGCGTAGCCGAACACGGAGCTGACGAGGACCGCCGAGAGGATGCCCATCGGCGAGCCGCGCGCGGGGTCCCGGGTCTCCTCGGCGAGGTGCGCCGAGGCGTCGTAGCCCGTGAACGTGAAGAGGCTCAGGATGAGCGCGTTGCCGAACCCCATGCCCGCGTCGCCATCGGGCCGGTTCGTCGAGGCGGTCAGCAGGAAGCTCGGCGCGCGCTTGTCGGCGAACGCGAGGAGGGCGACGACGAGCGCGACGACGCCCGCGATGTGCACGACCGCGGAGAGATCGTTGAGCTTCGCCACGGCGCCCGTCGAGGCGGCGTTGAGGGCGGCGTGGGTCGCGAGCACCGCGGCGAACAGCGCGAGCGGGTGGATGCCGGTGAGGGCGCCGAGCTCGCGCGCGAAGCCGAAGTCGATCGCGGCCACGATGGCGAACTGCCCTACGAGGTTCATCGACGCGGTGAACCAGCCGAAGCCCGGCCCGCCGAGGAGCGCCGACCAGTGGTAGAGCGCCCCGGCGGTGGGGAAGGCGCTCGAGAGCTCCGCGAGCGCGAGCGCGACGACGAGCGTGCCGACCGACACGAGGGGCCAGCCGAGCCCCACGCCGCGCGGGCCGCCGGGCCCGAGGGCGTCGCTGAAGGTCGTGAGGATGCCGGTGAGGACGCTGATGATCGAGAAGCTCAGCGCGAAGCTCGAGAAGCCTCCCATCGCCCGGAGGAGGTCTTGGCCGTACCCGAGCGCGGCGAGCTCCGCCTCGTCGTCGCGCGTCGCGCGCTCGCCTCGTTCGCCTCGTTCGCCTCGCTCGCCGTCGCGCCCCATGCGGCACCGTAGCCTGAAGTGCGCGGCGACACCTCGCCTTCGGCTCGGGTCGCCATCGACCCTCGCTCGCCCCCTCGGGGCTCACTTCCAGGTTTCCTGTCATCGAAACGCGCACTTTCGGTCGAGAACGTCGGCCGCCGCGCGCCATCGGAGCGGGCCGCCTCCCGAAAGAGGTGGCAACTTGGCTGGCTTTTCGGTTTAGTCGGCGGGTGGCGGAAGCAAGACCTGCCGTGAAGAAGGCGAGCGCGCCGTCGCGACCCGCGGCCAGCGGCGCGCGGCTGACCACCGCCGTCCGCGCCGTCCGCGGCGTCTCGCTGCTCGCGTCGTTCCCGCTCGCGCTCCTCGGGCTCGTGTCGCTCTTCGGCTACGCGACGGGCAATTTCACCGCGCGAGTGGTGGTGGCGGCGGTGCTCCTGCTCGGGCTGCCGCTGTTCGTCGCGGACAAGCTGCTCGCCCGGCTGAAGGGCCTGTCCGATCGGGTCGGCGCGGTCGCCGATCTGTGCGCCGGGTTCTGGATTTTGTTGGCGTGGGTGTTCGTGGCCGGGGCGCCGGGCGCGCTCGTCAAGGAGGGCGATCGGCAGACCCGCACGAACTCGCTCGGCCTCGCGAAGGCCGCGTACGCGCTGGGCGGCGTGAGCCCCACGTTCCGCACCGAGCGCGAGGTGGTCGCGCCGTCCGCGTCGGTCGCGCCGTCTGCGTCGGCCCCCAAGGAGATGCACTGATGCGCGACAAGGTCGTCCCCGTGGCGCTCTTCGCTGCGCTCGTGGGCCTCGGTGTGCTGGCCGCCGTGCGGGCGAAGCCGCCGCACGAGGCGCCGCTCGTGCGCATCCAGGAAGAGGGCACCGACGCGTCGGTCGACGCGACCGCGCTCGACGCGGGCGCGACCGAGGCCGCGGCGACCTCCGACCCCGCCGACGCGGTGGCTGCTCCCGCCAGCGAGGCCGCGGCGCCGGCCCAGATAGTCAAGCTGCTTGATCGTCCGCTTCGAGTGACGACGCTCGGCGCGGCGCTCGCGGCGCCCGGGACCATGGCGTTCGAGGGCGGCGCGCCGCGGCCGTTCGAACTCGAGCTCTGCCCGGTGGAGTCCCTGCAGAAGGTCGAGGGGCGGCTCGTCCGGGGCGGCGCCGACGCCGACGGGGCCGACATCGCGATCGTGGCGCTGCCCGACCTCGTCGCGGCCACCGAGCGCCTGCGCGCGCTCGAGCCCCAGGCCTTCCTCCTCGTTGGGTTCTCTCAGTCCGCGGAGCGCCTGGTGCCCCTCGCGGCGCCGGGTGCGAGCCGCGGGCCCGCGCCCGCTGGGGACGTGAAGGTCTTCGTGCCCACGGGCGAGCGCCTCGCGTCGCGCCAGTGGATGGCCTTGTTCGCGCTCGAAGCGGCCGGCGCGCCGCCCTCGCGGGTGAAGCTCCTCGTCGCCGACGAGCGCCCCAAGGACGCCGCGTTCGTCGCTGGCACCTTCGCCGACAAGAACGACGGCGAGCACCTCTTGTCGACCGTCGAGGCGGCCGGGCTCGTGCCGTACGTGGCCGTCACGACCAAGCACACGCTCACCGCGAGCGAGCCGCTCGTGCGCGCGTTCGCGCAGACGTGGCTCTCCGGCCTCGAGCGCGCCCAGTCCGACGCCGGGGGCGCCGCCAAGCGCGTCCTCGCGAAGGAGGGGGCCGTGTTCTCGAGTGCGTCCGAGGTGACCGGCGATCTCGGCGGCGTGGTCGAGCGGCTCGGGCGCGTCTCGCGCGTCACGCTCGGCGACAACGCGCGCCTGCTCGGGGCGACCCCCGCCGGCGCCCCGCGCCGCGCCCCCCTCGAGGCGCTCTCTTCGGCGATGGTCGACGCGTACCGCGACGCGGGCCTGCTCACGACGGCGCCGTCATGGCCGCTGGTGGAGCGCAAGGTCATCGCCGCCATCGCGAAGGACGCGCCGGCCGCGCTGGCGGAGGTCGAGAAGCTCGAGTGCTCGCGGAGCCGCCGTAGGCCCGTCGCGTCGCGCAAGGAGCCCGGCGCCACGCTCGACGAGGCCGCGCTCCTGCGACACGTGGAGGTCGACGCCGTGGCCTACGAGGGCTGCGCGCTGCGGGTGAGCCTCAAGGGGGGCGAGAAGCCGGCGGCCACGTTCGCCCAAACCGCGCGCGACAAGCTCGGGCTCTCGGCGCAGAAGCTGTTCGCGGGCACCACCGCGTCGCCCGGGCCCGCGCTGCTCGAGGTCGTGCCCCCCGCTCCGTAGGGCCCCGGCCCGGCTGCTAAGCCCTTGACAGCGCGAGTCGAAGCGGCTCCCTTCGCCCGCCATGGTTACGAAAGCGGCGCCGCACCCTCGGGGGCTCTACCTCCTGTTCTTCACCGAGATGTGGGAGCGCTTCAGCTACTACGGCATGCGCGCGCTGCTCATGACGTACATGCTGAACTACCTCCTGTGGCAGCCCGAGCGCGCCTCGGGTGTGTACAAGTGGTACACGAGCCTCGTCTACCTCACGCCGCTGCTCGGGGGGCTCATCGCCGACCGCCTCCTCGGCCTGCGCAACAGCATCGTCATCGGCGGAATCCTGATGGCGATCGGCCACTTCCTGATGGCCTTCGAGGCGCTGCCCTTTTTCTACGCGGCGCTCGGGTTCCTCATCGCGGGCAACGGCTTCTTCAAGCCGAACATCTCGACGATGGTCGGCAAGATGTACCCGAAGGGCGACAACCGCCGCGACGGCGCGTTCACGATCTTCTACATGGGCATCAACCTGGGCGCGTTCTTGTCGCCGCTCGTGTGCGCGTGGCTGAAGCAGCACTACTCGTTCCACTACGGGTTCGCGGCCGCGGGCATCGGCATGTGCGTCGGCCTCACGGTGTTCCTGGTCGGTCAGAAGCGCGTGCTCGCGGACATCGTCGCGGCCGAGGTCGCCGAGAAGAGCGCCAAGGCCGAGGCCGAGGACGCCGCGAAGGAAGAGGCGGCGAACGAGCAGCCGACGGGCAGCGCGTACCGCGACGGGAAGCCCGACGCCGCGGCGGACGCCGCCGAGGGCGCGGACGGTGCGCGTGGCTTCGCCGGTGGCCTCGCGATGGTCTACCCGTTCGTGATGATCCTCGCGGCCCTCGGCATCGCGGGCATGTACGTCGCCATGTTCCTGTCGGGCCAGGCGAAGGGCACCGCGCTCATCATGCCGGTCGCGTTCGGCGGCGTGTTCGTGACGATGGCGGTCATCCTGCTGCGCCTGAAGGGCAAGGAGGGCGACAAGAGCAAGGTCATCTTCATGCTCTTCTGCTTCGCCGTGCTCTTCTGGATGGCGTTCGAGCAGGCGGGCAACGCGCTCAGCATCTGGGCGGATCAGCACACCGTGCTGAAGGTGGGCACGTTCGAGTACCCGGCGGAGTATTTCCAGTCGGTCAACGCGGTGCTGATCTTCATCCTCGCGCCGCTCTTCACCATGTTCTGGATCAAGGTGTGGAACCCCTCCACGCCCGTGAAGATGTTCGTCGCGCTCCTCTTCATGACGGCGTCGTTCGTGGCCATGGTGGCGGGGGCGGGCTCCGAGAACTCGCGCGAGACGCGCGTGAAGCTCGCCGGCCCGGTGCCCGCGGGCGTCGACGTGTCCAAGCTCGACGCGGGGCGCCTCCGCTTCGAGGGCGGCGAGCTCGTCGTCAAGGGCGTGCTGCCCATCTTCGGCCGCAACGGCGCGATCGCCGCGGCGGTGCCGGAGAGCTACGCCAAGTTCGTCGACGGCCTCGAGGAGCGCACGAAGGGCGCCACGAAGGCCGCCCCGGTCACGATCGAGCTCACGTCGCTGCCCGAGTACTTCGAGCCTCTGAGCGCGAAAGGCGCGAAGGACGCGAAGGACGGCGAGGTCAACGGCGTCTCCGAGCTCGTGGGCGCCACGGTCGACGCGGACGGCAAGGTGACCCCGGCGCCGGGCGCGAAGATCGTGTTCCATTTCACCGCGCAGGTCGACGAGAACTCGAAGGTGAGCGTGCTCCAGTGCGCGGCGCCGCCCGCGTGGAAGGCCGCCGTCGTCGAGCTGGCGAAGGCGAGCCAGGACAGCCGCGTGAGCGGCATGTGGCTCTTCCTGAGCTACCTGCTCGCGACGCTCGGCGAGCTGTGCCTGTCGCCGGTCGGCCTCTCGATGGTCACCAAGCTCGCGCCCGCGCGCTTCGGGTCGCTGTTCATGGGCGTGTGGCTGCTGTCGAGCTCGGTCGCGCAGTACGTGGGCGGCAGCATCGGCGAGTCGTGGGGCAAGGTCACCCCGGTGAGCTACTTCCAGCTGTTCGTCGTGATCAGCATCCTCGGCGCCGGCGTGCTCTTCGTGTTCTCGCGCCCGATCCGGAAGCTCATGCACGAGGTGACGTAGGCGTGTCCAAGGCCTTCACGAAGGAGCCCGAGCCCGGCGCGGACGACGACGACGCGGACGAGATCGAGCCCGCGCCGCGAGGGCCGAGCTACATCACCCGCGAGGGCCAGCGCCGCCTCCGCGACGAGCTCGAGCGGCTGTGGCACGGCGAGCGGCCGAAGGTCACCGCCGACGTGCAGGCGGCCGCCGCGCAGGGCGATCGCTCGGAGAATGCAGAGTACATCTATGGAAAGAAGCGGCTGCGCGAGATCGATCGCCGCATCCGCTTCCTGTCGAAGCGCCTCGACGTGCTCCGCGTGGTCGAGCCCGGCGCGCACCTCGCGAGCGGCGACGTCGGGCGCGTCTTCTTCGGCGCGTGGGTCACGGTCGAGGACGAAGACGGGGCGGAGGCGACCTACCGCATCGTCGGCCCCGACGAGATCGACCTCGCCCGCAGGCACATCAGCGTCGCCTCGCCGGTCGCGAAGGCGCTCCTCGGCAAGCGGGAGGGGGACACGACCCTCGTGGCGCGCCCGAAGGGGACGGTGGAGCTCACGGTGCTCCGCGTGAGCTACGCTGACCCCGACGATCCGGCGGCCGCGCGCTAGCGGCCGACTCGCCCGACTCCGCCGATCCGGGCCGGGGCCCCGCCGCGGTAGCCGGCGCTCAGGGCTCGCGGCAGGTGGTCGACTCGCCCGACTCAGGCACGCAGATCTTGAAGTCGTAGGCGCCGAGCGCGCACATGAAGTTGCCGGGGCAGTCGGAGGGCTTCGAGCAGGCCTGGTAGCAGATGTAGGGGTTGCCCGCCTTGCCGAAGGAGGCGCACGAGCCGCCCTCGCACTCGAGCCCCGCGTTGGCGTCGTGGGTGGCGGTGCAGCAGTCGCCGAGCTTCCGCGTGCCGCGCGCGAAGAGATCCCCGGGGATGCACCGCGTCGCCGCGCTCGGCGCGCACAGCCGGTCCACGCCCGCGCCCTGGCAGGTGAACGAGCCCGCCGTGGCGAGGCACCCGCTCGGATCCCCGCACCGGTCGACGCACATCCGGCCGCCGGGCGCGTCGACGCACTGGCGCGATCGGCACTGCGTCGCGTCGGTGCAGCAGTACCCGTTGGGGAGCGCGCCGAAGGGGCCGGGGCCGGTGGGGCCGGAGCCCACGGGCCGGGACGCGGCGTCCTCGCCGGGGGAGGAGCCCGACGGGGCGGGCGGCGTGGGGGAAGGGCCGCCGTCGCTCGTCCCGAGCGTGTCCGGGCCGCCGTCGGCGAGCGAGTCAGTGCCCTCCTTGAGGTCGCTGCACGCGCCCAACCAAACCAGCGCGAGGGCGCACGCGGCGGCGGAGAGCGCGGTGCGCGAGGAGGCGGTGGTGCGCGCGGGGGCCATCCCCCTAGAGTACGCCGCCGAGGGCCCGATCTTCCTCGTGAAGCGCCGGGTGCGACCGCGGCAGGGCAGGGGGCGCCTTCCCGCGCTCAGCGGACGAGCGAGAGCCGCGCGCCGGAGCCGAAGGCGGCGAGGTGGCCGCTCTCCTCGGCGATGTACGCGTCGCACTTCTCGTCGACGCGCAGGAGATCGGGGATGGCGTCGCACGGGCCCACCGTGCCGAGGCGCGCGCCGTCCTGGGGGCGGAACACGTGCACGTCGATGTGCGGCACGAAGAGCGCGCCCGAGCGGAGCACGGGCTCGAGGCGCCTCGGGGCGTCGGCCTCGTTGGCGCGCCCGAGCTCTTGCCGGTACCGAACGCGGCCCCCGGTGGACTCGACCGCGAGGAGCTCGCCCGTGGGCGTGTTCCCGATGATGAGATCGTCGACGGCGAGCCAGGAGGTGCCGACGGGGGCCACCGCGGTCTTCGTGTCGAAGCGCGGCTTGCCGGTGGCGCGGTCGAGGCCCACGAGGCGGAGGCCGTCGCGCTGGCGCAGCGCGAGGACGACGGCGTCGCTGGCGACGAGGGGGCTCCCCTCGACGGTGACCGTGCCCGTGAGCGCGTGCGACACGCGCACCTCGCCCGAGAAGGGATCGACGATCGCGAGCTGACCGGGGCCGTGCGCGGCGCCCGCGACGGCGTAGAGCCCGTGCTGGTCGACCGTGGGCGCGGCGCAGAACCGGAGCCTGTCGCGCACGCGCCAGACGACCGATCCCGTGGCCACGTCCAGCGCCGTGAGCGCGGTGTCGCCGGTGGCCACGTAGAGGAGCTTGCCTGAGCGCTTGAGGCGCAGGGCGCCCGAGCTCTTCCCCCACGCGTAGCGCCAGCGAGGCTCGCCCGTGAGGAGGTCGAGCGCGACGAGGTGCCGCTCGCCCTCGGTCAAGATGAGCAGGCGCGGGAGGCCCGGCGCGCTCACGACGCACCCGGCCTGCGGCCCAGCGCCGCGCGGCGCGATCCACGTGCGGAGCGCGACCTCGCCGTTGCCGAAGTCGTGCACCGTCACCTCGCCGTCGCTCGCCACCCGCGCGATGCCCGCGGGCGTGACCACGCTCGTGGCGCGCGAGGCGGGGGCGCGCCACAGGACGTCGCCCGTCGCGCGGTCGAGGCACGCGAGCTCGTGGACCGAGCCCACGATGAGGCGGTCGCCGCACAGGAACGTCCCGCGGAGATCGATACCGGCGATCTGCGCGCGCCACTTCGGGGCGTAGCGGAGGCGCGCCGGCGGGACGGCGTCGCTGCGCGGGCGGGCGGCGCCCTCGGCGAACGCGCGGTACGACTCGGGCGCGCGGTTCACGAACGAGTCGGAGCGCTTCACCTCGCGGAGCGCGCCCTCGAGCTCGCGGACCTGCCGGCGGAAGGCCGAGAGCCGGAGGTTCATCGACTGCGAGCGATCGCGGCGCACGACCGCGCGGACGACGGCGCGGCCGAACGCGAGGGCGGCCTCGACCACGTCGGAGACGCCGAGGTTCGGAAAGGTGTAGAGTGCACGTTCGCGGCTCGCGAGCTCGGCGCTGCCGAGGACCAGGGCCGCGCTCTCGCTGCCGGCGGCGTCGCAGCTTGCGCGGAGCCCGAGCAAGAGCCCTCCGGCGTTCGCGCGGACGTGGAAGCCCTGGCCGCGCTCCCACGAGGCGAGGGCTCCGCGCGCGAGCTCGACGAGGCGCTCGGCCACGAGGAAGGGCGCGGCCTCGCCGAGGTCGACGGCGCGCCCGCGGATTTCGGCGCGCATCCGCCCCCGGAAGAGCAGCGCGTGAAGATCCGCGCGCTCGACGCTCGACTGCGCGGCGCCGCGCGCCCCCTCCCGGAGGAGAAACTCGGCGGCGAAGGAGATCGGCGCGTCGCGGTCGAGCTCGATGACGACCGGGGTGGGGCGAGGCAGCGGCAGGTCGTTGTCTGCGCCGAGGTCCTCGGTGTCGGCCAGAAGCCGACGGACGGTCTCGAGCTCCGGGGCTCTCGCCCGGCTCACGCCCGCCGCGCTCGCGCCCGCGGCGCTCGCTAGCGCGTCGAGCACGCTCGCGCGCACCTCGCTGAAGGCCACCGGGCGCTCGTGCACGAGGACCTTCGGATCGCCGCCGGCCCGGTACACGCTGAGGAGCGCGGTCGGTCCGAAGCGCTCGACCGCGAGCTCCCACGAGTCGTCGTAGAAGCGCACGATCGCCTTGCCTCGGTGGGCGGCGAGCAGCGGCGTCAGCGCGCTCGCCAGGTCGCGGAGGACGCTCACCGCGTTGCGCTCGTTGACGCTCGCGGTGACGTTGGTGCCCTGGATGAAGATGTCGAGGACCTCACGCGGAGCGGGACCACGCGGGGCGCCGCCTCGCCGCTGCGCGAGCGACGTCTCTCCGCGGGGCGCGGGCTCGGCGGAGGAACCTTGGTCGACGAATATCTCGAAGCTTCGCATGCTCTCTACGGCTCTCCTCGGGTTGCGACGGCAGCGCCATGGTAGGAAGCGTGAGGGTGAGAGCTGTAGTTTTCGGCGCAGGATGAAGGCAATTGGACAAGCCCTGTCCGCGCTGGTAGCCCCCCGCGCCGCCCCGCGCCGGGCGCCCGCGTTGGCCCTCGCCGGGCTCGTGGGTGCGCTCGTCCCCGCGGTCTTCATGTGGGGTTTCACGGTCGACGACGCGCTGATCTCGGCGAGGTACGCGGTGAACCTCGCGTCGGGCGCGGGCTACCGGTTCCACGCCAGCGGGCCGTCGACCGACGGCGTCACCCCGCTGCCGTGGCCGCTCCTCCTCTCGCTCCTCGCGGTCCTGCCCGCGAGCGGCGCGCCGCTCGCGGTGGCGGTGGTCGCCCGCGCGAAGGCGCTCGGGGTCGCGCTCGGCGCGCTCGGCGGGGC
>DAORJJ010000028.1:0-25641 GCA_035439005.1 Polyangiaceae bacterium | reverse complement strand
CTGCATGTGCGGTCGGGGACGACTGCGGGCCGCCGGGCCGCACGTGCGCACTCGGCCGCGTGCCCCCGACCCCGACCCCGGCCGCAGCCGCGCTCGCAGCCGCGCACGCACACGCACACGCGAGCCTCAGACCCGCTCGCGCCCCACGGGGTTCCCCCGGCATCGTACTGTCCTTGGACACCCCAAGATCCGTCCGGGTCACCCGTCTGGTCAATACTCACCGCATTTCCGCCTCCCCCCTCGGGTACGCCACGTGCACTCCCCGGCCTATGAAGCTCTCCCCGTGCGGTCGGTTCGTCGTGCTCGAGGCGCTCCACATCGATCGCGAGGTGCTCGGGCCGCTCGCTTCCTGGGCCGAGCTCCGCGGCATCGGCCTGCAGGACGCCATCCAACTCGCGATCATCGGGCTCGTGGAGGAGGCGCTCGGCGGCCCTACCTCCGCAACCCCCGGAACGGGAGCACCACGTCCGGGTCCACCTTCTTCGCGTTCCGCACAGCGTAGATCCGTGTGAACGCGCCCTCCGTCTCCCTGGACATCACGTCGAAGCCGAGGCGGGCCAGCGCAGCGCAAAACGTCCCAACGTCCTCGAAGTAGCTCGTGGGCTCCCAGAAGTGGAGCTGACCGTCGAGTCGCAGGCACCGGTGTGCCTCGCGGATGTAGTCGGTGAAATTCTTGCCCATGAGCGAGAGGCAGAAGATCGCCACGTCGAGCGCGCCGTCTTCTAGCGGCACCTTGGCGATGTCGCACGCGACCACGCTGTCGTCGATCGCCACGTGGTCGAAGCTGTGCACGCGGTGGGCCTCCGAGGCCGCCTTACCCACCAGCGCCTCGCCGCAGCCGAAGTCGCCGACGACGAGCCCCGAGCGCTCCGAGAGCCAGCGAATCTCCTCCTTGTAGGGCACCACCGGCCACGACTCGCGCAGCTGCCGGTACATCGTGTGGTAGTGGGCCCACTCCTCCGGGCTCGCGGAGAGGCGCGCGTGGGTCGCGTCGCTCCCGGCTGCGTACCAGCGGTTGTTCATCTTGGCGAAGTCGCCGTACTTGGCGACGCGGCGGGCCACTTCGGTCGGCTCGCCCGAGAGCGGGATCTTGATGGCGGGTCGGGCCACCTCGTTGATCCGGCCGAGGTCGAGCCGCGCGAGCCAGTCCATGATGTCCTGCTGCGCCTGGCTCGGCGTGCGCAGGTTGCCCTCCGGCACCACGCCGTCGACGGCCGCGTCGGCGATCGACTTCTTGTACTCGAGCCGATGCAGCTTGGACTCGCAGTACGACCAGCGCTCCCCGTTCACCACCGCGAACGTGACCGGGATGACCACTCGCACCTTGTCGAAGCGGCTGCCCTGGCGGAACAGGCGCCCCACGAGCTGCTCGTACTCGGCGTTCGTCCAAGGCAGCACGTTGATGATGAGCTTGTTGCACACGTACTGGAGGCCGTTGACCCCCGTGCCGATGCGGCTCGAGGCGACGAGCACGTCAACGTTGCCGTCGGCCTTCAAGAACTCCTTCAGGTCGGCGTCGTCCGTGTCGCCCGTGAGCATGCCCGCGCGATAACCCGCCGTGTCGATGGCTTCTCGGAGAACGTTCGCGATGCCGTCGACGTAGTGCGTGTAGACGAGCACCTTCTCGCCGGGGCCGATGTGCTCCACGATCTTCGGCACGCGGAGGCGCGTGAGCACCTGCTCGAGCTGGAGCGTAGACGCCTTGCTGTGGCCGAGCTGGCGGATCTCGTCCAGCTCCGCTTCGCAGTCGATCTCGTCTCTGAGCACGTCGAGCTGAATCTTGTAGTCGGGCTTCCAGCGTGTCCCGAGGGTGACGAGCCGCTGGTAGAGGCGCATGCAGTTTTGCACCGTGGCGCGTGTCTCGAGATCGTCGTGCCGGTGCCCCGTGATCATCTCGACGAGGCTCTTGCCCTCCTGCAGCGTGTTGATGACCGGCGTGCCGCTCATGCCGAGCACGCAGAGGTCGGCGTTCTTCTTGGCGGCCTCCAAGATGAGGCCCTGCACGAGGCGCTTGCGCTTCGACATCTCCGCGCCGGCGTCGCGCTGCTTCGCGTAGTGGATCTCGTCGACGACCACGAAGTCGATGACGTTCCCCTCCAAGAAGCCGACGAGCTCTTGCTCCGACGTGGGCTGCTGGAATTGCTCGTAGTTCAACACGAGGTAGCGCGGCGTGGTCCCGTGCGGATCGGACCACTCGGGGTGCCACGTCTTCGTGGCCACGGACGAGCCGGGGAACGCTTGGAGAATCTCTCGCTCCCAGTTTTCGACCACGGCGTTCGGGCAGCAAATGAGCGTGAGCGATGCGCTCACCACGCGGGTGGCCACGACCGCGCTCAGGGTCTTTCCCGCGCCCATGCCCGACCAGTTGCCGAAGCGCCGCTCGCTGCGCACCGAGACGGCGACGCGGCGCTGCATGAGGTTCGGCGGAGTGATCTCCGCGCCGGCCGAGGGGCGAAACGCGTACCCGGCCGGAAGCTCCAGCGCGTCGGCCTCGTCGAGCTCGGTGACGAAGCGGTCGCGGACGAGCGCGGAGTACACGTCGCCCTTGAAGGCGCTGGCCTGCTCGCGCGCCTCGGCCGGATCGACGTACGCGTGGCGCCAGAGCTTGGCCTTGGCGCTGTCGAGCAAGAACTTCACGGTCTCCGCGTCGGCGTTGGCCATGAGCACGCTGTCGAGCGCCGCGAGCGCGTCGCGCGTCTTCACGAGGGGCATCTCATCGTCGGCCTCGGCCGTCGCGGCTGCATTGGACGCAGCGGTCGCGTCGACGTCACGGCTCACGTCCACGTCGACCGTCTCCGGGCCGTCGAGCGGCTCGGGCGCGTCGGGGAGCGCGAACGGATCGACCGGCTCGGACGGGCGGTCCTCGGGGATCTTCATGCGCCCGTCGACCATCTCGAGGGAGAAGTCCTTGTTCGAAGCGAAGTCGTCCACCAGCGAGGGCTTCCCCTCTGCGAACTTCTCGAGCTCCGCGACGGGGAACTTCCCTGTCGAGATGGCCATCACGAACGGCCTCGACTCCTTGTCCGCGAAGACGCCCGCCTGCATGGCGAGGGCGAACAGCTCGCTCGGGTTCAGCGCGCGCACGTGCGAGAGCAGCGACTTGACGAACGCGCGCAGGCTCTCGATCGACCAGCCGCCGTAGCAGGTGGGGCACCTCCGGTTGCCGCGCGCCCGCGAGCGCACCGTGCCCTGGTACTCGTGGCCCTTGGGGCACTGCCACCACGCGTTCATCACGTGGTCCGCGTCCACCTGCGTGGGCGAGACGTCGCCGTTACGAAAGGGGTGCCACTCGGCGGCCACCGCAGGATTCGTGACGGCCAGAGAGCGCTCGGCGACGGCGCACACGGGGCAGCTCGCGTCGCGCACCATGAGCAGCGGCGAGCGCTGGAAGTCGTGGCCCTTGTCGCACCGCCACCAGGTGTTGCCGGTGTGGGTGGCGTCCACGTCACTCGGCGATAGAGCGCCGTTCTTGTCGACGTTCCAGAGCGGCACGAGGCCCGGGCGAGCCTTGGCGAACGACGTGCGGCCGGCGCCGCGCTGGCAGTCGGGGCACGACGGATCGCTCAGCATGGCGCGCGGCGAGCGCTGAAAGGCGTGGCCCTTCGGGCAGCGCCACCACGCCGCGCGAAAGCTCCGGAGGAGGACCTGCTCCGGCGCGCCGTTTTTCGTCTCATCCCAGAGCTTGTGGAGCTGCGCGTTCGTGTCGATGGATTCGGCCATGGTTCGTTGCGCCCCCTCAGGTCGTCGGCGTGCCCGGCGGCTCGATGCGTTCGGCGCTCCCTTGCGGCGGTTGCGCCGTCGAAAGGTGGTCGAGATCGAGCGCGTCGCTCTCGACGTAGTCCTCGGCCGTCATGTCGCGCAGCGTGACGACCTGCCCCTCGACATTCGTGAAGCGTCCGCTCGCGGGGACCAGCTTCAACCACCCGTTGAGGAGCGCTGGCCAGGTCTTTCCTTCGAAGGTCGCGTCCTCCGGGTTGCGGATGAACCAGAAGAAGAGGTCGACCTCAGGAGCATCCCAGGAGGGGGCCGCACGCACTCGGATCTCGCGCAGCGCCCGAAGGCCTCGTCCCTCGTCGGTGTTCTTGTCGTGCTTGTCACCGAGGCGACCTTGAAGCTTCCTGGCGAATGCCGTGAAGTCATCGGGGAACGCGAACCGGACCCGCTTGCGTGCGAGAGCCTGAGCAAAGGCGCGGCCATCCGCGTCGTCCGTGGTCCCTGGTGTTCGCGTCCACTTCGCGACAATCGACTTTTCTACGGTCATGACGCGATCGAGGTCCGCGACCAGGAGCGCTTTCTCGAGGCTCGCTAGGGTTGCCTGGGCAGGGCGCCGTCCGCGCTTCACGGTGTGCCAGTCGTCCTCGGTGACCTGCACGAGCGGCGCTACTTCGATGTACGGCCGGTTCGTGCAGGCGCGGACGATGTCACAGGTCTGCGTGACGACGATCAGCCCGTACACCTCGGAGGTCAGCGCCTGAGCCCCTGATCCCCTGGCTTCCGCTGCCGTCTCGGAGAGGGGCATTGCGGGGTCTCCGACGTGGACGAACCATGATTCGTCGAGCGCCATGTCGCCCTGACGCCACGCCTGGAGGGCGGTGTCCGTCCGCTTCGCCTCGTGGGAGTCGGCGGGAAGCGTCGCCACTTACTTCCTCCGAGAAGTCACGATCGGCTTTGCTCCCAGGAGGCGACCACTGGTCGGATGGATCCGATCGTGAAGGGCGGAGACGAGCTCCGCCGGTGGCCGCGGGGCTCGCGCAGCGCGCGCCTCGACCGAGAGCTGCGCGACGGGCGCGGCCCCGCGCCCTTCTCCAGGACCGAGCAGCGTGACCACACGCTCGTAGTCGCCAGCGGCGAGCAGCTCCAACGGCACGTTTCCGTCCTCACGCGGACCGAGCAGCAGCGACCGGTTTTCGCTCGCCGAGCCACGATCGACCCGCCTAACCACCGCGACCACGCGCTGGAGGTGCTCCTCGTTGCTGCTTGCGATGGGTTTGCCGCTTGCCCAGAAGTGGAGCGTCCGCCGGCTCACGTGGAGCAGTCGAGCGAGCTGTTCCCAGGTGAAGCCGCTCAGGCGACGCAGCTCGCCGAGCGCCGAGACCGCCGAAGGAGCGGCGGCCACTGCGCTGCCCGCCGTTGTCTGCTCAACCGGCAGCCTCCAGCGCAAAGCAACGTCGCGCCGGACCCCCGTCGACGTACCGAGCCCAGCGAGCATGCACCCCACGAGCAGGGGCTCGCGAACCTGGCGCATGAGCATCGCGCCCGCGGCGGACGTCGAGCCGAAGGGCGGAAGCGCAAGGTCGCTCATGGCTCACCTCCATACCGAGCGAGGAACTCGTCCGTCACGGCCCAGCGGAAGACGGTGTAGATTCGCTCGGCATAGCGGCGTGCCTCCGTGACGACCTGTTCGACGTCGAACGCCATCGGAGCCGAGCTGAACATGTCGAGGTCGAGGACCCAGCTCTTCTCGTTCGCGGGCTCGATCGCGGCGGGATCGACCGTCGCGTTCGGAGGAAGCACGCCCCAGCGCGCCAGCACGCGAGCTCCCGGTAGCTCGAAGACCGACTCCGACATGGCGTGGACCGTGTGGGTCGCCGCGATCGTTCCCGCGATGCCTCGGACCTCGGACCGCACGAGCTTCGAGAGGTCGGCCACAGCTTCGCCCGTGATGCGATCGATGTAGCGCACGCCGAGCCTATCGATCTGGGCCGGCTCGATGTGCTCGCAGAGCGCTTCCGCGAGCGCCCTGAGCCGGCCGAAGAAATCCTCACGGCTGACGTATCTGGTGGTCTCCAGCGCCAGAAAGTCCGGGGTGAGCGAGACCCGCCAGTGGCCTGCCGCATCGCTGAACCGCCACGCGGTCTGCGGCTTGACGGGGAGCGCGACGCCAGCGGGGCCGAACACGAGCCCCTGGGTCTGCTCTTGCCGAAGCACCGGGTAGGTGGGCCGGATCGCCTCTTGGAACGGCGCGACGAACTCTCGCTGCTCGACGGAGAGGATCTCCGGGAAGCGGAGCTGCGTGATGACGCGAACCAACGGGGCGTCGGTGAGGGGAACCTCGGCAGGCGGCGGGGCGACGAGCGGGTCCACGTTGTCGCTCATGGCGATAACCTAGGCGCTCCCCGCCCTGGTGTGAAGTAGAGTGTGAAGTGACCGGGGGGCGTAGCGACCCCACGAGGGGTGTGCGATGCTCTCGGCATGCGGTTCGTGCTCGTTCCCGAGGGGGGCTACCGGCCGAGCCTGGTCGTCGACGTGGTCCCTGACGCGGGTGACGAGGCCGTGCGTCACGCGTTCCGCGAGGCGCTCCTCGGCTACGGATGCTCGAACGGGATCCTGTTCGACGCCAAGGCGTGCGTGCTCTTCCACGACTCGTACACCGACATGAGCCCGGCGTCGATCAAGGTGGACGCCGAGCTCGGGACGGACGTCGTGCTCGCTCGGTCTGGTTCGGGAAGCCTCGACGCGCGCGTCGAGCGTTGGCTCACGCTCCTCACCGAGCGCTGGCGCGACGCCCTTCCGGAGGGCGACGACGCGGCGCCGTTCATCACTGACGTGGTGCCCGCCGCCTCCGGCTCCTTCGTGCGCTCGCTGGGGGCCGAGCGTTGAAGCGTCAATCGAATCGGAATCCGAAGAGGCCTCCGTCTTCGGATGCGTCGCTCAGATGAACGTCGAGGATGTGCTCCTTGAAGCCCGGGGGGACATCATTGGTGTTCATCGTCACCACGTACTGGAAGCCGTGCCGCTCGGCGAGCTCGGCACCGACCGTCAGGGCCTTCGCGCGCTGACGCGGGTCCACACCGTCGAAGAGATGGCTGTCGTGCACCAGGAACCCTGGACTGCGCCCGCGCGCGAGGCTCAACGCCATGAGCATCATATCGAAGCAGAAGATGCGCATGTTGTTCACGCCTTTGCTCTTCTCGGCGGGAATGTGCGCTTCGAAGGCAGGGCCGTTGTCACCCGGCGTGATGTGGAGATAGCCCGCCTTGCCTTCCTCGTACAGGCGCGAAGATATGTCCCGAAACGTGAGCACGGCTTTGCTTATCGTCTCTTCTTCGTCGTGGTAGCTCTGGTGAAGGCGCTCCACCAAGTGGGCACGCTCTACCGTCAACCGGAGGGCGCCGGTCTCCATGGCTTCCATCGTGTCGAACCTCTGCTTCAGGGCCTCGGCGCGTGCCTCCGTCTTTGCGAGCTCCGACTGTAGGGCCGTGAAGTGCTCGAGTGCGCCGGCCGACTTCAATATCGTCATCACTTCCGCGCGCCGAGCATCGAGCTTCGTCTTCTCCTGCTCGCGCTCTGCGATCCGCGCCTTGGTCCCCGCAACCTCGGCGGTCAGGTAGGATCGCCTGTTTCGCACCACCGACTCGTGAAAGAGGTTCACGTCGTCGAATCGCTTCTTTATTAGCTCGGGCAGGACCACCCCGGCCTCTTCGTAGAGCCGGTAGAGGTCGTCGGGCGCGGGCGCGACCTCATCCACAGTGGTCTGCTCGAGCTCCTGAAGGTAACGCCGGTCGAGCACGTTGTCGTCCACCAGCGCCGACAGCTTCCCGGTGAGGACCGAGGCCTCTCGCTCGAGCTCGTGATACTGCTCGAGCACCTTGAAGGATGCGAGGCTCATCTTCAGTCGCTTTACGTCGTCTTGTGCGACGATATGCGCGCTCTTGAGGGAAGCTGCCGAGCCCCCGACCAGCGCCGCGAAGTTGCCGCTGTTCAGACCTTTCTTGATTTGTTTTACGGCGTTCTCGCGGTCGCGGATCTTTTGCCATTGCTGAGGGATGGACCAGTCGAGCCCGAGGAGGTACGAGACGGCGACCTGTTGGTCGACGATCTGCTGCTTTTGAGACTGGGCCATCGGCAGGGCCATGCCGCCGTCGCGATCGCGGCGGACGAAGTACGAGATGAGCGAGCGGAACTTCGGGCTCCAGGCCTCGTCCAAGTCGTCCAGACCGAACATCGCTTTGCCGAGCACCGTCTTCCAGTTGTCGTTCGTGAGGGAGCTCACGCCGTCCTTCACCGACGGCGCCACGGCCCACAGCGTGGAGTCGCCTTCCACCTTCACCGGGCTGGGCTTCTCGCCGGAACGCTCGACCCGAGCCAGGGCGCCTCCAAGGTCGAGCTCGAGGCCGAATGTCGCGCTTCTTAACTTGGGGTTTCGGAACAGCGAGTCTTTGTCGCAGCTCGAGCCGAGGAGAAAGTGAAGGATCTCGAGCATGCTCGACTTGCCAGCGCCGTTCCTGGTCTGCTTGTCGTTCGCGCCGCGGCTCTTCTCGGCCACCAGGATGTTGAGCCCGCTGTGAAATGTCAGGTCTTTGAACCTGGGATCGTCGCAGTAGACGCGGCGGATCACGGGGACTCTTCTTGCTGGGAGAGTGGGATGGCGGAGCGTCGGACTCGACCGCGATCGATCTCGATAGCGCCCATCAAGAAGAGCAAATCGAGGCTCAGCACGAACCAATCGAACGTCACGGCGTCGGCGGAGCTCCGAGCTTTCCGAAGCTCGTCCCAGATTCGCGAGACTGTCTTCGCCTCCGTGAGCAGGCGAAGAACGTCCGCGCCGACCGTGACCAGCGCCTGACGCGGCTGGATGCCTTTCGTAGGCAGAATCATGTGCCCACCTCCGGAGGTTCCGGACGCTCGAAAATGTCGCACTCCTCGAAGAAGAACGCCAAGACGGCGAGGATGGCTTCTTGGGCTCCAGGATCCCGCACGACGTCTCCGCCCGCGAACCGCTGCAGCTCGGCGAAGATAACGTCGGGGGTGTGGCTCGGTCGAAGCTCAGCGTAGCGCGCGCGAAAGCTCTCGGCGATTCGGTCCCGCAGCGTGGGCTTGCGCCTGAAGAAGCTCCTCACGAGGTCGGCGCGACTCATGCCGGCCGTCAGGAGTGTCTGGACAGCACGCGAGAGGTCGTTCGTCTGGAGCTTATCGGCAGGCACGGGCCGCAGGTCGGGGGCGACGACGGGATTGCGCGTCGCGATGTGGTCCAGAACGGGAGCCAGCTCCTCGAGGCCCAGCGAGATCATCCCGGACCGAGTCGGGGCTGGTCCGAACGGACCGAACAGCGAGCCGAGCTCCGCCTCCTTCAAGCCCATCGCCTCCTGGCGCAGCTCCTCGAAGCCCCACGAAGTAACGACGAGCGGCGCGTGCTTCTTGGCGAGCTCCAGCAAGAGCTTCGTCACCTTCGGGCCAAGCCCTTGCCTGCTGTTGTGAACGAATACCCACGTATCGAAGTATTCCTTCCAGTAGGAAAAGGCGCCGGCGAAGTCCTCCCTAATCTTCGCGACGCACGTGTTCTCGACCATCTCGTTCGGTGCGTACGCTTGAAAGAGAGCCCGACCGCTGCGAAGGTAGCCGTCGTTCTTCCGGTCCCCGCTCTTGCCCCAGGGCCGAACACGAATGAAGTCCGCGGGGTAGCGCTTCTCCATGATGGTCGCGAAAAAGTCCTGGAACGCGTCGCCCTTGTGACTGAGGTAGGCGACATGGAAATGGAGCTCGTAGAAGGCGCGCGCCCAGTCGTCGAGCCCGCCGGCCTCCACGTGAGCCTGGCTCGGCCCCCCGGCGGGCGCCGGCCCACCCAACTCGAGCTGGGCGGCCGCCTGCTTCGGACGGCCGCGCGCCCTGTCCGCTGACGATTTAGGTCCCTTCGGCGTCACGCTGAGAGGCTAGACAAACGCGCGCATCCCTGCAAGGCGCTCGTCGGCTGTCCACTTGGGTGCGCACTTCCCTCCGGCGCCATTCAAGTCGTCGGCACCCTCGGCGGCTCGATGCAGTCGGTGCTCATGAGGCGCGGGTCCTTCGGATCGATCCCCCGCGGGATTCCAGGCCCTTGCACCTCGCGGCCTTCGGCCTCGTCCTCGGCCACAAGCTTGTTCAGCTCGAGGAGAAACTCGGTGGGCTCCTGGCCCTCGGGCATGCCGTAGGCGCGGCGCACCGCCTCGTCGAGGGCGGCCTGCGCGGCCTTGAGCGGGTGGTACCCGGGGATCTCGGCGGCCTGGTAGAGCGCGCGGAGGGACCAGCCGTTGTCGCTCATGAGCGTGTCGCGGACCTTGCGGAGGTTGCGCGCGGCGTCGGCCACGGCGACGACCTCGGGTTCCGAGGGCTCTTGGGGCCAGGGGAAGGTGGTCCAGACCTCGTTGGTATACCGAAAGTCTGCGCGGACGCGTCCCCCCTTCGCTTTCGCCCATGCCCAATGAAGGCCGGACTGGATGATGCCGAAGCTGTAGTCATCGTCGAAGGTGAAGAGTTGGAGCGTGTCGTTCGGCACGAAGCGAGAGGAGATGAAGGCAAACACGGCGCGAGATTGCACCTTGGAGCAGCCGATAGCTCGGCGACTGGTGGCGGCGTACTCGAAGTACTCCGGCCGAGGTCTCCACGGCTGCCACCATCGCTCGAGCCAACCGTCGTACTGCGACGAGACATCTTGGATGTGAGCCTTCACATGCTTTCGAATATGGTCGAACGCCAACTCGCTTTGATTGCGAGCTTCTGCCTCCGAGCGACACCCTCCGAGATACGCAACGAATGGCACTGTCGATGCAAGCTTGTCGGTCAGTAGCCCGGTTCCTGTGGCGAGTGGCCGGATTCCCCGATCGGCTTGGTGCCTGTGACCCAGGTCGCTAGCCAACGTGAATCTATCTGTGGCGAACGTCACTCCGACCATCGCGCCACGCTTGTTTGCTCGTAGGTCGTGAGCGCCCGATGCGTCACCCTGCAGTTGAAGATGGGTGGGGATCTTGTTCATCGGGTAGACATGTGTGTCAACGACCAGGTGGTGTGGCGCTTCGGCACTCCCTCGGACCCAGTTCACCATCGACACGTTCAGCGCCGCGTCGCCGGGCCACAGCCGAGACGACACGGCGTTCGTGATTGTCCCGCCGTTCGCGACCACGTAGTCAAGTGAGGCCTCGCGCGCCTTGCCCACCCGAATCCCGCTCGTCCCGACGAGGCCCGCGCGGCTGCCTGGCTTGAGGCGATCGTGCGCGCGTCGGAACCAGTAGCAGCAGAGGTCGACTACGCCGTCGATGCCCGAGGTGTCTTGGAGCTTGCGGATGTACTCGGCACCCAGCTCGCCACGGATCTTTCGGTCCCCCATGAACGGCGGGTTCCCCACGATCGCCTCCACCTCGGGCCACTCGGTGAACAGCGCGTCGGCGCACACGATGTTGTTGTCCAGGTTGTCGAGCGGGAGCGAAGGGTCCACGTCGATCTCGATCTGCCCCACGTAGTCGGCCGCGACCTCGCGGCGCTCGTCGAACGCGATCTTCTTCGCGATGTTGAGCGTCACCTTCGCCAGCTCCACCGCGAAGGGGTTGATGTCGATGCCGTAGAAGCGCGACGCCTGGATGCCCGCTCCCCACGACACCTTCGCCTTGCCCTGCCCCTGCGTCGACGGGAACTCCTTCAGCAGACGCACGAGCAGCTCGGTGTCGAGCTTGTAGAGCTCGCGGAACGCGATGTAGAGGAAGTTGCCGCTGCCGCAGGCCGGATCGAGCACCCGGAAGGCGAGGAGCTCCGCGCGCACAAGGAGCAGCTCCTCGAGGCTCTTGGCCTCGCGAATGCGCTTGCGCCAGGGGTCCACGATCGTCGGCCCGACGACGCGCAGGATGTCGTCGTGGGCGGTGTAGTGCGCGCCGCTCTTGTGGCGCTCGGCGTCGTTCATGATGCCCTGAAAGACGCTGCCGAAGATGTGCGGATCGACGTACTTCCAGTTGGCCTCGGACGCCTTGGTGAGCGCCGCGAGCTGCGCCTCGCCGAGGGGCACGGTGACCGGCTTGCTGAAGAGCCCGCCGTTGAAGAACGGGACCGCGCGCTCGCGCTCGCTCCCGCCAGGAGCGTCGCGTGTGCTCATGAGCCGGAACAGATCGGCGAGGCGCTTCTCCACGTCGCCGTGGCGGGCGCCCTCGTAGAGAAGGGTGGTGAAGTACTCCTGCGGGAGGAGCCCGATGTCCTCGGCGAACATGGCGAGGATGCACTGGAGGCTGAACTGGACCACGTCCCGCTCGCGCTCGGGGTGCTGCTTCTGGAGGCTGCGGTACAGCTTCGCGACGAGCTCGGCGACCTCACCGGACACCTTCGAAACGTTGATGATGGTCGGCGTGGTGCCGGGCACCCAGGTCGGCGAGAGAAATGGGAAGGCCTCGCTGTACTTGGGCAGATCGTCGACCGGGATCGCGAGCCGCGGCGCGGCGCGGTCACGCGCGAGGTCGTAGAGGTGCAGATCGCGCTGGTTCGTGAGCACCACGTACTGGGGCACCGGGTTGACCTGGAGGCACACGCGGAGCAGGTCTTTCCACGCGTATTCGAGCATGACGTCGTGCTTCACCACCTCGACGAGCACGCGCCGCGAGTTCCACAGGAGCGCCACGCCGCGCGTCGCGCGTTGCCCGCCGTCGACCACGGCGAGCTCGGCCGGGATGGTCGCCTCGGGCGGCTTCCCGCCGGGCCAGCCGAAGCACTGGAGGAGCTTGGTGGTGAACGTGCCCGCCGGATCGCGCCCACGGAACCCGCCCGCGCCTTCGAGCACGAAGCGCCGGAGGTGCGACTTGAGGGCGGTGTCGTTCGCTGGGGCCGTGGCTGCCTTCGCGGGAGGGGCGCTGGCCTCGTCTTGTTCGATGCCTTCGTCCGCGGACGCGACCCCGACGATGCGATCGATGAACGAGGCCTTGTCGCGCGCGGTGGCGCCGTGCCCGAGGGTGTGGCTGATGGCCTTGAGCTCGTCGCGGGTCAGCGCCTCGAGCAGGGCGCGAAAGTCGAGCGAGCGCTTGCGGACGAGGGCCTCGACGTGTGCGTCGATGGTCCGGCGGTCGGCGACCTCGACCGCGAAGTGCTCCGTGAGCAGACCGAGACGCTCGCGGGAGAGCTGCTTGAGGACGGCGCGGCGGTCCTTCGGCGACAGGCGACCTTTCGGGGGCATGGGGCGCCGAGAATACCTGAACGCGTGGGTGGTGGTGGTGGTTTTCGCGGGACGGCGGACGCGACGGGCCTGGCTTCGACGGTTGGCGCAGCACGCCGCTCACGGCTCCAAGTGACCTCGTCGCGCTGCGCCGCGTGCGCCGTGTCGCTCGTCGGCCCCGGGAGCGCGGACGCGCAGGCCGTAGCGCGGGACGCCTTCGGCTCACCGCCAGCGGCGGCGACCGTCGCCGGGGACGGCGGTTGCGAGCATGCAAGCCCACCTCAGCCTCCCACTTGTGCAATATCTCGCACAGCTGCGCAGTGGCCCGCGCACTACGGTGTCGCGCTTTGCTCGGCATGCGCAATTTCGCCCAGTTCGTCAGCATTCTTGGACGGCATGCGAGTTGCATTCGATACCGCATCGCGTGAATGACAGCGCGTCGAACGACTACTCAGCAACTCGTCCGATTCGAGCAAGAGTCGTTGTTCCACTCGCAGCCACAATTAGGAATGGAGACTGCAGATGTCGCATATGGGACTTGGTCGTGTGGGAGATGACGCCGGGGGCTGGCATTGGGTCCGGGGCCGGGGCTGGGTCTGGTTCCCTCCCTATCGGCCCTGGGATTGGTCCAGGATGGATGCGCCCGCCGGATTCCCGGGCGTTCCTGCCGACATCGTAGTGGGAGATCCGCGCGTAGACGGCGGCTGGCGGCCGTGGGAGCGTCGGGTCCTCACGTTCCTGGCGGCCCTGCGCTCGACCCTCGAGAGCGAGTCGCCCGAGTCCTTCGCGGAAGCGCTTCGGGATCCCGAGCACTCGGACGCCCTCGCTAGGCTCCACAGGTGCGCGCCGTCGTGCGACGTCATCGAGGCCAGGATCGCCGAGCTTCAGCAGGAGCTTCACGGCGCTCCTTCGCAGAGCAAAGCCCAGATCGTGAAGCAGATCAGGGCGCTGCTCGCGCAACTCGGCCGCTGCGACGGGGCGTAGCGACGGATAGAATCGCTGTGGTCGGGCGCGCGGGTGTGCGCCCGGCCGCCTGTCGTGCGCTTCTGACTTTTCGCTTCCACTGTCTGGAGCGCCTCCCTTAACCTCGCCCAACCATGGCCAAGAAAGCCCCTCGTACCCGCCCCGCCAAGTCCCCGACCTCCGCCCCCGCGAAGGCCCCCGCCGCCGAGGATCCCGAGAACGTGCGAGGAGAGCTTCGCCAGCTCGCCGAGATCCGCTCCCACTTCCCCCAGCTCCCCGACGCGCTCGCCGCCTCGATGCTCGCCCACCACGACGCCGACGCTTGCCGCGAGAAGGGCAAGAGCACCCGCGCGGTGGAGATCTTCCGTGGCGCCATGTCGTGGGCGCGCATCTTCGGCGCGCACGCCAGCGATCCCGCGGTGTCTCCGGTGAGGGTGCGCTGGTTTCTCGACTGTCTCACCACCCTCGGGAGCCAGCTCTCGGGCAAGACGGCCGCGGCCAATCCTTCGGACGAGAGCTCCTACGACGACGTGGCGCAGAAGGCGGACAAGCTCCTCGCGCGCACGAAGCGCCGCGCCAAGGACGCCGCGGGCACCAACACCGCGTGGCGCGCCGCGCTCGACAAGGCGCTCGAGCCCGACGGCGTGCAGGATCCCCGCATCTCGACGCTCCGCCAGCTCGCCAAGCTGCTTCGCGCGTGGCTCACCGCCTCCGCGTCCCCGCCCCTCGCCGCCTACGATCTCGACGAAGGCACGGCGACGTCGCTCGAGGCCACCGCCAAGGCGCTCGACGCCGCGACCGCTCGGCGCCCCGCGCCCCAGCAGGTCCACCGCGACTCCCCCGCGATCAACGAGAGCGAAGGCAGGCTCCTCTACGTCATGCGCCCGCTCTGGGACGATCTGGCCGAGGCGCGCGAGGACGGGCGCAGCAGCCTTCAGCTCACCGTGTCGCCCGCCCTGCTGCGTGGCCTCGACGTCAACTCGCGCAAGCCGAAGGCCACGGTCATCACCCCGTAGGCTTCTCGTCTCGCGGCCACCCCAATACGGCCTTCGGGCACCCCAACGCGGGGATCGGGCCACCCCGATACGGGCTCCCGCCACCCCAGTACGGCCACGAGCCTCCACGACGGGGCCGTGGGGCGAGGCGAGGGGCCCAGCGTCGTCCTTTTCAGGCCCAGCAAGAGGCGCGCGGTAGCCCGCTCGGTGAACAAGGTCTTCGTGTTCGGCCTCGACTGCATGCCGTGCGGCGAGGGCCTGCGCGGCCTGACGCGTGCGGACGCTCGCCCGCTCACCACGCGCAGTGGATATGATCCTGGTGGTCCGAGCGGTTGCTCGGGCCGAGCACCTCGGTCGCGCCGAGCGCCGTGCACGCCGCCATGAAGCCGCGGGCGGCCGCGGTGTTGCCGTTGATCTTGACGCCGTTGATCTCGTCGAAGTCCGCCGCGCGCCCCGCGTAGTGGTACGAGCCCGAGGAGTGCGACGCTCCGGCGATCGCCGTGACGAAGTACCGGTAGCCGTAGCGGGCGCGGAGCGCGGCGAGGCCCGAGAGCAGCGCGGGCGAGAGCCGCACGGTGGTGCAGGGCGCGCCGCCGTAGCAGCTCGTGCGCGCGGCGCGGCCCGCCGCGGCGTCGCGGACGTTCGAGAGCGGATCGGCGCCATCGCGGCGACCGAAGGTCTGGTCCCAGAGCACGATGGTGCCGGCCGCGTGGTACGCGAGGAGATCGCTGGCCGCGCTCCCGCCCGACGGGGCGCTCGGCTTCACGAGGTACTCGCCGAAGACCCAGCCGGTGCGGCCGTTCCAGGTGATGCCGTACCAGCCCGCGCGCGGCTCGGCGGCGGCCGACTTCACGATCGTCCCGGCGGGGATGACCTGCATGATCGCGGCGTCGAGGTTGGGCGCCACGCGGTGGTTCAGGTCGGCGGTGGTGCGGAGATCGGTGCCGACCGCGTAGCTGCCGCGGAGCTCGTCGGCGCTCTGGTCGTCCGAGGGCGCGTCCGCGAGCTCCGCGCTGCACCCCGGGAGCGCCGCGAGAGCACCCGCGAGGGCACCCGCGAGGATGAGCTTGGATGCGAGCGCGGCGAGCGGCGCGAACCGGTGGAACTTCATAGGGATACCTCGGGCTGGAGCGTGGCGTGGGCACCCCACCCGTAGCAGCGTCCGTGCCAAGCACTCGGCGCCGACACGGCGCGCGGGAATCGCCTGGAATCCGCGGCGTGTGCGCCGCCAGCGTCGCAGCCACGGGCGATCTTTCCAGCCTCGCCATCGCCGGCCGAGGACCGGACGGATCCTGCGCGGGTCAGCGCTGATCCGGAGGAAATGTAGGTGCGCGAACCCTTGGGGCGCGCAGGTGGCTCCGACGCGTCGTGAAGACGATCCCCCGCCGGCCCCGCCCGCGCCTCGCCCACGCGCTCCTCCTGCCCGCCCTGGGCGCGCCGCTCGCCGCGTGCGGTCACGAGCCCCGAGGCCACGCCGCGCCGCCCCTGCCGCCGCAGCGGGTCGAGGTCGCCGTCGCCCGCGAGGTGGCGCGGCCCACGGGCGATCACCTCGTGGGCACCGTGCGCGCGCGGAGCGAGGCGGCGGTGGCGCCCTCGGTCACCGGGACGGTGCGCGCGGTGCGGGTGGCCGTGGGCAGCCGCGTCAAGGCCGGCGATCTCCTCGCGCAGCTCTCCGCCGGAGAGGTCACGGCGAAGGCCGCCCAGGCGCGCGCCGTGCTCGCGCAGGCGAGCGTGCGCTTCGATCGGGCCGCGCAGCTCAAGGCGAGCGGCTCGATCGCCCAGGCCGAGTACGACGCCGCGGAGTCGCAGCGCGCCATCGCGCGCGCGGGCCTCCAGGAGGCGGAGGCCATGCTCGCGTACCTCTCGGTGCGCGCCCCCGTCGACGGCGTGGTCACCGCGAAGCGCTGCGAGGTGGGCGACCTCGCGCTCGCGGGGCGCCCGCTCTTCACGATCGAGCAGCCGGGCGCGCTGCGGCTCGAGGTGGGCGTGCCGGAGGCGATCGCGCACCACGCGGGCCTCGGCACGGCGCTCACCGTCCGCGTCGATACGCTCGAGCGCGAGGTCACCGGGAAGGTCGACGAGGTGAGCCCCTCGGCCGACGCGCAGAGCCGCACGGTGCAGGTCAAGATCGCGCTCCCCGAGGAGAAGGCAGGCCCCGCCCTGCGCGCGGGCATGTTCGCGCGGGTGCTCGTGCCCACGGGCGAGACCCGCGGCCTCGAGGTCCCGCGCGCGGCCCTCGTGCGCCGCGGGCAGCTCGAGCTCGTCTACGTCGTCGCGCAGGGCCACGCCGTGCTCCGCCTCGTGCGCGCGGGCCAGGAGCGTGACGCCGCCGTCGACGTGCTCGCGGGCCTCACGCCGGGAGAGAGCGTCGTCGTGGGCGGCCTCGGCGGCCTGGTCGACGGCCAGCCGGTCGAGGTGACCCCGTGAGCGCGAAGCCGAGCGTGCCGCCCTCCGCGGGCGCGCCCGCCCCCGCCGTCACACCCGAGGCGTCCCTCGGGATCGCAGGGCTCCTCGCCCGCGCCTTCGTCGGGTCGAAGCTCACGCCGCTCTTCATCGTCACCTCCGTGCTGCTCGGGCTCCTCGCGATCGTGCTCCTCCCGCGCGAGGAGGAGCCGCAGATCAAGGTGCCCATGGTGGACGTGATGCTCACCATGGAGGGCGGCACCGCGGAGGAGGTGGAGAGCCGCGTCTCGGCGCCGATGGAGCGCCTGCTGTGGGAGATCCCCGGCGTCGAATACGTCTACACGACGAGCCAGCCAGGGCGCTCCATGGCGGTCGTGCGCTTTCGCGTGGGGGAGGACGTCGAGCGCTCCCTCGTGAAGCTCAATCAGAAGCTCCAGTCGAACCACGACCGCATCCCCACCGGCGTCTCGCCGCCGCTCGTGAAGCTCCGCTCCATCGACGACGTGCCCATCTTGGCGCTCACGTTCCACAGCAAGACGCACGACCACCTGGCCCTCCGTCGCGTCGTGGCCGAGGTCGACGCGAACGTGAAGCGCGTGCCCGAGGTCTCGGAGACGACGATCATTGGCGGCCTCCGGCGCGCCGTGCGCGTCAAGCTCGACCCCGCGCGCCTCTCGGCCCACTCCCTCGCGATAGGCGACGTCGCCCCCATGCTCCAGCAGGCGAACCGCCAGATCGCGGCGGGCTCGCTCGTGACCGGCGACCGCGACGTGCTCGTGGAGACGGGCGGCTTCTTCACAGACGCGACCGAGGTCGGCGGGGCCGTCGTGGGCGTCTACCAGGGGCGGCCCGTCGCGCTCCGCGACGTCGCCACCATCGAGGACACCGCCGAGGAGCTGTCGCAGTACGTGTTCGCCGCGACCGCCGGGACCCCGGGCGAGGAGCCCGCCGTCACGCTCGCGGTCGCGAAGCGCCCGAACACGAACGCGATCTCCGTGGCCAAGGCCGTGCTCGCCGAGGTGGAGGCGCTGAAGGGCACGCGCATTCCCGCGGACATTACGGTGTCGGTGACTCGGCACTACGGAATGACCGCCGCGGAGAAGTCGGACGAGCTCCTCATGCACATGGGGATCGCCATCGTCAGCGTCTCGCTGCTCATCCTCTTCATGTTGGGTTGGCGGGAGTCGGTCGTGGTGGCGGTGGCCATCCCCTCCACGCTGGCGCTCACGCTCACCGTGTTTCAGCTCGTTGGGTATACGCTGAACCGGATTACGCTGTTCGCGCTCATCTTCTCGATTGGCATCCTGGTGGACGACGCCATCGTCGTCGTCGAGAACGTGGTGAGGCACCGCGACCTGCCCGAGAACCGGGGGCTCGGGATGGCTCAAGTGGCGGTGAAGGCCGTCGCCGAGGTGGGCAATCCCACGGTGCTCGCCACGCTCGCGGTCATCGCGGCCATCCTGCCGATGGCGTTCGTCGGCGGGCTCATGGGCCCGTACATGCGCCCCATCCCCGTGGGCGCGAGCGCGGCGATGGGGTTCTCACTGATCGTGGCGTTCGTGGTCACGCCCTGGGCGGCCGCGCGCGTCCTCCGCGCGAAGCCGGGCGGCCACGGCCACGACCACGGAGACGCGGCCCCCCGCGACCGGATGACCCGCGCGTACACGTGGGTGATGCACCGGCTCGTGACGCGCACCGCGTGGCGCTGGTCGTTCCTCGTGGGCATCGCCGCGCTGCTCGTGGGAGCGCTCGCCTTCGTGCCGGCCGGCGCGGTGAAGGTGAAGATGTTGCCCTTCGACAACAAGAGCGAGTTTCAGATCATCCTCAACATGCCCGAGGGCAGCTCGCTCGAGCGCACCGCGCAGGCTGCGCGTGAGCTGGGCGACGCCGTGCGCGGCGAGCCGGAGGTCACCGACTACCAGGTGTACGTAGGCGCGGCGTCGCCGTTCAACTTCAACGGCCTCGTGCGGCACTACTACCTCCGCCGCGGGCCGAGCGTCGCCGACATCCAGGTCAATTTGCTCCCGAAAGACGAGCGCGCGGCGCAGAGCCACGCGGTCGCCCGGCGCGTGCGGCCGGCGGTGAAGGCGGTCGCCGATCGCTACGGCGCGCGGGTCGCGATCGCCGAGGTGCCGCCCGGGCCGCCGGTGCTGCAGACGCTGGTGGCGGAGGTGTACGGGCCGAGCGCGGCCCACCGCCGCGCGCTGGCCGAGCGGGTGCGTGAGATCTACAAGAAGACCCCCGGCGTGGTGGACGTCGACTGGTACGTCGAGGAGCCCCACGCGAAGGACCGCCTCGTCATCGACAAGGAGAAGGCCGCGCTCCACGGCATCAGCGCCGAGGCGATCGCCGCGACCGTGCGCGTCGCCGTGGGCGGCGCGCCGGTCGGCCTGCTCCACCTGCCGCGAGAGGTCGAGGACGTGGAGATCCGCCTCGAGCTGCCGCGCGCCTCGCGGGCGTCGACCGAGGAGCTGCTCGCCCTCGGCGTGCGCGGCTCCAGCGGCGGGCTCGTGGCGCTGCGCGAGCTCACCCGCGTCGAGCGCACCGTCGAGGACGCGAGCATCTACCACAAGAACCTGATGCCGGTCGTGTACGTGACGGCCGACGTCGCGGGCGGCGCCGAGAGCTCGGCCTACGCGATCCTCGACATGAACAAAGACCTCGCCCGGCTCGACGCGGGCGACTTCGGCGGCAAGCACGGGCCGGTCGCCACCTACAACCTCGCGCAGCCGACGAGCACGCTCGAGCCCGCGATCAAGTGGGACGGCGAGTGGCACATCACGCTCGAGGTGTTCCGGGACCTCGGCATGGCCTTCGGCGTGGTGCTGGTGCTCATTTACGTGCTGCTCGTGGGCTGGTTCCGGTCGTTCCTCGTGCCGCTCGTCGTGATGGCAGCCATCCCGTTCTCGCTCGTGGGCATTCTGCCGGCGCACGCGGCGATGGGGGCGTTCTTCACCGCCACGTCGATGATCGGCTTCATGGCGGGCGCGGGCATCGTCGTGCGCAACTCCATCATCCTCGTCGACTTCACCGAGAGCCGCGTGGCGGAGGGCGTTCCGCTCGCCGAGGCGGTCGTGCTGGCGGGCGCCGTGCGCTTCCGGCCCATGCTGCTCACCGCGCTCGCGGTGGTCGTGGGCGCCGCGGTCATCCTGTTCGACCCCATCTTCCAGGGGCTGGCGCTCTCGCTCATGGCGGGCGAGATCGCGTCGCTCCTCATCAGCCGAATGGCGGTGCCCGTGCTCTACGAGATGGCGAAGCGACGCACCACTCCCGCGCCTTCGGTCGATGTGGAGCCGGCAGAGCCAGGGGACGGCGCGAGCCCCTCGACGCCGAGCGAGCCGCTCGCCGAAGGGGCCCTCGCCTGAGCGACGCGCGAGCTGCTTGGCGGGAGGCGCAACGTGGCGCGGTCACGCTGTCGGAGCTCACGCGGCGGAGGCGCGAGCCGCCGAGTCAGAACGTGCCGACCACGCCGAGCGAGCCCGGGCCTGCCTGGAGGGAAACGCTCTGCGCGGGGAGCTCCTTCACCTTCATTTCGCGCTGGAGTCCGTAGGCGATCTGGAAGACGCCGATCAGCCCCAGGCCGGCTCCGCCGCCGATGCACAGAGCGCCGACGGCTGTTTGGAGGCCTTTCAAGTAGCCGCCGCCCGAGCCCCGTTCCTCTGCGATGAAGAAGACCCCGGTCCCGATCGACGCGCCGCCGAGCACCGCTAGCGTCGCCCCCACCCACGCCCTGGCCTCGCTCCGCGGTTGCGTGTCCTCGTCGTAGCGCTGCCGCAGCGCCGCGCGCTCGGCGACCAAGCGGTCGCGCTCGTCCCCGAACGGTAGGCGACGGATCCGATCATCGAGCGCGTCGAGCGCGCTCGCGTACTCCTTCGTGGTCCGAAAGAGGGGCGCCGAGGGGGTGGGCTCCTCGGCGTGGGCGGGCCACGCGACGAAGACGAGCGCAGCGGCGGCGAGGGCGAAGAGGCGAGCGAACCTTCGTGTGCATCGAGCGAAACCGGGGAGTTGGGGGGTGCGGCGGTCCATGGCGACCCCAAAAGCACGGGCCGTGCCTACACCGAACGCCGCCGGCAGGCCGAACTCACCCGACGGCGTGCATCTGCGCGCACAGGTGTTCGTCTGCGCGAGCAGAGGTGTGCACACCCGTTTCGAGAGGAGCTCGCCGCGGCGGATCCGAGCGACCCGTTCGCGCCGCGTGATGCCCGGGCCGCGGCCCCAGACCGCGGAGGCCGAGCGCCCCCTGCGCCGCGCGCCCCTCGCCGACGGTCTGTGCGCCGGGCGAGCGCCCGCTCCGAGGAGGCCGTCGCCTGAGCGACGAGGGCTCGCCCGCTTGGCTCAAGCACCTCCACGCCTTCGGCGCGCCCGGCCTGTCAACCTCCGAGGGCGCTGCGGACGAACGCGACGATGGCGCTCGCGTGACCGTGGCCCATGCCGTGATCTGTCTTGAGCCGCGCAACGACCTCCAGGTGCTTGTCGCCCGCCTCGAGCCGCGCGACGACGAGGGCGAGCCACTCTTCCATTGGGCGGCCGTAGGTCCGCTCGATGCTCGCGAAGTAGGAGGCGGGACCTTCACGGGGGCGCCGGCTGGGATGACGGGTGCCGTGACGCGCTCACGATACTGCACATCGGCGCGCTACGGCGCCCGGAGCACGCGGGCCTCGCCGCCCTTGATCTCGAGCACCTCGGTGGGGCCGCCGTAGTGCTCGGACATGCCGACGTCGACGCGCCAGGCCTTGCCGTCGCACGCGCTCGTGGCCCCGCCCTCTTGCACCGTGTGGCCCATGACGAGCCGCTTTCTGCCGAGCTTGGCGAGCACCTCGCCGAGGTTGCGGCACGCCTCCGCGGTAACCGAGCCGCTCGAGTAGGCGCGGGTCCACACCGGGCCGTCCTCGGCCACGGCGATGGCCGGCGGCTCGCTCGCGCGGCCGGCGAGCCACTCCTTCACGCCGTCGTTGATGCGGTCGATGCCGTAGTCGACGTGCTTGCGGTGCACGCCGCCGTGCGCGAACACGCTGTCACCCACGAGGGCGATCACCGGCCGCTCGGCGAGCATCAGGGCGTACACGCCGCCCGGCGCGAACGCGGAGGCGCGGCCCCGCTTCTCCTCGCCGTAGCGCGCGGCGCGCGAGGCCATCGGGCCGGTCGGCGTGAACCCGGCGAAGGCCGGGTACGCCTCGGGCACCACGTAGCGAAAGTCGAAGCTCGCGTTCATGAGCTCGTGGTTGCCCGAGAGCGAGAGCATGCGGCCGCCCGCGCGGCTGGCCTCGCCCTTCAGCTTCTCGAAGAGGTCGAGGACCTCGCGGTCCTCCTTGCCGCGGTCGATCTGGTCGCCGGTCTGCACCACGACGAGCTTCCCGCCGACCCACGCGTCGCGCTCGTCGATGGCGCCGGCCGTGCGGAGGGCGCGGCGCGCGGCGCGGAGATCGCCGTGGATGTCGCCGATGGCGACGACCCGCTCGAGGACCTCGGCGGCCGGCGCCGGCGGCGGCGCGACAGGCGCCTTGGCGCCGGTCGACTCGGAGACCTTGGTGGCTGCGGGCGGGGGCCGCTCCGCGCACGCTCCCCCGAGCGCGAACAGCGCGGCGGCGAGCACGAGCGAGGCCCTGCGCGCAGAAAGTTGCACTCTACACGCTCGCGAGCAGGCGCTGCTTCTGGGCCTCGAAGTCCTCGGCGGTGATCACGCCCTGATCGCGGAGGCTCCGCAGCTTCTCGAGCTTCTCGAAGACGTCCTTCGACTCGCGCTTGTCCTTCGCCATCTGCGCGGCCACCTCCTTGCCCTTCGCGAGGTGCTCCTCGTAGGTCTTCTTGGCGTGGTCGAGGTCCATCGCGGAGAAGCTCTTGCCCGCGGCGAACTGGGTCATGGCCACTTGACCGAGGGCGTACGTGGACGCGCCCGACATGGCCGACATCGCCGCGCCGCCCACGACCGAGCCGATGCCCGGGATGAGCTTCAGGGCGTTCGCGCCGAGGCGCGCCGCGATGCCCCCCGCCAGCGCGGAGACCCACGCCTTGCCCTCGGACTCGGTGTACACCGTGCCGTACAGGGTGGAGAGCTGCTTGAGCATGTCGAGCTGGATGGCCGTGACGGCCGCGATGTCCACGAGGGGGATCGGCACGAGCCCCGCGCCGACGGCCCAAAGCACGTGCTCGTTGATGATCCTCTGCGCTCGGGTCGGGTCGGTCATGGCGCTCTCCTTCGGCCGCGGAGCATAGCGCACGGAGGGGCGCGCGCCTCCGCGGTTACTTGCCGGCGATCGCCTCGAGCTCGCCCTCGTCGAGCCAGACCCCGCGGCAGTCGAAGTCGACGCACACGTCCACGTACGTCAGCGTCCCGATGCTCCACTCGCGGCGCGCGGTCTCGCCCCCGCACTTCGCGCACGTGACCGGGCCGCGCGCCTCGGCGAAGGCGCGCCTCGCGATGGCGCCGCGATCCGCCTTCTTCCCCGAGCGCTCGAGCCGGAGCATGTCGGCGTACTCCACGAAGTGGCCGCCGCAGCTCGGACAGCCGAGCACGGGCGCGCCCGACTCGTGCGTCGAGGTCGTGAGGCGCACCGGCTCCTCCATGCCGGCCGCGGCCCGCCGGTACGGGCTCTGGCCGCGGTCGTCGAGGCGCGACCGGCACCGCGGGCAGCAGAGGCCCGAGGGGGCCGCGGGCTCAGCCACTGGCGTCGACGTGGGCCTTGTACGCCGCGACGTCGAGGAGGCCGGCGGTCGCCGTCGCCGCGTCGCCCGTGGGCTCGAGCTCGATCATCCAGGCCTTGCCGTAGCAGTCTTCGTTGACCAGCTCGGGGCTGTCGGTGAGGGCCGCGTTCACGCGGACGACCTTGCCGGCGATCGGCGCGTAGAGATCGCTCAGCGTCTTGACGCTCTCGATGGTGCCGAACGGCTTGCCCTCGGCCAGCGTGTCGCCCGCCTTCACGTCGATGTTGACGAGGGTGATGTCGCCGAGCTGCTCGACCGCGAACGACGTGATCCCCACCTGCACGCCGCCCTCGGACGCGCGGGTCCACTCGTGGTCTTTCGTGTACTTGAGATCGCTCGGGAACGAATCGCTCATCGCATTTCTCCGTGTTCGCTGCTGGTCAGTCGGCCCCGCCGGTTCATTGGCGAGGCATCCGTCTCTTTGGAGTCGCGCGCGCGGCTCAGGCGCGCTTGTAGAAGGGAGTCTTCACGACCTCCGCCTCGACGAGCTTTCCGCGGCAGTCCACCATGAAGGTGGAGCCCACCGCCGCGAGCCGCGTGGGCACGTAGCCGAGGCCGATGTTCAGGCCCACCGTCGGGCCGGGGCTCCCGCTCGTGCACACGCCGATCTCCCCGCCGTCGGCGTCGCGGAGGGGGTAGCCGTGGCGCGCGATGCCGCGCCCCTTCACCTGGAAGCCGACGAGCTTGCGCGGCAGCTCCTTCGCCTTGATGGCCTCGATCGCCGCGCGGCCGACGAAGTCGCCCTTGTCCATCTTGACCACCCAGCCGAGGCCCGCCTCGATGGGGTTCGTGGTCTCGTCGATGTCGTTGCCGTAGAGCGAGAGCCTCGCCTCGAGGCGGAGGGTGTCGCGCGCCCCGAGCCCGCACGGGCGGAGGCCGAGCGGCTCGCCGAGCGTGATGAGCTGGTCCCAGAGGCTGGCGGCGTCGGCCCACGGGCAGAAGATCTCGACGCCGTCCTCGCCGGTGTAGCCCGTGCGGGCCGCCGTGCACTTGACGTTGGCGATGACCGCGTCCCGGAAGTGGAACGACTTGAGCTCGACGAGCTTGGCCGCGTCCGCGCCCGCGAGGGCGAGCACGTCGAACGCCTTCGGGCCCTGGAGGGCGATGAGCGCGGTCTCGGCGGACAGATCGCGGAAGTCGCAGTGGTCCTTCGCGGCGCTCGCGAACACCTTGGCCATCTTCTCGTGGTTCGAGGCGTTGCAGACCACGAGGAAGCGCTCGTCGCCGGCGCGGTAGATGATGAGGTCGTCGAGGATGGTGCCCTCGGCGTTGCAGCAGCACGTGTAGAGCGCCTGCCCGACGCCGAGCCGCGACACGTCGTTCGTGACGAGGTAGTTCACGACCTGCCCCGCGTACGGCCCCGCGAGCTCGAGCTCGCCCATGTGCGAGACGTCGAACAGGCCCGCGGCCGTGCGCACGGCCTGGTGCTCGTCGACGATACCCTTGTACTGTACAGGCATCTCCCAGCCGGCGAAGGGCACGATGCGCCCCCCGAGCCGGACGTGAGCGTCATACATGGGCGTGCGTCGGAGCGTCGCGGCGGGCTCGGTCATGGTGGCGCGACCATACGCGGTCTGACGCGCCCGAGAAAACGACAAAGCGCGCCCCTCGGCCGGGCGCGGCGGATCAGGGCGGTAGGCCGTAGGCGGGCGCGGGCGAGCCGTCGGCCCCGGTGGGGACGTACGCGACGGAGTCGGC